>JBDGVT010000059.1:0-21061 GCA_039585495.1 Gemmatimonadota bacterium | reverse complement strand
ATCCATACCGACTTCCGGCGGATCCAGTTCACACCGGACCTGCTCCCGACGGATATCATCGGCACACCGGTGTTCGATCAGTCGACCGGTGAGTTTCGGGTCCAGAAGGGACCGATCTTCTCGAACATCATCCTGGCCGACGAGATCAATCGCGCCCCGCCGAAGGTCCAGGCCGCACTCCTCGAGGCGATGGAAGAGCGCCAGGTCACGATCGCGGGGGACACCTACCCGCTCGACCGGCCGTTCATGGTGCTCGCCACGCAGAATCCGGTCGAGCTCCACGGCACCTATCCCCTGGCGGAGGCCCAACTCGATCGCTTCGCGATGAAGCTGCAGATCGGGTACCCCTCTCGGGACGAGGAAAAGACCATCGTTCGTCGCGTCGCTCATGGAGAGCACGTTCCGGTTGAAGCCGTACTCACCGTGGACGAGATCGCCGAGGCCCGACTGCAAGTCGCCGGCGTGCACCTCGACGACAAAGTCCTCGATTACATCGTCGAACTCACCTTCGCCACGCGCGAACCCGCGGAATACGGGCTGGCCGATCTGGCCGGGCTCATCGAATTCGGCGCTTCACCACGCGCGACCATCTTCCTCACGCGGACGGCCCGCGCCCGCGCGTACCTCGAAGGCCGCGACTACGTGATGCCCGACGACGTGAAGGCCATGGCCCCCAAGGTGATGGGACATCGGTTGCGTACGACCTATGAAGCGGATGCGCACGGCATCGACTCCGCGGAGATCGTTCAGCGCGTGCTCGGGGCGGTACCGGCACCCTGATGTCGGGGGGGCACCACGTATTCACCCCGGAGGTCATGGCGCAGCTCCGTCGGATCGAGCTGACCACGCGTGGCCTCGTCGAGTCGCTCTTCAGCGGTGAGTACCACTCGATCTTCAAGGGGCGCGGGCTCGAGTTCTCCGATGTGCGGGAGTATCAACCCGGAGACGACGTGCGCGCGATCGACTGGAACGTGACGGCTCGACGAGGCCGACCGTTCATCAAGGAGTTCGTAGAGGAGCGACAACTCACCGCGTTGGTCATGGTCGACCTGTCCTCATCGAAGAGCTTCGGGACGGGAGTGAAGGACAATGCCACCATCGCCTCGGAGATCGCGGCAATCCTCGCGCTCGCGGCGACGGCCAACAACGATCGGGTGGGCCTGCTGCTCGTCACGGATCGCGTAGAGCACTTCGTCCCGCCTGACACGGGTCGCCGCCACGCACTCAGGATGGTCCTCGAACTCCTCGCGTATCGACCGGTGGGTCACCGCACCGCTCTCTCGACAGGCCTGGCCTTTGCCGAGAAGGTCCTCAAGCAGCGTTCGACCGTGTTCCTGATCAGCGACTTCCTTACGGGCCAGGTCGGCGACCCCGACCTGGAGCGTGCGGCCCGGAAGCTGGCGTGGGACCACGATCTCGTTCCGATCCGACTGAGCGACCCTGGGTCGGCCGAACTTCCGAACGTGGGCATGCTCGCGGTGGCGGACCCCGAGGGCGGCCGGCGACGCGTCGTGAACACGAGCGACCGCCGGGTGCGCGACACCTTCCGGAAGGAGGCTGCCACGACTCGGGAGGGAGTCGACGATGTGTTCCGCACCCTCAGCCTGGACGTCATCGAGATCTCGACCGTCGAGGAGTACCTGCCTCCGCTCATCCGCTTCTTTCGGCAGCGGGCGCGAGCATCCCGATGAGGCTTACATCCGTCACGAGAGGGGTCGTCGCGGCGCTCGTGGTCGTGAGCGGGTTCGCGGCGCCTTTCGCCACCCCTCCCCTCCTCGGGCAGACGGCTCCTGCACTGTCCTCGATCGCCCTCTCGGCCGACACCGTCGGCATCGGAGACGTGTTCGAACTCACTCTGTCGCTCGAACTGCCCGCAGACCGGATCGCGTATTTCCCGGACTCGCTACCGGCGAGCGCTGGATTCGCCACGTTCGACCTCGTCGAGTGGTCCGCGGATCGCGGAGCGAACGGCAGCGCCACCCTGTCGATCAAGTATCGACTGCTTGCAGTGCAAGTCGGCATCGTCTCGGTTCCACCGTTCGATGTCCACACGCGCGTGGGGCGTCCCTCTTCGGACGCGCTCGCGGGAGGATGGGAAGACTTTCTCGCCCGCCCGAGCCTCAATTCGTCGGCCGACCCTCTCCGCGTGCCCGAGTCGAGGCTCTGGGTGGCGTCCGTTCTCATGCTCGATGACATCACGAATGGCCTGCGGCCACGTCCGACGGATGATGTCTGGGGCGGTAACAGGCATTGGCTGGCGACGCTCCTGATGGTCGCGTTCGGCACTCTTCTCCTCGGAGTCGGAGGCACGACCGTAAGAGATTGGCTCCGAAGCTCTTCGGAGGTCGGGCCTGAGCCGAGTCCGCGCTCGCCACGAGAGATTGCCCTCGCAGCGCTGGACGATCTCCTCGCGGCAGGTCTCCACTCGAACGGTCGGATCGACGACTTCTACCTACGCACCAGCGATATCACCCGCCGCTACATCGAGACCCTGGATGATTCGTGGGACGCCACGCTCACGAGCAGAGAGTTGATGGCGGAACTCGGACAGAGATCGGAGGCCGAAGCGGGAGCCGAACTGGTGGCCGAAGCGGGAGCCGAACTGGTGGCCGAAATGGGCTCGGCCGAAACGGTGAAATTCGGGCGCGTACGCCCTGAGACACTGGAGGCCGAGGCGCACTGGCATGCGCTGCGGGACTGGATCGCGGGATCAGTGGAGTCGCCTCAATGAGCATCGCCTTCGGCTCACCCGCCTGGCTCGTCCTCCTCGCCACGCTAGCTCCGCTCTTCTGGTGGCTCAGGCCAAGGTCGCACGAGGGACTCGTGGTCGCCCAGGCGGATTCCTCGGGACCGGGAGTCGGAGGCTTCGATGGATGGAGTCACCTCCCCCTCATCGGTCGGACGCTGGGCCTCGGATGCCTGATCGTTGCGCTGGCCGCTCCTCAACTCATTCGCGTCGTTGAGGAACCGATGGTGGAAGGAGTCGGAATCGCGATCGCCATGGACCTGTCCACGTCGATGTGGGCCGAAGACATGGCCGCCCGGCAGAGCCGGCTCGATGTCGCGAAGTCGACCGTCCTCACCTTCATCGACAACCGGTCGGACGACATCGGTCTGGTGGCGTTCGCCGGAGAAGCGCTCACCCGACTGCCACTCACGCACGACGGGTACGTGATTCGCGATGCCGTCGAAGCGTTCCAGGTCGGGCTCCTGGTCGACGGAACCGACATCGCAGGCGCGATCGCCGCGGGCGCCGGACTTCTCGAGGACGCGCCTCACCCGTCGAAGGTGCTCATCCTCGTGACGGATGGAGCTCACAACAAGGATGGTATCGTGCCTGCCCTGGCGGCTCGGGCCGCCGCGACCGTAGGCGTGCGGGTCTTCCCGGTGGCGATCGGCCAGGAAGAGGGTCGCGACTCGGAGGCCATGCAGACCGTCCTCACACAGGCGGCCCGCATCACTGGTGGACAGTATTTCCGGGCCGCCGACGTCGAAGCGCTAGAGCGCATCTACGAGGAGATCGATCGACTCGTCCAACCGTCAGAGCGGCTCGAGCAGCGAATCGAGGCGACGCCGTTGGCCTGGATTCTCCTGGTCATCGCGCTGGGGCTGTGGGTCAACGTCACCGCGCTGCGAGGGTCCCGTTGGGGGGTCCTGCCATGACCTTCTCCCGTCCCGAGTTGCTCGCCCTGGCTCCGATCGGCGTCCTTCTCATCTGTCTGTCGGTCATCGCTCAATGGAGGAGGAGCCGTCGTCTCGTCGAGGCGTACGGAGGGCCGGATGCCGCGGCGCGCTTGACCGGCGTGCGTCTCGAGCGGTTTCCGGTTGCACGCTTCATGTGTCTCGTACTTGCGACGGTCGTGTTGTCTGGACTGGCTGCCGGACCGGCGCAGGATCAAGGCGACGCCCTGGAGCGTGTTCGGCGGACGGACCTCGTCGTCGTGGTCGATGTCTCGCTCTCCATGACCGCCGCCGATGTCGAGCCGAGTCGAATCGGGCGCGCCCGGGCAACGGTCGCCGCACTCACGGAGGCCCTTCCGGCTGACCGCATTGCACTGTCTCTCTTTGCGGATTGGCCCTACCGCCTCGTGCCGCTGACGGACGACCCTGATGTACTCCAGTTCTTCGCTCCATGGGTCGTCCCTGACCTGCTCGGTGACCGCGACCAGGGTACGTCCCTGGCTTCGGCCGTAGCGCACGCCCACCGAACGCTCGAGTCTCGCGATGACGGAGACGCCGACCGCATCGTGCTCTTGATTACGGATGGAGAGGCTCACGACGACGCTCTCATGGTGATCGACTCGATCCGAGACGTCGCGGCGCGTGGCACGGCCGTGTGGACCGCGGGGGTCGGATCAGCGGGGGGCGCGCCGCTGTTCGCGCTCGACGCCGAAGGCCTCCGCCTCGAGGGGGTCCCGCTCTTGGATCGCTCCGGCGACCCGGTCGTCGCAGGGTACGATGAGGCCCTGCTCCGTGACCTTGCCGCTGCGGGTGGTGGGATCTTCCATGATGTCGGAAGCACGAACGGCGTACGGGCTCTGCTCCGCGATCTCCGAGACGCCAGTGGGATCGGTGATGAAGAGGAGGGAACACAGGGTTGGGGAGGCTCCTGGTTCATTCTGCTCGTGATCGGTTTGTTGCTCTGGGACACATCCACCGGCTCCTGGTTCATTCTGCTCGTGATCGGTTTGTTGCTCTGGGACACATCCACCGACTCGGGCCGTCCGAGGCGCGCCCTCCTGTTCAGGAGGTCCTCCCATGGCTGACCGACCCACCCAGGCGCGCGTGCCGGCTTGGGGTCGTCGCGTGGCTCTCCTTGCGTTCGCCACCGGCGGCCTGTGGCTGTCGTGGAGCGTCGCTCCTTGCGTTCGCCACCGGCGGCCTGTGGCTGTCGTGGAGCGTCGACAGGGGCAGCGTCGAGAGGGCGAACCGCCTGCATCGCTCAGGACAGACGGAAGCTGCGACCGAGATCTACCAGGAGCGCGCGGGTGAGCTCGACGCACCGGCCTATGTCCGTTACAACCTCGGGACGTCCCTGATCACGCGTAGCATCGCTTCGGGTGAGAACGAACTGGCGAGAGCAGCGAACAGCCCCACCGCAGGGGTAAGGGCCAGTGCGCTGTACAACGCAGGCTTCTCGCGGCTCGAGCGGGCGCTTGCAGCAACCGAACCGGACTCGGCTCGCGCGCATGCGGCCGCCTCGGTCGAGGCCAACAGGGATGCACTCCTGTTGCGACCGGGTGACGACGACACGAAGTGGAACCTGGCGATGGGCCTTCGGATCCTCGACGTGGTTACCCGTTCGGTGAACGTACCCGACGCCGAAGAGGACGAGCGCGCAGAAGACCCGCCCGCCGAAGGTGAGAGCGAGACGTTCGCCGAGATCGGAGAGGAAGCCCCGCTGACTGCCGAGGAGGCGAGCGAGATCCTCGGGATCAGCCACCTCGACGCGACGGTGATGCTACAGAAACTGCTGGCCCTGGAAGGACGAAGTCGGTGGGGTCGACGGCCCAGCGGACTTACTAGGCGCTGGTAGCGCCCGCCTGACCGGGCCGGCACGCCCAACTGATGAATTGGATCGGTGCCCCCGAGTCGTCGCAGTTCCTGGTCGGGTGGCGTGTCCCGCTCCCGACCAGCATGAAGTCCTCGCGGGTCGTCTCATGCGGGCCTCCGGCGCAGACATCCATCTGCCAGGGTCCGGCCGAAAACCACTCGGTCCCCGTCGCGCCCCCCCCCGAGCCTCCTCCGGGCACACACGAGAAGTGAACGGAGACCGGAGCTCGCCGACCTCTCCGGATCCGAATGTCGCCCTCCGCCGGAGGCATCGCGGGATCCCAGTCCCGTATGCTCACCTCCTCGAATTCCCGAAGCTCGTCACCAGGCGTGATCGGCTGTCCGGGCGGATCACCGGGCAACGGAATCCTCCAAAGCGCGGTGCTCACCGAGATGTGTGCACGCAGTAGCCAACTCGCCCGATCGCGGAATTCCAGATCGACGAACACATGTCGAGACGCCATCGAAACGTAGGCGACCGGAAGCTCTGCGACCGGAGCAGCGATGCGAATGACGCCTTCCGACCAGGGAAGGAGAAGCGGGCGCGAGATCGGCTCGATCGGCGTTTCGCCTTCGGCTCCTCCCTCCGACTGAACCGAGCCGTCGTCACGCGATCCACACGAAAGAAGAGAGAGCGAGGCTCCCCCGACGCTCAGAGCTGTCATTCGCCGGAGGAACGTCCGTCGATCGGACCGGGTCCCCATCGACGGATCCGTCATGACGCGGCCCCCTGCTGCCGAGCGCCATCAACTCGTTGCCCGTCGAAGACAGCCGCGATCGCACGGATAGCCTCTCCGTCTACCCCCTCCCGGACATACTCATTCGGCTCGTAGGCACGGCCCATCGGTATCCCGTCTGCTCGAAAAGTCATGGAGCTCGGGACCTGTCGACTCGCGCCGATATGCACCTCACGAATCCCGGGGAGCTCGAACAAGCGCGTGATGTTGTGCGCACGGATGCCACCTCCGGGCAAGACAACGAGGGAATCACCCGCCTCCCGAACGAGGTCACCAAGCACGGGCAGCCCGTCGAAGACCGAGGGTTTGCCCGCAGATGTAAGGACACGATCCACTCCGATCTCGATCAACGTGTCGAGGCTCTCCATGAGGTTTCGCGACAAGTCGAACGCACGGTGGAAGGTCACCGCCAACGGTCGTGCTGCGTCGACGAGTCTCTCCGTGCGTTCCCGATCGACACGGCCCTGTGCGGTCAGGACTCCGAACACGACACCCATCACACCCAGTTCTCTTGCCGCGACAATGTCCCGGACCATCACCTGGAACTCGTCGTCCGAGTAGAGAAAGTCCCCGCCGCGGGGCCGAATCATCTGCATGACCGGGACGTCGGTACGCTCCAGCGTGTGAGATACCGCGCCGACGCTCGGAGTCGTTCCGCCCTCGACGAGGTTGTCGCACAGCTCGACACGATTCGCCCCTGCCGACGCCGCTGCGATCGCGAAGTCGGCCGAGCCGCAGCACACCTCGAGAATGGGCGTGAGATCGGCGTGTCGGGCTTTTTCGTCCATCATCCGGTCAGCTTGGCATCACGCACCGCCCGACGCCAGGAAACCGTCGAACCGCTGAGCGCGTTGCTCGTGTCGGTGAAGCCGCCTACCGTGCGCGTCGCGCCGCGTTCATCTGACGCGGGTAGCCCAGTCACGCATACCGGACCCGATGCCTAGCGACTCCCCACGCCTGCCCATTGCCGTGATCGGCGCGGGTGCCGCCGGACTCATCGCGGCTCTGTTCGCGGCGCGGGCCGGATCAGACGTCATCCTGCTGGAGCGGACGAAGGACGGGGGGCGGAAGATCCTCATCAGTGGTGGCGGCCGCTGTAACATCCTTCCCGCGGTCGCTCAGCCTGAGCGATACGTAACCGCTTCCTCGCCCAACACCCTAAGGAAGATCCTGCGCTCGTGGCCGCTCGCCGAGCAGAGGGCCTTCTTCGAGCACGAACTCGAGATGCCCCTCGTGCTCGAGGAAGAGTCAGCCAAGCTGTTTCCATCGAGCCACAAAGCGCGAGATGTCCGTGACGGCCTCGTCCGCCGTGTGGAAGAGGCGGGCGGAAAGATCTGGTTCGGAGCCCGCGTGACAGGGGTCTACCCGAACGAGGCCACGTGGAACATCGACATCGAGAACGCTCCGACGCTGCAGGCGAGCGCGGTCATCATCGCGACGGGCGGACTATCCGTGCCGGCAACGGGAAGCGACGGGACGGGTCTCCACGTGGCCAAGGCGTTGGGGCACCGGGTCAACGCCACGTACCCGGCGTTGACGCCCCTGACCGCCGAGCCACATCCGCACTCGGGTCTGGCCGGCGTGTCGAAGACGGTGACCATCATCGCCCCTGGAACGAAGCCGGCGTTCGTGACGACCGGAGGGTTTCTGATCACCCATACCGGTTGGAGTGGCCCGACCGTCCTGGATGCCTCGCACCGCGCCATCCGCGGCCGGCCCGACGGTTCTCGGCAGGAGTTACTCGTTCAGTGGACGCCCCTCGGGCACGGTGACTGGGAGACAGCCCTTCGGGCCCCGACCGGCACCGTCCGCTCCACGATCACCCCACACCTGCCGCGCCGCCTGGCTGACCATCTCCTGGCCGAGTGTACGATCGACCCGAGCACTCCCCTCGCACAGCTCAAGAAAGCAGATCGCAAGGTGCTCGTTCGAGCGCTCACGGAGTATCGACTGCCCTGGACCGGGGATGCGGGCTACAAGAAGGCAGAAGTAACCGGTGGAGGAGTCGCACTCGATCAGATTGATCCGCGCACCATGGAATCGCGTCACATCCCCGGCCTCTTCCTGTGCGGTGAAGTACTCGACGCATTCGGCCCGATCGGAGGGCACAACTTCCTGTGGGCGTGGGCGACGGGGCGAGCGGCTGGACTGGGAACCTCGCGGAGCGGGAGCCACTGACGACCATCACGGCACCGAGAAAATAAACACTTGTTTACAGGGCCCTGGACTCCCCATCTTCCGATAGTATGCCAGGAAGGGGACAGCAAGACGTGGCCCCTAAGCCGATAGCTCAATCTGTGGAGTGCCTCATGAAGAAGGTCGTAGTCCTAGCGCTGGCTCTCACCGTGACACCGTTCGCGATCGAGGCTCAGAACACCGCTCAGGTGAACGCAACCGCTACCATTCTCGCGAATGTCGTGGCGACGCCTCTCACCAACCTCGAATTCGGACAGCTGCAACCAGGCACGGGAACAACCGTCAGCACGGGTGCCGCCGCGCCCGGTGGGCAGACCCTCGGGGAGTTCCAGATCGTTCACAATTCGAACGTCACCGTCTCGACGACGGTTCCAGCCAACCTCGTTGGCCCGGGCGGGAATATCGCGGTTACGTTCCTGTGCGCGTACGCCTCTGCCTCGCAAGGCCCGACGGATATAGGGGACGTGGCATGTGACGCACTGCCGACCCGAGTCGTCCTGCTGCCGGGTGTCGACGAGACGAGCTTCGTCCAGGTCGCCGGCAGCATCAGCGGGGCAGACACCAATGTCCAGGCGGGTGCGTACAGCACGTCCATGACGTTCACGGTCACCGCGGTCAATTAGGGAGGGGCTTTCACTTTTGCGAGCCTGACATGAGCGCGCACAGGGTCCTCGTTCTGATCGCGGCCCTGTGCGCGCTTTTGTCCGTCCCACAGCCAAGCACGGGCCAAATCGCGATCTTCCCCGCTCAAGACCTCGTGTTCGGGCCCCTTCAGCGGGGTGTGCCGGAGTTCGTGGCAACCACGGATGCCGCGCGACGTGCTCAATTTGACGTCATCGCAAGGGGGTCATTGATCGCGACCTTCGTGCTTCCCACCGAAATGGTATCGCTCGCGAATGGATCTGTACTGCCGATCGCGATTCTTGCCAATGACGGCCTCGCTGGAAGGAGCAACTCCCTCGTGGTGTTCGATCCGACCCAGCCCCTCACCTTCCGCGGACACCCCAGCAAGCCCTTCTCTCTGTATCTGGGAGGGACCGCAGACCCCGGCGCAAGTCAGTCACCCGGTAGCTACTCGGCGACCATTACGTTGTTCGTCATTCAGGCGGGAGCATGAGCAGAAGAATCCTCGTACCGGTAGCACTCGCTCTCGGAGCGATGACGCTTTTCCCCAACCCTCTGCGCCCCGTCTCGGTGGCTCCCATGGCGGTCTACATCGACAGCCAGTCCCGATCAAGCGCACTGACCCTCTTCAACCCGGGCGACCGAACCGAAGAGATTCGTATCGACTTCGCCTTCGGCTACCCACAGACCAATGAGAGCGGTGAGATCGTCGTCCCCCTCACCGACACGGCCCCGGCCGGTGAGCCATCGGCTCTGTCCTGGCTGAGCGCATTCCCTCAGCGGCTCCGCCTGGAGCCTGGGGAACGCCAGGTCGTCCGCTTGATCGCACGGCCACCGGACGGAATTGCGGAAGGAGAGTACTGGGCGCGCGTCATGGTCCACGCTGAAGGCGGGCAGCAGCCGATCGAGTCCAATCAAGATGGTGTGGCGCTCCAGATCGACGTAAAGACCGTCATCGTCGTCGCTGTGAACTACCGCAACGGAGACGTCGGCACGGGCATCACGATCGATGATGCTTCGGCAACGCTCCAGGGTGACAGCCTGATACATGAGTTCCACGTAACCCGTACCGGAAACGCTGCCTACCTGGGCCGTGTCGTCATCGAAGGTCTCGATCAGAACGGAGATGTGGTTCAGGAGTTTGAAGACCTCCTGCCTGTATACACGTCGATGTACCGGCGCATTCCGACGCTGTCGCCAGGCGAGTCAATCGCCTCGGTCAGGTACACGTTCGACACGCGTCGTGATGACCTGCCTGCGGAGGGTCCGCTCCCCACCGAGACCGTAGTCCGTGAAGTCCCCGTACGTTGAGCCGTCGGCCGTAACTCGACTCCTGATCCTGACGCTGCTGACGTCGCTCCCGGCGTCAGCGCAGGAGTCGTCTACCTGGGTGGAGGGGTACTTCCAGCTCTTCGTCGAGCGGGTGCCCGACCGTCCCACCATCGTTGCACTCGTTGAGGAGGACGGGAGAGTTCTCCTCCCCCTACGACCGATTCTCCGGCTAACCGGCATCCCTCTGCACCGGACAAGCTCCGGGATCGTTCTCGAGTGGCCTCCGGAGAGTTGGAGGACCGTGCTCGATCCGGTTGAACGGACGTTCGAAATAGACGGTGAGTCCCTGACTCTCGGTGAGACTGAATGGGTGGAGCAGGACGGCGAGACCTACCTGGTGTCCGACGCAATGGGTCGCCTCCTCAACGCCAGTATCACGGTCGACATGGTGCAGCTCACCGTCACGATCCGCGACGGTCCCGTCTTTCCCTCGGCTCGGAGCGCGGCTGACGAGGCCAGGCGCCGACGGGAGCAGGCGCGTTCGACCCGGTTCGACCCGACTCGGTTCGACGGCGTCCCCTATCCCGCCCGCACAGGCGGATTCGCCGCGGGATGGAGCGTCGCGCTCTCCGAGTTGAACGGCCTCGGCCGTGGCACCGTACGACCCATGGTAGGCGCAGGCGTGCTGGGCGGTGGAGCCGAGCTCGGAGTGACCGGCTTCTTCCAGGAGAATCGACCCTCGGAGGTCACCGATGTGCATGTTCGGTATCAAAGGGTGCTACCGACCAATCGGTGGGTTCGTCAGGTCGAAGCCGGCACGATTCTCAGTCGAGGTCTCGTCGCCCGCCCCCTCGTCGGAGCCAGCATCACGAATGAGCCTTTCACGATACCTCGTTTCTTCGACGAGACGCTGGTCACCCCAGCGGTGCCCGCCGGCTGGGAGTACGAAGTCTATCAGGGGCAGCACCTCGTCGGCGTCTCCACGCCGGAAAGTCCCTCCGAAATCCGGGCGCCGCTGAACTACGGTAGCACCCCGGTGCGCGTGAGAATGGTCGGGCCAGCTGGCCAGGAAGTCATCCAGGATCTCGTGTATCTGGTCCCACATACACGAGTGCCGGTGGAGGAGTGGAGGTATTCAGTAGGGGGTGGGGCCTGCGATGGCTTCGGGTGCGACGCCTATGGCTTCGCCGAGGTTGGGCACGGCCTGACGCGACGAATAACTCTGTACGCGGGGGCGGATTATCTGTCGGAGGCTGAGAGCTCGAGCTTCCGTCCGTGGGCTCGACTCGGCTTCTCACCAACCACGAACGCCTCTCTCTCCCTTCAATCTCAGGGGACCGCTTTCCTGCGCGGCGACGTCCAGTATTACCGGGGGCGCAGTGGAACCTTTCGCGCGACTTACACCTGGGCCGAACCGGGCGCCGACCCCGTCGGCTCGCCGGGATGGACCGGTCAGGCTTCTGCCTCGATGCCGACACGTCTACTCGGCGGGCGGTGGCTCTACGGGCGCATCTTCCTCCGGGGATTGGATCGAAGCGACCTGGACGCCTGGCAGGGAGCGGTCTCCACCAACCTCGGCCTCACCAACGTCGAGGTGGGCGCCGAATCAGGTCTCCAGATCGGCTCTCTCTTCACTGCCCGTGTCTTCCAGACGTTGTTGTCACAGCTGCCCTGGTCGCTCCGCGATGCGGCCTTCGGCGGTGGGTTCGGCGCCGGCTCCGGAGGCATCGAACTGTTCGAAGCCTCCGCCACCGTGCGGACGCGTGAGAATGCGAACATCGACCTCCGATTCCGTGCCCGAAAGGGGCTCCAGTCGTCTCTGAGCCTCGGCGTGACGCTCCGAACGGGACTCGGCCTCTTTCGGGGCAGAGGCGCGGCTGGCAGTGGGGCTGGGCTCTTCCTCGGTGCAGATGGAGGCGTTGCCTACGGCCCGGATGCCGGGGCACTCCCCCTCGCGTACCAGAGCGTCGGACGCAGCGGGGTGACGGGTAGCGTGTTCTACGACCTCGACGGAGACGGCCTTCGGGGAGCCGACGAACCGCCGGCGCAGGATGCGACTGTGGTAGTCGGCGGGTGGAGGGCAGCCACCGACACTGCCGGGCATTTCCTGACGTGGGAACTGACTCCGTACGAGGGCACTTCGGTCTCGCTCGATACGCTCACGGTCGACCCCGAGTGGGTGTCCGCTGAGTCAGAGATCCTCCTGCGTCCCTCGCCGAATCTGTTCACCTCGGTTTCGGTAGCGTTACATAGGACTCGTGAATTGATTGGAAGCGTGGTTACCGACGGGAATGCGCCTCAACCCGTCGCAGGAGCCGGGATCGAGATCGTTGCGACTGACTCCGGCGTCGTGGTGCTGACCGAGCGGACCTTCTCCGACGGCGTCTTCTACGTGCAGCGCCTCAGACCCGGTCGCTACACGGTCAGGCTGCTCGACTCGACCGCCGCGGCTCTCGGTCTCGCCTCTTCGCCCACGATCGATTTCGAGATCCCGATCGAGGCGGGACGCCCGATCGAAATCACTCCGATGGTGTTGCCTGTCGGGAACTGATCGTGCCGTAGGCGTCGCAAACCTTCCCCTTGTCACGCAAGGGGTCTGTCATTACCATCCCCTAGCCACACAAGGGGACGGCATGTCACAAAATCCGAATCTCGTCCGAGCGACGCTCGACCTTCTCATCCTCAAGTCACTGACGTGGGAACCGCGCCATGGCTACGGGATCAGTGAATGGATCGAAACAGTGACCGACGGCTCTCTCCTCATGGAAGAGGGCACGCTCTACCCCGCTCTGCATCGCCTGCAGGGTAAAGGGTGGGTCGAATCGGAGTGGGGGCTCTCCGAGAACAACCGCCGGGCCAAGTACTACGAATTGACCCGCGACGGGGTGCGCCACCTGGCGCGCGAAGCGGCCTCGTGGACGAAGTACACGAACGCGGTAGCTCGAGCTCTCGCAATGGACTTGCCGAGCTCGTGAGCCCACCGCGCCCACGGCGACTCTTCCATCTGCCCTTCCGCAAGGACGGAGTGCGGGGCGAAGTCGACGACGAACTCCGCTTTCACCTGGAGGAACGGGCAGCAAGGTACATCAGGGAAGGCATGTCGCCCGAGGAGGCTCGCGAAGCCGCTGAGCTACGATTCGGCGATGTGGCCCAGGTACGTAACGACGTGGAGAGGATGATGAAGAGGAGACAGAGGGCCATGAACCAATCGGACTTGATCGACGATATCGGTCGCGACATCGCATACTCCGCCCGGCAGATCCTGCGCAGCCCGGGCTTCAGCAGCATTACCATGCTCACCATCGCGATCGCGATCGGGGCCACCACTGCGGTCTTCAGCGTCGTTGACGGGGTTCTGCTGAGACCTCTGCCCTTCCCGGACTCGGACGAGCTGGTAATGGTCTGGGCCGACTACTCCCGACGTGATGTGGTGCTCCCCGACAAGAGTCGGGAGTATCTCTCGTGGCCGAACTTCTCGGACTTCCGCGACGAGGTGTCGGCGGTCGAAGCGACGTCGGCGTTCTTCGGTTGGGGTCCTACGTTGACTGGGGCCGGGCCGGCTCAGCAGATCGACGGCGCCATGTTCAGCCACGGGATGTTCTCCGAGGTGCTCGGGGTGGAGCCCTCCTTGGGACGCGGATTCCTTGTCAGCGAAGACGAGCCCGACGCTCCCGCCTCGGTCATCATCAGCCACGGCTTCTGGCAGAGGGCATTCGGCGGAAACCCGGACGTGCTGCGGAGCACGATCCGACTGAACGATGAGCCCTATACCGTGGTCGGAGTCATGCCTGCCGACTTCCAGCCGCCGGCGTTCCTCGGCACCGACGCGTGGGCGATGATGCAGTTCGACCTGACGAACGGCGGGGGGCGGGGCTCAGCGTTCATCCGCGCGGTCGGCCGCTTGCAAGACCCGGGCTCACTCTCGCTCGCGCAGGATCAGGCCACACAACTCGGGGTGCGTCTCGAGCAAGAATACCCCGCCGCCAACATCGATACCGGATTCAACGTGTATCCGCTCCAGTTCGACATGGTGCAGCAGGCGAGTACCGCTCTCTGGGTACTCTTCGGAGCAGTTGGCTTCGTCCTGCTGATCGCGTGCGTGAACGTGGCCAACCTGTTGCTCGCCCGGGGAGCGACGAGGCGCAGTGAGATGGCGGTGCGCGTCGCGATGGGGGCCGGTCGGAGAAGAATCCTGACCCAACTCATGACCGAGAATCTCATGCTGGCCGGTGTGGGTGGGGCGCTTGGAGTCGCCCTGAGTTTCGCCGGCACCGAAGGATTGGTACGCTTGGCCCCAGCCGGGACACCACTGCTGGAACAGGTCGCCGTTGACGGACGCATTCTCGGTTTCGCCGCAATCGCTACGATCCTCACCGGCCTGCTTTTCGGCCTTTTCCCCGCAGTGCGGGCAGCTCGGGTGCAGCCCATTGCATCGCTCCGTGAAGGGAGTCGATCGGGCGGCGCGCCGTCTAATCGGCTCCGAAATTCGCTCGTCGTCGGCCAGGTCGCGCTGGCCCTGGTTCTCCTCGTCGGAGCCGGCCTGCTCGTTCGGAGCTTCCAGAACCTCCAACGCGTGGACCTCGGATTCGAGCCCGAAAACGTCCTCTCGGCTCGCGTTCAGGTCTCCCCTGTGCGGTACGCCGACGCCAACAGCCTCCGTGCCTTCTTCGGAACTCTGGAGGAACGAATCGCCGCAATACCCGGCGTGGTCGCGGTGGGATCGATCACCAACCTGCCGATGGGTGGCAACGACGGGGACACCAACTTCTTCGTCGAAGGTGCCGCCCCACCGCCAGCCGGCCTGGAGCCCACCGTTTGGCTCCGGAGGGTGACACCGGACTACTTCGGCGCAATGGGCCTGCAGATCGTGTCGGGTCGTGCGTTCGAGCGGTCGGACGACGGCGACGCCACACGTGTCATCATGGTCAACGAGACGTTGGAACGGGACTACTTCGACGGCCAGGCCGTCGGCAAGCGTCTCAACGTCAACAACCCGGCAGACCCCGTCTGGAGGGAAATCGTCGGCGTCGTCCGTGATATCAAGAACTTCGGGATTCGCTCTGACAGCCGAAACGCGATGTATCTCCCGTTCGCACAGGCCCCCACAACGCGCATGTTCACGGTTGTGCGTGTGGCAGGCGATCCGGAATCACTCGTGGGGCCGATTCGGGCCGAGGCGGCCGAGCTCGATCAAGGCGTGGCCCTGGCGAGCATTCAACCGATGGATCAGGTCGTCTCGTCTTCGCTCGCGATCGATCGATTCACGACATCGGTGCTCGGCGGCTTCGCGGTAGCGGCACTCATGCTCGCGCTGATCGGCCTCTACGGGGTAGTCAGTTTTAGCGTGACCACGCGACAGCGAGAGATGGGCATCCGCATCGCGCTCGGCGCGCGCGACAGCGGGATTCGGACACTCGTTCTCCGTTGGGCAGTGACGCTCGCCACGATCGGTATCGTCCTGGGCGCTCTGGGTGCCCTGGGGGTGACTCGCCTCTTGGATGAGCTTCTGTTCGGGGTCGGAACGACCGACGCAACGACTTTCACGCTCATGGCGGTGCTCATGGCCGTAGCCACGGTCCTGGCGTCGCTCGTGCCAGCGATTCGGGCAACGCGGGTGGACCCGATCGAGGTCCTGAAGGCGGACTGAACCGGCGGGGCGCCCACACCGGACGCCCCGCAACCGTCAGTCAGACTTGACGTTACCTTCGGCCGGGCCTCCGGTACCTGATCGGTGCCGGGGGCTCGTCTTCCAGCGTGATCGCTTCAGTCCGAAGTAGCCTCAACGCCTCGGCCACCGCTGCTTCGAGTTGAGGATCGCCACCGGCGAGGACCTCCGCAGGGTCGTTTCGAACCTCGATGTCGGGAGCGACACCCGTCGCCTCGACGGCCCATTCCCCGTCGACGTCGAAGAACCCGCCGCGGGGTGCCACGAAGCTGCCCCCGTCGATGAGCGGTGGAGTGTCCCAGGTTCCGACCAGCCCACCCCACGTTTTCGTTCCGACCAGAGGGCCGACTTCCTTGAAGCGGAAGAGGTAGGGCATGAGGTCGCCACCCGAGCCGGCTCGCTCGTTGATGATCATGACTTTGGGGCCCCACAGCCCTGCCATGGGTTGGGTGAAGGGCTTCTTGTCAGAGGCCCTGGAGTTGAAATAGCCGGTGAGCTCTCTCGCCATCACGTCGACGATATAGTCGGCAGCGGATCCGCCGCCGTTGTTGCGCTCGTCGATCACGGCCCCGGCTCGGTCCTGCTGAGCGAAGTACATCCTGTTGAAGTAGGTGTAACCGCCCTGCCCCGTGTTGGGGAGCCAAACGTACGCGAGGCGACCCCCACTCAGCTCATCGACGCGACGTTGATTGTCCGCGACCCAGGCCCACGTGCGGAGCTGGTTCTCGCTGCCCGTCGGTTGTACGACGATGTCCCGCGCGTCAGTGCCCGACGCGTCCGAGCCGACTGTCACCGTGATGGTCCGGCCAGCAGTTCCTTCCAAAAGGCGATACGGATTCATACCCGCCTCGACGGCCTGCCCGTCGATACCGAGTAGGTAATCCCCAGTGTTTATGCTCATTCCTGGGATCGACAGCGGTCCCGTCAGTCCCGGAGTCCAGTCTTCGCCCGAGTAGATGCGCGAGATGCGGTACCCTCCAGCTGTCTCCTCGAGATCCACGCCGAGCAGCCCCGTCCGGGGATTGTCGAGGTCAGGAAAGTCTCCGCCTCGAACGTAGGAGTGACCGACCGCGATCTCACCCGAGACCATGTCCAGCAGTTGCGAGAAGTCGGACCGGTGTTCGAGGTCGGGGAGCCATGCGGAGTACCAGTCCCAGACGTCGTCCCACGGCGCACCGTGCTGGTTGTCCACGTACAGGAAATCCCGCATGAAGCGCCAGCCGTCGCGAAGCATCTGGCTCCACTCGGCGCGCGGTTCGAT
Organism: Gemmatimonadota bacterium; assembly: GCA_039585495.1. GTDB lineage: Bacteria > Gemmatimonadota > Gemmatimonadetes > Longimicrobiales > Gaopeijiaceae > UBA2589. The sequence continues at coordinate 3,753 of JBDGVT010000059.1, read as the reverse complement.
TTCGACCCTCAGGTTTCCGAGCGAGAGTCGGCCGTCGCCGTTTCCTGGCTTGCGACCCGTGTCCACGACGCTCCAGCTCTGGCCGGACCGGTACAGCAGCTTGCTTCGGTCATGAGACACCCGCAGCCCCTGGATACCTTCGATGAAGCTCTCCGCCTCTGCAGCGTCGAGGCTGTACTTGTGCAGGACCGTGCCCTGATTCGGGATCCCCTCCGCTACGAAGACCGTGCCGGCAGGCCCCTCGGCCAGGCCGGCGTAGTTGCGAAGAGGCAGGCCTGGCGCGTCCACGATTCGTGAGCCGATGCCATCGAAGTCGATCTGCACTGCGGCCGCGTCACCCGCTTCACCGGCGGGGCTTTCGCCATCCTCGTCGTCGGCCACCTCTTCATCGCTCTTCGGCATGAACGGCGATACGCCGTCCGCATCGAGGATCGCCACGTACAGGGCACGCGTGACCGGATGGTCGAACGACGTCATGTCCAACCAGCCCGTGTTCAGGGCGAAGTTGGTCGAGGCGAGGAAGTACAGGTACTCACCCGATGCGTCCCAGACCGGCGTGATGGCATCAGCCATGCCGTCCGTGAGCTGGTTCGTTTCCCCCGTCTGGGTGTCGTGAACAAAGACCGCCCGGAGCTGGTTGTCGAGCCTGCGAGCGTAGGCGATGTAGCGCGAGTCGGGCGACCACACGGGATTCATCGAGCGCTCGGGGTGGGCGAACCGTTCCGTGTCCACGTGGGTCACATCGCCGCTTTCGATATCGAGCACCAGGACCCTGTAATGCGTGTCGGTGAAGGCCAGACGTGTCCCGTCAGGAGACCATTCGGGCAAAAAATAGAATGTTGGTTCTGGTATGGCGATGCGGCCCTGGTTTGCGCCATCCTGGTCGGCGATGACCAGGCCGTACTCGCCGTCAGAGTCGTTGAACCACGCGATACGCTGCCCGTCGGGCGACCAAACCGCGTGGCGATCCGCGACGCCCGGGCTCCTCGTGATGTTGCGCCAGGAGCCATCCTCGACGGGTACGCTGAAGAGCTCGCCTCGGTACTCGAACAGCGCCCGCTTTCCAGTCGGCGAGAGCCGGGCATCTCGGAGTGCACCGGCGGGAACGTCCTCCCACCGCGCGCGCGCCCAGCTCTGATCACCGGCAGCGCGGACCTCGAGCTGACGGGTGGCACCCGTCGTCGGATTCAGCTCGTGCAGGTATCCGGCCTGCTCGTAGACGACGACCCCGCCACCGGCGCCGAGGCTCTGCACATCGAAGTCGGCGTGGTACGTGTGCTGGGTCTCTGCTCCGGTCGACGGATCGAAGGACCACACGTTCGCCGCGTAGTCGCGTTCCGACATGTAGTACACCCGTCCGTCGAGCCAAACCGGCGCGAGGTGTCGTTCGCCTTCCCACGGCGAGGTCACCCTCTCCCACGTAGACGTCGAGACGACGGATACAGGCTGGGCCTGGCCTCCGCGGTAGTTGCGCCAGCCCGGATCCCAGAGCCCGATCTCCTGGAACGCGAGCCAGTCACCATCGGCGCTCATCTCCCCTTCGTACGCCTGCGCGCCCATGGGCTGGGGCAACCCCCCGTCCACTGGCACCGTGAAGAACTTCCAAAGCTGAGTGGGATGACCCTCGCGACCGGACCGGAAGAGTACGTCTCCCTCGGGCGTCCATCCCTGAACCACATCGGCCCCGGGATGCCAGGTGAGTCGTGCGGGCTGACCTCCCGTCGCCGGCATCACGAAGACGTCCGTATTGCCTCCGTACTGCCCTGTAAACGCGATCCATCTTCCGTCAGGGCTGAAGTGCGGATCGGTTTCGGCACCTTCGGAGGTGGTCAATCGGACCGCATCTCCGCCATCGCGGCCGACAGACCATATGTCGTTGGCGTGAACGAAGGCGATGTGGGTCGCGCTGACATCGGGCTGGCGCAGGAAGCGGGTGCCCTGGGCCTCGAGAGAGACAGGGGCTGCAGCCAGCGTCACGACGATGACACCGAGCGACATCAGGAAGAAATGACGGGTCGCCATTGCGATCGTCCGGGGCGTCATGAAAGACTCCGTGTGGGGTGTTCGTGGGGGACCGTTTTTGCGGCGGTCCTCAGCGTTGGGAGAGTAGGGACGAACCACCCGTATCGCCATCCGAGCCGCTGCCCCTGATTGCTGGTATGGTACAAGCGTCATGACACCCCTCGTCCTCGCCCTTCCGTGGCTCGCGATCCTCCTCTATGCGCGCTTCGTCACGCGTATTCCGAGCGAGTTGCCAGCCTCGCCAGTGGCGTCCGCTCCTGACCGCGAGCAGCCCTCCGTCAGCGTGATCGTTCCCGCCCGGAACGAGGCGGTGAACATCGTGAACTGTGTCTCGTCGCTCACTCGATCGACCTACCCCGACTTCGAGATCATCGTCGTCGATGACCGAAGTGACGACGCGACCGGTGAGCTGGCACGAAGTGTCCCGGCCGGAAACGCGCGGGCCATTCAGGTCATCGATGGCGCCGAGCTTCCCGCTGACTGGCTCGGCAAGCCGTGGGCGTGCCATCAGGGAGCTCGGGTCGCCACCGGGGACCTACTGCTGTTTACGGATGCGGACACGACCCACGGCCCTCCGCTGCTGGCCCGCGCCGTCACCGCCCTTCAGGAGGAGGAGGCCGACCTGCTCACCGTCGTCGGGCGCCAACTGATGGAAAGCTTCTGGGAGCGCCTCATTCAGCCACATATCTTCTTCCTCATGCTCCTTCGCTTCCCCGACTTCGAGCGGGCGGCGCGTGGGGGGAATTGGCGCGACGCCATCGCGAACGGGCAGTTCATGCTGTTCCCTCGAAGCGCCTACGAGGCGCTGGGAGGCCACGAGGTGGTGAAGGACGAGGTTGCGGAAGACCTCGCGATGGCTCAGACGGTGAAACGGACCGGCCGGCGACTGCGCATACGAAGCGCGGAGGACGATCTGTCCACGCGGATGTACCGGTCACTCGCGCACCTTGTCGAAGGATGGTCGAAAAACATCGTGACCGGCGGGCTGCAGAGCTTCCCTCCGTGGGTGCGCCCCGTGATACCCACCTTGTCGTTCGTGAGTGGGATCGTTCTATGGATCGTGCCGCCACTCGTGTTCATCGGCACGGTCGCCGTCGTCTTGCTCGAGCGTAGTCTCGCTCAGCGTCCTCACCTGGTGCTGGTTTACCGCCAAGATGCGCGGCCCGGCGAAGTACGGCCTTCTCTATCCGCTCGCGGCCGCGGTTACCGGATACATCTTCCTCCGCTCCTGGATCCGAGGACGGGACGTCGAGTGGAAGGGGCGCCGATACCGACTCCGTCCCCTGTCTGAACGACCGTAGGTATGCGGGAGTCGGTGGAGCGGCGCGCGCGGGAACTGGGCTTCACCCTCTTTGGCGTCACCGACGCCCGGCCGAGTGACTATTCGGACGCCTACCGTGGTTGGCTTGGCGCTGGACACCATGGGGAGATGGCTTATCTGAGTCGAAAGGACGCCGTCGAGCGCCGCCTCGACCTTCGAGGGACAATGGACGCCGTGCGTTCGGTCGTGGTCGTGGGCCACGAGTACTACGCCGAGGACGACCCCGCCGTAATCGGGGATCCGGCCCGGGCCGTCATCGCCAGATACGCACGCGGGAAGGACTATCACGAGGTCGTGAAGGAGAAGCTCACCGAGTTACTCGCCTGGATGGACGGAGAGGCCGAGGGCGGCGTCCGTGGCCGAGCATTTGTCGATACCGCGCCCATCCTCGAGCGAGAGGTCGCGCAACG
>JBDGVT010000058.1:0-18762 GCA_039585495.1 Gemmatimonadota bacterium | reverse complement strand
TTAGCGTGATCGCTGCCGTCAACGTCGTCTTGCCGTGATCCACGTGGCCGATCGTTCCCACGTTCACGTGCGGCTTTGTCCGCTCGAACTTCGCCTTGCCCATCGCTGTCCTCTTCTGATTCTGTAGCTAGATGGTGGTCTGTCAGTCGGCTCCGCCGTTGGCCGCCATAATCTCCTCGGCCTTCGACTTCGGGACCTCTTCGTACTGCGCGAACTGCATGGTGTACACGGCCCGTCCCTGACTGAGGGAGCGCAGCCGCGTTGAATAACCGAACATCTCGCCGAGCGGCACCGAGGCGCCGATGACCCGGGCCCCAGCCCGCTCGGTCATCCCGCCAACCTTGCCGCGCCGCGACGAGAGGTCGCCGATGATGTCGCCCATGTACTCGGACGGCGTCACGACCTCCACATCCATGATCGGCTCGAGAAGAACGGCCTTGGCCTTACGCAAGCCCTCCTTGAGGGCCATCGAGCCGGCGATCTTGAACGCCATCTCACTCGAGTCGACGTCATGGTACGAGCCGTCGATCAGCTCGACCTTCAAGTCGATGACCGGATACCCGGCGAGCACACCCGTATCGAGCGCGCTCCGGATCCCCGCCTCGACGGAACCGATGTATTCCCGCGGAATCACGCCTCCGACGATCTTGTCCTCGAAGATGAAGCCGCTTCCTGGTGAGCCCGGCTCGATGTTGATCACCACATGGCCGTACTGACCACGGCCACCGGTCTGCCGGACGAACTTGGCTTCGACCTTCTCGGCACGATTCCGGATGGTCTCGCGGTACGCGACCTGCGGCCGGCCGATGTTCGCCTCGACGCCAAACTCTCGCTTGAGGCGGTCGACGATGATCTCGAGGTGGAGCTCACCCATGCCGGAGATGATGACCTGATTCGTCTCCTTGTCCGTGTGGACCCGGAACGTCGGATCCTCGTCGGCCAACTTGACCAGGCCATTCGTGAGCTTGTCCTGATCGACCTTCGTCTTCGGCTCGATCGCAACGGCGATGACCGGCTCGGGAAACTTCATCGCCTCGAGAATGATCGGTGACGTCTCGATGCAAAGCGTGTCGCCTGTCTTTACTTCCTTCAGGCCGATCGCAGCAGCGATATCGCCAGCGAACACTTCATCGCGCTCCTCACGCTTGTTCGCGTGCATCTGCAGAATGCGACCCACGCGCTCCCGCCGATCCTTGGTGGCGTTGTATACGTAGCTGCCCGAAGGAAGCGAACCGGAGTAGACCCGGAAGAACGTCAGCTTACCGACATACGGGTCGGTGGCGATCTTGAACGCCAAGGCCGCGAACGGAGCGTCGTCGCTCGCCTCGCGCGTCTCGAAGGTCTCGTCGTGGTGCGGCAAGTGACCCTGGATGGCCTCAACGTCTACCGGTGACGGCAGATAGTCGATCACACCATCGAGGAGTGCCTGGACGCCTTTGTTCTTGAACGCCGACCCACAGAAGACGGGGAATAGGACACCCTTGCTCGTCGCGGCGCGGATCGCGTGACGGAACTCCTCGACCGTGAGTTCTTCACCCGCGAGGTACTTCTCGATGAGTTCGTCGTCGTGTTCGACTGCCGCTTCGAGGAGGCTGCTCCTGAGTTCCTCGATCTGGTCCTTCAGGCCGTCCGGGACATCACCCTCGGTGATCTTCGAGCCCATCTCGTCTTCGAAGATGATCGACTTGCGCTCAATGATGTCGACCATGCCGGTGAAGAGCTCGCCCTCGCCGAGCGGATAGTGCACAGGGTGCGCGTTCGCACCGAGGCGCTCCCTCATCATGCCGACGACATTCATGAAGTCGGCACCGATACGGTCCATCTTGTTGACGAAGGCGATTCGCGGAACCTGATAGCGGTCGGCCTGCCTCCATACCGTCTCGGACTGGGGCTCGACACCGCCAACTGCGCAGAACACCGCAACCGCACCATCGAGCACTCGAAGTGAACGCTCGACCTCAGCGGTGAAGTCCACGTGCCCCGGCGTATCGATGATGTTGATACGGTGCTCGACGTCGAAGCGGTTCCAATGCGCCGTCGTGGCCGCGGAGGTGATCGTGATTCCCCGCTCCTGCTCCTGCTCCATCCAGTCCATCGTCGCCGCGCCATCGTGGACCTCACCGACCCGGTGCACGCGACCCGTGTAGTACAGGATGCGCTCGGTCGTCGTGGTCTTCCCGGCATCGATGTGCGCCATGATCCCGATGTTTCTCAGGCGCGGTAGTGGAGTAACCCTGGGCATTCTATCTGGTCCTTACGCTTTCATCGTGTAGTCATCGCCCCGAAGGGCATGAAAAAAGGAGCGTGGTTGTGCCGCTGCAGCCCCTCGGGACGTGCAGCCATCCGCGCTCCTGATTTCGGAGAGGGCCTCGAAAGGCCATCGCGTCTCTGTTGTCCGCGGCCCCCTTCGACTGCGAGGGCTTCGGTCCTGCGTGTTACCCGACGCTTACCAGCGGTAGTGCGCGAACGCCTTGTTCGCGTCTGCCATCCGGTGCGTGTCGTCCTTCTTCTTGATCGTCGTGCCCTCACCGCGACTGGCGGCGAGGAGTTCTCCTGCGAGTCGCTCGGCCATGCTCTTCTCCGAGCGCGCACGCGCAAATGAAATCAGCCAGCGAGTTGCCAGCGCGGTCCGGCGGTCGGGGCGAACCTCGATCGGAACCTGGTACGTCGCACCACCCACGCGGCGGCTCTTCACCTCGAGCGCGGGCTTCGCATTGTTCATCGCCTGTTCGAAGACCAGCAGGCCGGGCTGACCCGACCGCTGCTCCATCATGTCCATCGCGTCGTAGAAGATCTTCTCGGCGATCGACTTCTTCCCATCCACCATCAAGTTGTTGATGAACTTGGTGACGGCTCGGGACTCGAACTTGGGATCGGGAGGAGTTTCTCTCCTCTCGGCACGGGAACGACGGCTCATCTAAATCTCGCCTTACTTGGGCCGTTTGGCCCCGTACTTGGAGCGCCCCTGCCGACGGGCGTCGACCCCCGAGGCATCCAGCGTCCCACGAATGATGTGGTACCGGACACCAGGAAGATCCTTAACACGACCACCGCGGATGAGCACGATCGAGTGCTCCTGAAGGTTGTGACCCTCGCCGCCGATGTAGGCCGTGACTTCGAAGCCGTTCGTGAGGCGCACACGAGCGACCTTCCGGAGAGCCGAGTTCGGCTTCTTCGGGGTCGTCGTATATACACGCGTGCAGACCCCCCGCTTCTGGGGATTCCGCTGCAGGGCCGGCGCTTTGTTCTTCTTCTGCTGCGCCTTGCGACCCTTCCGCACGAGCTGACTAATTGTCGGCATGTACCCTCTAACCGTGATAAAAAACGCGCCCATCCAAAACGCGCCCATCCTGGACGCATCGTGTTGGCACTCCGCTGTTGGTGCGAAGGGCCGGTCCGACAGAGCATGGAAAGGTAGAAACGGGTACGGGGGGTGTCAACGGGTGAACGGCCTTTGGTTTCGCGGGCTTGCTGGGGTAGTGAGGGACCCCGTGAGCACCCCGTCGGGGGGCTTCGCCGCGAACTTCGTTCGATCCCCTCCTTGGGTGCTCACGGGGTCCCTTCCGCCGCCTGGATACCGAGTCTGAAACGGAGCCCGTTGAATAGGCCTGATGGCGTTTTTCGGGACGGAAGTGAGCGTCAGCACTTGGGTCCAGGGCCGGGCCTTCGGCCGGCCCTGGCATCGGACCGGTCAGGCCGAATTTTGGCGTGGGGTGGCCTCTTCTTGGCACATCGCCTCGGGTGTGGCGGCTACCGCAGCGGGGAGCGGCGTCTTCACCAACCACCAACCGATGCCGCGTGAAGCCGTTCAGTCCGATCCTGTGCCCAGGACGATGTTGTCGATCAGACGGGTGTTCCCAACGACCGCGGCCAACGACACCATCGCACCAGCTTCAGCTCGAGTCACCTCGCCCAGGTCGCGCATGCTTGCGACGCTCACGTACTCCAATGCGACCAACGCCTCGTTCCCCACGACCTCGCGCACGGCCGCGCGGAGTGTGGCCGCATCAGACTCGCCCTCGAGAAAGAGGCGGTGTGCCTTCGAGAGCGCACGATACAGGACGGGCGCCGCGGCTCTCTCGTCCGACGAGAGCCTGGCGTTTCGTGAACTCAACGCGAGGCCATCATCCTCTCGCACCGTAGGTACGATTCGATGATCGATGGGCATCCCCATGCGACGGCTGACCTCACGGATGATCACGTTCTGCTGGGCGTCCTTCGCTCCCCAGACAGCGATGTCGGGCCGGATCACGTTGAAGAGCCTCGCCACCACGGTCGCGACCCCGATGAAGTGGCCCGGTCGATGAGCCCCTTCCAGGACGTCGCCCAAGGGCCCCGGATCCACGGGGGCGGAACCACCGGGGGGGTACATCTCGTCTACCGAAGGCATGAATACGACGTCGACCCCGTGTGCCCTGAAGATCTCCAGGTCGGCCGCGGTGTCGGCAGGGTAGGTATCGAGATCGGCCGAATCGTTGAACTGGGTAGGGTTGAGGAAGAGGGATGCAATGAGCGTGTCTCCGAGCGCTCGTGACTGCTCCAAGAGCGCCTCGTGTCCACGATGCATCCCTCCGAGCGTGGCCATCATGGCCACCGGGGACGCCGAGGCTTCCCGCACGGCCTCCATCTCCCGCACGGCCTCGACGATGATCACTGAGTCAGCCTCTGCGAGTCCGCCGGAGCGGTGTGATGCCTCCGGCCTCCGCCTCATCGTCGAGTACCACCGGGTCCTTCGCATGCACCGTCTCTGCTTCCGTCGGGAACGTCCTCTCCCGGACACCCTCGGAGTATGCGCTCAGGGCCTCTCTGATCGTGGCTCCCACATCGGCGAAGATCTTGGAATGCTTCGGCTGGAAGTCGAGCGAAAGGCCGAGAATGTCATGCCAGACCTGGACCTGCCCATCACAGGCGATGCCTGATCCGATCCCGATCGTTGGAATGGTCAACCGGGCCGTGACCGCCTCGGCGACCTCAACCGGGACCAGCTCCAGCACGATGGCGAAGACACCTGCGTCCTGGAGCCTGAGGGCATCGTCCAGCAGCTCCTGTGCGGTCGCGGGCGACGTCCCCTGGACCCGGTAGCCTCCCAGCTTGTGGACCGACTGGGGTGTCAGCCCGAGGTGCCCCATCACAGCGATCCCCGCGGCGTCGAGCGCACGAACCGAGTCGAGAACGGGGCCACCGCCCTCCAGCTTGACAGCCTGTGCACCCCCCTCTTTCACCAACCGGCCCGCGTTGTGGAGTGCTTCCTCGCGACTGACCTGGTAGCTCATGAATGGCATATCGGCGACGACCAGCGCCTGAGGAGCGCCGCGAACGACGGCGGCTGACGCCCTCACGATGTCCTCGACCGTCACCGGAAGTGTCGAATCATGACCAAGCATGGTCTGCCCCATGCTGTCTCCCACAAGAATCATGGGAATTCCGGCCTCAGTCACGAGTCGGGCCGCGGTGTAGTCGTAGGCCGTGACCATCGGGATCGCCTGGCCCTCGGATTTCATCCGTCGGATATCGTTCGTGGTGATCCGCTTCACGGCCGTTCCTCCAGGTGAGCCCTCAAGAGCCGCTCGATTTCTTCACGCTGCGACGGAGCCAACCCACCCGCATCCGCCGCGTCGGAAAGTGTCGCGAGAGCCAGCGCTGCGTAGGCTCTCGAAACATCCGTGGAAGCCGACACGGCCTCAAGGTGCGCGCGTACGACCTCGACATCCCCCCGTACATAGGGACCGGTAATCCCGTTTGGGAAGCTCATCGACCCGAGATCTGCTACCGTCGAGGCCGACAACGGTGCCAGGGCTCTCAGGGCTGCATCCCTTGAGAATCCGAATTCCGCCCACAGCGTGGCGGCCAATCCCGCGAGGCCCGCCGTGAGGGGAGACGCGAGGGTCGCAGCGGCGTGATAGACCGCACGAGCCTCGTCGGGAATCCGCATCGAAGTCGCGCCGACGTCACGAGCAAGGGCCTCCAGCCATTCGAGCAGCCGATCATTCTCCGATGCGACTCCCACGGTGATGGATCGGAAGCGCTCTCCCTCGAACGCACGCGGAAACGTCTGGAGGGGGTGGAAGCCACCGGTGGTGGCCCCCTGCTCCGCCGCGGTCATCAGCGTTGAAACGGGTGTGGCACCCGAGCAATGGACGACCGCTTGTCCCGAGCGAATCGACAACGAGTCGACGACGGACCGGATCGCGGAATCGCTGGTCGCAATGAATACCACGTCCGACACGTCGGCCACGGCCTGGACGTCGTCCGTCCCGACCGACCCCTCGATTCTGCTGGACGCAGCCTGAGCCTGTGCCAACTCGCGCCTGCTGACCGCTGCGACCGAATACCCTGCATCGCGCAGTGCCCCAGCCAGGCTCGAGCCGAGCCGTCCCGCCCCGATGATCCCGACCGTCCGGTCGCTTCCGGCTGTCACGGTGCGTCGGGCACGATTACCCCCTCCTCAAGACGAAAAAGTGAGGGCGCCGGAAACCGGCACCCTCACTCTTCCACGTCGTGTTTCGTACCACTCGCCTCAGGTCAGAGGGCGAGGATCTCCTCGTCCCCACCGATACCCAGTCCGGGCACGAGCTCGCCCGCGTCCGTGAGCGGGATGATCTCCTCGTCGTAGTACGACTGCTCGACCATGAACTCGACGTTCTGGTACCGGTGAATACCGGTTCCCGCCGGAATCAGATGACCGATGATGATATTCTCCTTCAAGCCCATCAACTCATCGCGGGCGCCACGTACTGCGGCGTCGGTGAGCACACGGGTGGTTTCCTGGAAGGAGGCCGCCGAGATGAACGACTCGGTCGTGAGGCTCGCCTTGGTGATTCCGAGAAGAAGCGGCTCACTACGCGCCGGCTTCTCACCCTCGGCCATCGCCTTGGTGTTCACCTTCCGGAACGCGGTCCGGTCGACGTTCTCGCCCTCGAGAAGCCTCGTGTCACCCGCATCGGTGACTCTGACCTTCTGCAGCATCTGACGAACGATCACGCCGATGTGCTTGTCGTTGATCTGCACGCCCTGGAGACGATACACCTCCTGAACCTCGTTCAGCAGGTACTCCTGGACGGCCCGCGGTCCTTTGATCGCGAGGATGTCGTGCGGATTGATCGGGCCTTCTGACAGGCGATCACCCGCGCGCATCTGGTCGCCGGTGTGCACGCGCATGTGCTTACCGACCGGGACGTCGTACGTCCGCTGCTCACCCGTTTCCGGGGTCACATGGACCTGACGCTTGCCTCGCTTGATGTCGCCGAAGCTGATCTCGCCGTCGATCTCCGTGATGACAGCCGGATCCTTCGGACGACGTGCCTCGAAGAGCTCCGCGACCCGCGGCAGACCACCGGTGATGTCGCGCGTCTTGTACACCTCACGACTGATCTTGGCGATCGTGTCACCGAGTTCAACCTCATCTCCGTGACGCACGGTCAGCTGCGCACCCACCGGAACGATGAACTCACGCAGCTTCTCGGCTTTCTTCGTGTTCTTCCGAATCGCGATCGTCGGATGGAGCTTCTTCTCACGGTCCTCGATGATCGTCATCTGGCGACGACCCGTGGACTCGTCGAGCTCTTCTCGCATCGTCGCATCTTCGACGATATCGGCGAATTCGATGATACCCTTCGAGTCGGCCACCATCGGCTCCGAGTACGGATCCCAGCTGAAGAGCAGATCTCCCGCTCGAATCATCTGACCCTCTTCGATCGACAGCGTTGCACCGTACGGAACGGCCAGCCTGCTGCGAACCGCGCCTTCAGGGGTTTTTAGGAGGATCTGACCCTCGCGGGAGGTGACGATCCTGGTCTTGTCCGGCGTCTCGACAATCGCAACACGCTCGAGCCCGACCTCACCGTCGATCTTCGACTTCCGCTGAGTCTGTGCCGCAATTCGTGATGCCGTACCACCGATGTGGAATGTCCGAAGCGTGAGCTGTGTGCCCGGCTCTCCGATCGACTGCGCTGCCAGAATACCGACCGCCTCCCCGACGTCGACCATCTTCATCGTCGCGAGGTTGCGCCCGTAGCACATCTGGCAGAGGCCTCTGACTGCCTCGCACGTCAGCACAGAACGGATCCGAACCATCTGCATTCCGGCATCCTCGATCGCTTCGGCGGCGAGCTGCTCGATGAGCGCGCCCTCCTTGACCAGAAGCTCTCCATCGATCGGATCGTAGATGTCATCGAGCGCGACGTTGCCGACGATCCGGTCCATGAGCGGCTCGATGATGTCCTCGCCTTCCTTCAGCGCGGTCATCTCGAGACCGAGGATCGTGCCACAATCCTCGGTCGTGATCGTCATGTCCTGCGCGACGTCGACCAGACGGCGCGTGAGGTATCCGGCATCGGCCGTCTTGAGCGCCGTATCCGCCAGCCCCTTCCGCGCTCCGTGCGTGGAGATGAAGTACTCCACCACGGTCAGTCCTTCACGGAAGTTCGACTTGATCGGACTTTCGATGATCTCACCGATTCCACCTGTGAGCTTCTTTTGCGGCTTGGCCATCAGACCACGCATTCCGGCGAGCTGACGCATCTGGTCCCGGTTACCACGGGCACCGGACGTCATCATCATGTACACCGGGTTGAAGCCGTCGTGTGACCGCTCCAGGTGGCGCACCATGGCGTCCGCGACGTCGTTGTTCGCGTGGGTCCAGGTGTCGATGACCTTGTTGTAGCGCTCTCCATTGGAGATGAAGCCGCTGGCATAAGCCTTCTGGAAGCGAGCCACCTGCTCGTCGGCCTCGGCAAGGATCTGGCGCTTCTCGTGTGGAACCTCGAGGTCCTCGATACCGACACTGATGCCACCCATCGTGGCATACCGGAATCCGAAGTCCTTGATCGCGTCCAGGAACTCCGTCGTGCGGCCGAGACCGGTCACGTTGAAGCAGTCGAACGCCAGGTCTCCCAGCTCCTTCTTGCCGAACGTCTGGTTCATGTAACCGAGTTCGTCAGGAATGATCGAGTTGAAGAGCACGCGGCCAGCCGTGGTCCGAACCCACCGGCCCTCGGTCTCTCCAAGACCGCCAAAGTCCTTCGAGACCCAATACCACACCGGAGTGTGGAACGTGACTCTCTCCTGGACCAACGCCATCTCCACGTCCGCATAACTGCTGTAGCGGGGCTGGTCGGCGAAGATCTCGTCGAGCTCGGCGTCCGCCTGCTCGCGACGGGCCTTGGGCCCCTTCGTATCGTTTGCCGCACGCTCCAGGTCGGTGATGCGCAGACCCGGATTGGTCAGGTAGTACGACCCGATAACCATGTCCTGCGTCGGCGCTGCGACCGGACGGCCGTTCGACGGAAGCAGGATGTTGTTCGACGACAGCATGAGGACACGAGCTTCGAGCTGCGCCTCGAACGACAGCGGAAGGTGCACCGCCATCTGGTCACCGTCGAAATCGGCGTTGAACGCGGCACACACCAGTGGATGAATGCGAATCGCCTTCCCCTCCACCAGAACCGGCTCGAACGCCTGGATTCCGAGACGGTGCAGCGTCGGCGCCCGGTTCAACAGCACCGGATGGTCCTTGATGATGTCCTCGAGGACCTCGTAGACCTTCGGATCGTTCTTCTCCACGATCTTCTTGGCGCGCTTGACCGTCTCGGCCTCGCCACGCTTTTCGAGCTCGTGAATGATGAACGGCTTGAAGAGCTCGACCGCCATCGCCTTCGGCAGGCCGCACTGGTGCAGCTTCAGCTCGGGCCCGACCACGATGACCGAACGGCCAGAGTAGTCGACGCGCTTACCGAGCAGGTTCTGCCGGAACCGCCCCTGCTTGCCCTTGAGCATGTCACTGAGCGACTTGAGCGGACGCTTGCCGCGGCCTCGGATCGCCTTGGACCGACGACCGTTGTCGAAGAGCGCGTCCACAGCCTCCTGCAGCATGCGCTTCTCGTTGCGGAGAATGACCTCCGGCGCGCGCATGTCGATGAGCTTCTTGAGGCGGTTGTTACGGTTGATGACCCGACGATACAGGTCATTCAGGTCGGACGTCGCGAAACGTCCACCGTCGAGCGGCACCAACGGACGGAGATCCGGCGGAATCACGGGGATCACGTCCAGGATCATCCACTCCGGCTTGTTGCGCGTATCGGGGGTGTCACCCGATGTGCGCAGCGCGTCGACGACCTTGAGCCTCTTCAGCTTCTTCTTCTTGCGATGCTGGGAGGTCTCGTTGGCGATCTCGTACCGGAGCCAGTCGGCGAGACGGTCGAGTCCACGTCCGTCCGCGTTGCGGTCCTTGATCTTCTTCTTGTCGGGGTTGTCGAGCAGCCTGAGCAGAGTGCGGGTACCCTCGGCACCGATCTCCGCCATGAACTCTTCGTCACCCTCCTCACGGGCTTTCACGCGGAGGTCGTAGTACTGATCCTCGTCCAGAAGCTCGAGGAACTCGACCTCCTGCTTGCCCGGGTTGGTTACGACATAGGCCGCGTAGTAGATGACCTTTTCGAGGTCACGCAGCGTCATGCCGAGCAGGTAACCCAGCTGACTCGGAAGTGTCTTGAAGAACCAGATGTGCGCGACCGGAACCGCGAGCTCGATGTGTCCCATGCGCTCGCGACGCACCTTGGACAGCGTGACCTCGACGCCACAGCGATCACAGACGTGCCCACGGAAACGAATCCGCTTGAACTTCCCGCAGTGGCACTCCCAGTCCTTGACCGGACCGAAGATCCGCTCGCAGAACAGGCCGTCCCGTTCGGGCTTGAAGGAGCGGTAGTTGATCGTCTCGGGCTTCACGACCTCGCCGAACGACCACGAACGAATCTCTTCCGGCGAAGCGAGCTTCACCTGAATGAATTCGAAGTCCGCGGCCTTCTGATCCCGTGTCCTTGGGAAATCGATCATTACTCTTCCTCCCCGAGCGTAACGCTCAGGCCGAGAGCCTGTAGTTCTTTCACGAGCACGTTGAACGACTCCGGTATGCCGGGCTTCGGCAGGTTGTCACCCTTCACGATGGCCTCATAGACCTTCGATCGACCCTGCACGTCATCGGACTTCACGGTGAGAATTTCCTGAAGCGTGTGCGCGGCACCGTATGCTTCCAGCGCCCAGACCTCCATCTCTCCGAAACGCTGTCCGCCGAACTGAGCCTTACCGGCCAGCGGCTGCTGCGTAACGAGGGAGTATGGCCCGATCGAGCGCGCGTGGATCTTGTCATCCACCAGGTGGCTCAGCTTGAGCATGTAGATGGCGCCGACGGTGACCGGGAAGTCGAAGCGGCGACCGCTACGACCATCCCGAAGCCAGATCTTTCCATTCGGGAAGATCTCCGCGTGCTCGAGCAGTTCGACGACGGCGTCGTCGAGACCCGACTTCACGGTGGAGCGTCCCTTGAGCTTCGTGATCGCCGGGAAGAGATCCGACATCGCCTCACCCTTTCGATCGGCGATCTCACCGGCTGCCTCCAGCAGAAAGTCGATCATGTCCGCGAAGAACTTCTCTTCCTTCTTCTTCAGCTTGAGTCCGAGATAGGCGTCGAGCGACTGCCCGATACCGTGGGTGTGTCCCACGGGGCCTGCGCCGTTCCCGTTCGTCGTCGCGTCAGCCCCAGCCATGATGACCGGAAGCTGACTCGCCACCCGAACCATCGACTCGATGTCGTCGAGTGACGTGGGCGACTTCGCATCAAGGCCTAGCGCCTGATCGACCCACTTGAGTCCCGCGAGTTTCAGCAGCGCTCCCACCTCGTTTTCGGTCGCACCCTGGAAGACAGGTGTCTTCGACTCGAAGCCCAGAACACGCCCGGCCCAGCCGAGGTGCGTCTCGAGGATCTGTCCGACGTTCATTCGCGACGGCACACCGAGCGGGTTCAGGACGATCTCGACCGGTGTCCCGTCGGGGAGGAACGGCATCTCCTCTTCCGGTACGATCCGGGCAATGATGCCCTTGTTTCCGTGGCGTCCAGCCATCTTGTCACCAACGGAGATCTTCCGCTTCTCGGCGACGTAGACCTTCACGAGCTGAACGACGCCTGGCGGAAGCTCGTCGGGCTGGAAGACCTTGTCGATTTGCTCCTCAGTCTTCGCCTTGACGCGCTGTACCCGTCGCTCCGCCTCGTCGACCACCCGGCGAATCCGCTCGCTGTTGTCCTTGTTCTGCACCTTGAAGGTCGAGAGATCGACCTTCTTGAAGTTCAGATCGGCGATGTCCTCTTTCGAGAGCTTCGTGCCCTCGTCCATGACCGGCTCGACGGTGCCCTTCTTGAGCATCAGCGCGACCGTCTGCCGCTGGAGAACCGACCGCAGCTCTTCGTCGCGGGCGTCCTGGATCCGCTGAATCTCTTCGCGCTCCATGGACCGCAAGTCACCGATCTTGGCGCCGTGCTCCTTCTCGAGAAGCGGATCGTCGATCCGGCGAGAGAAGATCTTCACGTCGATGATGGTCCCCGTCATGCCGGGCGGTACCCGGAGCGACGAGTCCTTCACGTCCTTCGCCTTCTCACCGAAGATGGCGGTCAGCAGCTTCTCTTCGGGGGACAGCTCGGTCTCACCCTTCGGTGTGATCTTTCCGACCAGGATGTCGCCGGCCTTGACCCGTGCACCCACGCGGACGATGCCGCGCTCATCGAGATCCACGAGGCTCTCTTCTGCCACGTTCGGGATCTCGCGGGTGATCTCTTCCATGCCCCGCTTCGTATCGCGGACATGGAGTTCGAGTTCCTGAATGTGGATCGACGTAAAGACGTCATCCTTCACCAGCTTCTCACTGATGATGATCGCGTCCTCGAAGTTCGACCCGTACCACGGCATGAACGCCACGAGCACGTTGCGGCCGAGCGCGAGCTCACCCGAGTCCGTGCTCGGACCGTCGGCGATGATGTCGCCCGGATGGACCTCTTCACCGATCGTTACCAGCGGACGCTGGTTGATCGCGGTGTCCTGGTTCGTCCTCCAATATTTGCGCAGCCGGTAGCGATCGAACTGTGCCAGCTTCGCGAGCGGCTGATCCGCGCTTCCCGGTGCAATCGAGCCGGTGTCGACAACGATTTCGTCGGCGGTCACGTGAACGACGGAGCCACCTCTCCGAGCCGTGATCACCGCACCGGAGTCAGATGCCACCTTGGCTTCCAGTCCGGTCCCGACCAGAGGTGCGTCGGTATATAGAAGCGGAACCGCCTGCCGCTGCATGTTCGAGCCCATCAGGGCACGGTTCGCATCATCGTGCTCGAGGAACGGGATCAGGGCCGCGGCGACCGAGACCAGCTGGTCCGGTGCCACGTCCATGTAGTCGATATCTCCTGGCTGCAGGAGTGGGAAGTCACCCCGCTCACGGCACAGCACGTAGTCGTTACGGAAGTTGCCCTTATCGTCGAGGGGCGCGTTCGCCTGAGCGATCCTGGCCTCCTCTTCCTCGTTAGCCGAAAGCCACTCGATCTCGTTGGTGACCTGACCCTTCTTCACGAGCCGGTACGGGGTCTCGACGAAGCCGAGGTCGTTGATCCGGGCATAGGTGGTCAGGGACGTGATCAGCCCGATGTTCGGCCCCTCAGGGGTCTCGATCGGACACATCCGGCCGTAATGGGAATAGTGAACATCACGGACCTCGAAGCCCGCACGCTCACGCGTCAGCCCCCCCGGACCGAGCGCAGAGAGGCGACGCTTGTGCGTCATCTCCGCGAGCGGGTTGGTCTGATCCATGAACTGACTGAGCTGGCTCGACCCGAAGAACGCCTGGATTACCGCGGACACGGTCCGGGCATTCACGAGGTCGTCGATGCTGATCTTGTCCGGATCGGTGTTGATCGACATCCGCTCTTTCACCAGCCGTGCCATACGGCTGAGGCCGACGCTGAACTGGTTGGCGATCAACTCACCCACCGTGCGGACACGACGATTACCGAGGTGATCGATGTCGTCCGTGTACCCACGCCCCTCATTCAGCTCGATGAGGTGACCCACGATCGAGATGAAATCGTCCTTCGTGAGGACGGTCTCGCCGCTGGGCACTCCGACGTTCAGACGCTGGTTGATCTTGTAGCGACCGACACGGCCGAGATCGTAGCGCTTCGGGTTGAAGAAGACGCGCTCCAGTGCCTCGCGCGCCGTCTCGATGTTCGGTGCGTCGCCCGGACGCAGGAGGGAGTAGATGGCGTTCAACGCCTCCGCCTCGTTCTCCGTCGGATCCTTCTTGATCGTGTTCTTGATCATGGGGCTCTCGCCCCGTGAGGTCGGACGATCGCTCTTGTAGACCTTGATCTTCTTGACGCCGAGACGCTCGAGGATCTCGATAACCTCTTCTTCGATCTCCTCACCGTTGTCGATCAGGATCTCGCCCGTCTCGGGATCGACGAACTCCTGGGCGATGACCTTGCCCTCGATCTCGAGCTTCTTCTCATCGTTGAGCTTGCCGAGCTTGATCTCCGCGATGTCGTAGTACAGCTGGAAGATTTCTGCGTCGGTCGAATACCCGAGGGCCCGCAGAAGCGCGGTCGCGGGGAATTTCTTCTTCTTGTCGATGTGCACATAGCACACATCGTTGATGTCGAGGGTGAACTCGACCCACGAGCCGCGGAAAGGAATAATCCGGGCGCTATAGAGCTTCGTGCCGTTCGGATGGATGTTCTCCTCGAACACCACACCCGGGGAACGGTGTAGCTGGCTCACCACGACGCGCTCGGCGCCATTGATGATGAACGTGCCGAGCTCGGTCAGAAGCGGCAGGTCACCGAGATAGACTTCCTTCTCGATGATGTCGACCGTCTTCCGATCCTCGATCGGAATCGACGGCCTCTTCTTTCTCCGCTTCTTCTTCGGCTCGTTCGGATCTTCTTCAGGCTGCTCCCAGATGATGAGGCGGAGCGTGGCCTTCAGCGGTGCAGCGTAGGTCATGTCGCGCTCGATGCACTCCTCGACCGAGTACTTCGGCTCGGCGAGCGCAGCCGAGACGTACTCGAGCATGAAGTGCTCGTTGACGTCTTCGATCGGGAAGATCTCCCCGAAGACGCGATCGAGCCCGAAGTCCCACTGTTCCTGAAGATCCGGCTCGATCAGCTTCTCGAACGAACGAAGCTGTACATCGAGCAGATTGGGCATCGGCATGATTGACTTGAGCTTGGCAAAGCTCAGGATCGGCCGGTTGTCCTTGCGCAGTTCCAACGTGCGTCCCCCTTACGACCCCATTCCGGCACAGGAATGGGGAGCGTGTGTCGTGTTCGATATGGGACAAGCGCGCGAGGCCCGGACCGTGGGCACTCCCTCATGAGAGAGATGCCCACAGCCGGGTCCCACGCTAGCCTGAATTGTCACGCGGCTCGAGGCCGCGTGCGGTGCAGTCGCCGTCAAGCGGCCCGCTCCGATGGTGCTACTTGAGCGCGACGGCGGCGCCGACGTCCTCGAGCTTGGCCTTCATCTCTTCGGCCTCTTCCTTCGTAGCGGCCTCCTTGACGGTGCTCGGCGCACCATCGACCACTTCCTTCGCCTCCTTCAGACCCAGCCCGGTGAGCTCACGCACCACCTTGATGACCTGGATCTTCTTGTCGCCGATCCCCTCGAGAACGACGTCGAATTCGGACTGCTCCTCGGCAGCAGCATCACCGCCGGCAGCCGCTCCGGGCATCGCAACCGGAGCTGCGACAGCCGTGACGTTGAACTTGTCCTTGAAGGCGTCAACGAACTCGGAGAGCTCGAGAACGGTCATGCCACCGATGGTTTCGAGCAGCTCTTCGTGATTCGCCATGATTCCTGTCTCCTGATTCCTGCCGACCGTGCCGGCAACTGAGTTGAACCCTTGATTACCAGGGACGCGTCAGCGTCCCACCTACTTGCCCTGGATGCGGGCTCAACCCGCCTTCGCGCGCTCGTCCTTCAGAGCGTCGAGAAGGCCGGCCGTCTCCTGCAGCTTCGCCTCGAGTGCTGTCGCGAGCATGGCCATCGGAGCCTCGAAGGCCCCAGCCAGCTGCGCGAGCAGCGTCTCTCGAGAAGGAAGCGTCGCGATCCTCTCCACCTGCTCGGGCTGGAGAATCTTGTTCTCCATTACGCCCAGCTTGAATACAGGTCGCTTGTCGTGCGACTTCGCGAAATCGCTCAACGTCTTGGCGGCTCCGGCGACATCTTCGTAGCCGAAAACGAACCCGGTCGGCCCGGTCAGACTCTCGCTGATGTCGGGTAAATCCTCCGACTCGGCAAAGACACGCTTCGCGAGACGGTTCTTCACCACGAAGTACTCGGCACCGGACTTCTTCAGAGAGCTCCGGAGCTCGGTCATCGCCTTGACGTTCAACCCAGTGAAGTCGGTCAGGTACAGAACCGGAGCACGATCGATGCGCTCACGGAGCTGCGAAACCAACGACTCTTTGCTGGCGCGATCCATCAGGCCCTCCGATACGAGTTCGGATCGATTGATACGCCAGGTCCCATCGTGCTCGAGACCGTGACACTCCTGAGGTACGTGCCTTTCGCAGTCGACGGCTTGGCTCGAACGATCTGATCCATGAACGCCGCCAGATTCTCGCTCAACTGCTCCTCTGAGAAGGAGGCTTTCCCGATCGGCGCGTGGACGTTCCCTGTCTTGTCGACACGAAACTCGATCTTACCAGCCTTGATCTCCTCTACGGCCCGCGCGATGTCGAAGGTCACGGTTCCGGCCTTCGGCGTCGGCATCAGGCCCCGCGGTCCGAGTACCCGTCCGAGCGGGCCCACCTTACCCATGAGGTCCGGTGTGACCACGCAGACGTCGAAATCGAGCCAACCGCCCTGAATCTTCTCGACGTACTCGACGCCGACGTAGTCGGCGCCAGCCGCGTTGGCCTCGGCCTCTTTTTCACCCTGAGCGATCACCAGGACGCGAACGGCCTTCCCAGTTCCGTGAGGGAGAACGACCGTACCGCGAACCAGCTGGTCTGCCTTTCGGGGATCCACGCCCAGGCGGGTCGCGATGTCGACGGTCTCGTCGAACTTCGCGGACGCCAACTCCTTGACCAGCTTCACGGCCTCCTGTGGTGGAAACTTTGCTCCCGACGGTACGTTTTCACGCGCCGAGGAGTAGCGCTTTCCTGTCTTGGTCATGTGCTCTTTGAGCCGATGTGTTCACCCTCCCACCGCTGACGGCTCTCATGCGGTGGTGCGGGCTGGGGCGGGGCGCCCCTGAGACTAGCCTTCTACTACGATGCCCATCGAACGAGCAGTACCCGCGATCATCTCGATCGCAGCGTCCGCGTCGTTCGCGTTGAGATCTTCCATCTTGGTCTCGGCGATCTCCGCGAGCTGCGCACGGGTGATCTTGCCGACCTTCTCGCGATTTGGTTCACCCGAGCCCTTCGGCAATCCGGTCGCCCTCAGGATCAGCACCGATGCCGGAGGCGTCTTGGTGATGAACGTGAAGGAGCGATCCGCATAGACCGTGATCTCGACAGGGATCGTAATCCCCTGCTTGTCCGAGGTCTTCGAATTGAACTGCTTGCAGAACTCCATGATGTTGACGCCGTGCTGTCCCAGCGCGGGGCCTACCGGGGGGGCAGGATTAGCCTGTCCGCCCGGAACGTGGAGCTTGATGAACCCGATAACCTTCTTAGCCATGCCCTAGTATCCCTTCAGATCCGTATAGTCGAGCTCGACCGACGTCGGCCGTCCAAAGAGCGACACCTCCACCTTCACCTTGCCCTTGTCCGGGTAAACCTCTTGCACCGTGCCGCTGAAATCGGTGAAGGGGCCCTTGGTGACCTCGACCACCTGGTCGATATGGAAGGGGATCTCTTCCTGTGTCTTCTTCTCGGCCTCGGTCTCGATGCCGAGAATCTTGTTTATCTCGTCTTCACGGAGCGGATGCGGCGCGCGCCCCGAACCGACGAATTTGATGACACCCTGAATGTTGTTGATCACGTGCGAGGTCCGCTCATTCATGACCATCTGGACCAGCACGTATCCGGGGTAAAGCCGACGGGTAACCGTCACCCGCTTCCCGTTGCGGATCTCGACGACTTCCTGCGTCGGAACCAGCACATCACGAATCTCGGCCTCTTCCTCTTCACCCGGTTCCTCGTCGATCCGAAGCTGAATCAGCTTCTGGACCTTGTTTTCATGCCCGGAATACGTCTGGACCGCGTACCAGTGGTGAGTGTCGGCCATGGTCTCCATGCTCAGGCTCCGAAAATGCCCATGATCATGCCGATGATCCAGCTGACGGACTTATCCATCAGCCAGATGATCCCCGAGACCGCAACCGTGAACAGGAGCACAACCAGCGTCGCGCTGCGAAGCTGGTCCTGATCCGGCCACGTGACCTTTTGAAGCTCAATCCAGCACTCTTCAATGAAGACGCGCGTCCCTTTGATCTTCGCGACAGCTGACACTACTTGGTTTCCTTGTGCTGCGTGTGCGTACGGCAACGCGGGCAATACTTGCGATACTCCACCCGCTCGGGATGGAGTCGCTTGTTCTTCGTCTTGTGATAGTTCCTCTCCTGACAGTCCTGACAGGCGAGGATCGCTTTATCTCGCGGCATTCCTAACTCCTGTGGGCGGAAGGTCTGCGTCGTCCGTCTTCTCTCGGCCGTTCGGCCGCGTGACTCCGGACATCAGCTTCTTGCTCCGCTTGCCTCACTCGCCCGCTACGCGCGGCCGAGCCTCGCTCCGACGGACGAAGCCGATCTTCTCCGATCGACCGGGTCCGTTCTTCCTACACTTCCGGTTCCAACACCTGCTCTGCTATGTAGATCCGGGTCCGGCGTCCCTCGGAACGACTCTCAGGCTGGTGCCGTCAAGTCGTGGAGAGGGACGTCGGTCCCGGCCCTACTACTCGATGATCTCTGTAACCACACCTGCGCCAACCGTGCGCCCAC
>JBDGVT010000057.1:0-22021 GCA_039585495.1 Gemmatimonadota bacterium | reverse complement strand
CCCGTTCCAGGTATCACTCGTGGGCGCACCCGATCTTTCGACGGTCGTGGATCGGGTGGACGACGAGGGCCTCCATACGGTTCTGACCGACGGTCGCCCCTCGCTCGGCATGCCTCCTCCTGTGCCTGCGCTTTCCGAACAGCAGAGATCGGACATTGTCCGCTACTTCCACTGGCTCAACAGCAATCGGGCGCAACTGGAGGCTGACGCCGAACGGCGTCAGTCGCAGCGCACGGTGGATTGGTCCCGCCTGGACTGGTGGGAGTTCCGATGATCGAGCCTGTGGTGGAGCATTCGGCAGTGGCCTCGCCCGAAGCGGTGCACGTGCCCGCTTCCGACGGCTCCGTGGCTCCTTTCCCGCCCTCCGGAGGGGTCTGGCTCCCCTTCGAGCAGGGGCATCCCGTCCGTCAGTTCGCGACGATCATGTTCATTCGCGGGGGACTGATCGCCATCGCGGTGACGCTCTTCGCGGGCATTCTCGGCGCACTCTACTCTGTGCCGTCCCTGGCTCCCTGGTTTCAGAACATCGGACTCGACCTGAGGCAACTCCGGCCGATGCATACCGCGTTCGCCTCTGCCTGGGTGTTTCTCGGTGGCGTCGCCGTCGTGCACCGATGGCTCCAGGACTACGGGGGTGAGCCCACTGCGGGCGATCGATGGCGCCTCCGGGTCCAGATCGTCTCCTGGTCGATCGCCGGAATGGGCATCCTCCTGACGCTGGCAATGGGCATCGGATCAGGCAGGGAGTACGTCGGCTTCCACCCGATCTTCAGCTTGTTCATTCTGGTGGGCTGGCTGTGCTACGCCTGGAACTTCTTCCGTGTCGCCGGCCCCGGCTTCTTCGACAGGCCGCTGTATCTGACCATGTGGGGCGTGGGGATGCTGTTCTTCATCTTCACGTTCGTCGAGCAGCACCTTTATCTGCTTCCGGGTGTCTTCGGCAACCCGCTCCAGGACCTGCAGGTCCAGTGGAAGGCGACCGGCACCCTCGTCGGGGCGTTCAACCTCTTCGTCTACGGCTCCATCATCTACATCAGCGAGCGGATCAGCCGTGATCGGACCTATGGTCACTCGAAGGTGGCATATGGGCTGTTCTCGATCGGGCTGCTCAACTCGTTTACCAACTTCGCGCACCATACCTACCACCTACCGCAGGATCACCTCGTAAAGTGGATCTCCTTCATCGTCAGCATGATGGAGATCCTGATCCTGTGTCGCGCGCTCTACGACCTGTGGGGGCTCGTTCGGACGTCGACAGAGGGAGAATTCTGCGCCGCGCGCGGATCGTTCGCCGCATCGAAGTACTGGTCCGTCTTCATTCTCTTCTCCGCGGTCCTGATCTCGATTCCGCCCCTGAACGCGATCGTGCACGGCACGTATGCCGTCACCGGACACGCGATGGGCGCGACCATCGGGATCGATACCATGGTCCTGCTCGGCGCGCTCATCTGGATTCTCGGCGAGCATGTGGGCGCACGCGACGGTGAGGCTGCCGCGAGCGTGCTCCACACCGTGTCCATGCGGTGGATCGTCATCGGCTTGAACGTGTCTGTGGCGGCGCTCGTGGGCTGGCTCCACCTCTCCGGCACGATCACCGGGATCGCGCGGGCGGGTTTCGCACCGGGCGAGGTCTACGTCCCGATCTCGTGGCTCGCCCAATGGAACGGTATCATCTTCGCGGCAACGGGCTTCTTCGTGCTCATCTTCTTCGGTGCGCTATTGTCGAAGATGCTGCCCCTCTCCTTCCGGTACTGGTGGGTATCGGAACGCAGGGCCTAGCTCTCTAGTGAAGCCCCACGCGGGGTAGCGTCTTAAACAGCCAGGCAGAAGCACCAGCTGCTGTCACCAGACACACCGCGGCGAGTCCGGTTCGCCCGTAGAGGATGTATCCCGTGCCGAATACGACTCCGTAAATGGCCGTACATCCAAGGAACCAGGCGAGGAAGGCGGCCGATACACTCTCTCCGTCCGGCTCAGGCTCGAGACCCAATCCGGCCCCTCGCCACCCCGATCCGATCGGGCGAATGAGCTTGTGGAAGCTCTTCAATGTCTCGGCGTCCGCCGGGGCCGTCAGATAGGTCACGGTGATCCACCCGATCGACGTCACCAGGACCCCTACGATCAACTGAAACGAAGCGTGCATGGCTGGGAAGCCGAATACATCGACGTGCAGGAACTGGAAGTAGAGGGCCACGAGGAAAGAGATGACCATCGCCGAGAGTTCGCTCCACGCATTGATTCGCCACCAGAACCATCGGAGCAGGAAGACGAGGCCTGTACCGGCCCCGATCTGAAGCAGGATCTGAAAGGCCTGCAGTGCGTTCTCCAGCCAGAGAGACACCACGCTCGCGAGAACGATCAGCCCGACCGTCGCCAGCCGGCCTACGGCCACGTAGCGCCGTTCGCTCTCGTCAGGGGCGACGAAGCGGCGATACACGTCATCGACGACGTACGAAGCGCCCCAGTTCAGATGCGTGCTAATGGTCGACATGTACGCCGCGGCGAGCGATGCCACCACGAGCCCCAGGAGCCCCGACGGCAGGAAGACGAGCATGGCTGGATATGCCAGGTCGTGTCCGATCACGGACGGATCAACCAGAGGAAACGCCGCCTGAATCGAATCGAGCGTCGGGTACACGATTAGTGACGCGAGTGCGACGATGATCCAGGGCCAGGGGCGAAGACCGTAGTGTGCGGCGTTGAACCACAGTGTCGCCTTCATCGCGTGGCTTTCGTCCTTTGCCGCGAGCATTCGCTGCGCGACGTAGCCACCACCGCCAGGTTCCGCCCCGGGATACCACGCGCTCCACCACTGTACGGCGATCGGAATGATGAACACCGTCGAGGCGGTCCTCCAGTCCGTGAAGTCCGGCAGAAGTCCGAGTTTGCCTTCCAGCGCGGGATGGCTGAAGAGCCCGACCATGCCTCCGACCTCGGGTTGCGCGATCGCGAACCAGGCGGCGGCGACGGAGCCTATCATCGCGATTGCGAACAAAATCATGTCCGTGACCACGACCCCCCACAGCCCCGAGGTCGCCGAGTAGATGGCGGTGACCGTCCCCGCAATCAGGACGACCTCGTACTTTGATACGCCAAGCAGGACCCCACCGATCTTGATCGCGGCGAGCGTTACCGTCGCCATGATCATGGTATTGAAGAAGACACCCAGGTAGATCGCACGAAAGCCACGAAGGAAGGCCGCCGGCTTGCCTGAGTAGCGTAGCTCGTAAAAGCCGACGTCCGTGACGATACCCGATCGGCGCCATAGCTTCGCGTAGAAGAACACCGTGCACATGCCGGTGATGACGAAGGCCCACCAGATCCAGTTCTCGCTGACTCCACCGGTCCGAACGAGGTTGGTTACCAGGTTGGGGGTGTCCGTCGAGAATGTGGTGGCGACCATCGATGTGCCGAGGAGCCACCACGGCATCGACCGCCCGCCCAGGAAGAACTCACCGGTGGCGCTGCCTGCGCGTCGCGCGAAGTACAGGCCGACTGAGAGGGCGAGCACCGCATAGGCGGCCATCACGATCCAGTCGAGTGAGCTCAGTCTCATCTGGGTTCAACCAAGGCGTGCGAGGGCGTCGGCGAGCCGCTGGGGATAAGCCCCGGATGCGACCCGTTCGCGAAGAATGGCCTCAGATCGTCCCCGGTCCGCGGCGTGTGTCACTCCAAACCAACTGTCCGGCGCGTGGAGCACCCGGACACTCGTCGTCCCCAGCTCGATCTGCGCGTTGACCATTGTGGAGAGAAAGCTCTCTTCGTGCGTGTCGGCACCCCAGTACTCGAGAAAGCGTCTGAATTGCCGGTGCAGAAGTTCGATGACCGGTGGAGTGAAGCCCCACAGGTTCATCGACACGATCTCCTGTCCGCTGAGCTCAACGGGCGCACCGTCGGTGGCAATGCCCGTGATCCATCCATCATTGCGCTGGATCTTCTGGACCTCGGTTACGCGCTCGAGGAGGTCGTCCTTGCCGAGCACGCATATGCCTCGTGCTACCCCGCCGGCTCCGGACAGCGTGTTCTCGAGCGTGTACCCAACCAGGGCTCCGTTGGTTACGGCAGGTTCGAGTGACATCTGGTCCTTCAGGAGTCGGAAGGCCCCTGGTCCATAGAGGTCGTCCGCATTGCACACCGCGAAGGGGCCATCTACGAATTCAGCGGCGCAGAGCACAGCGTGCGCGGTGCCCCACGGTTTGATCCGGTCCGGGGGAGCTCGGAACCCGTCGGGGAGCTGCCCGAGCTCCTGACAGACGAAGTCGGTCTGGAAGGTGCTTCCGATGATGTTCTCGACGTGGGCCCGCACGTCGTCCAGGATTTCGGCGCGCACGACGTAGGTCACGTGGCTGAACCCGGCACGAGCGGCGTCGAAGACGTTGAAGTCCATGATGGCCTCTCCACCTGGACCCAGCGGGTCCAGCTGCTTCAGGCGTCCGTACCGGGTCGAGAGACCCGCGGCCAACACGACGAGTGAGAGACTCACGAATCAGGGGTCGGAGGGCTGAAGGGACGGAGGCCCATAGCGGCAAATGCAGTGAGCCTCACGACGCGACCGTGGAAATGTGTCGTAAGGGCTGAGCGGATGCGAGGTTGCCGTTTCGGATGTCAGGGGCGGACTCCGCCATAGGCCACCCCGGTGAGTTCGGCGACGTCCTTCTTCCACGTCGTGAGATCGTCCAACTCGAACCCTGCGAGACGGTCGTGACCGCAGGCACGCGCGAGGACCGTCATCAACTCGACCGACGCCGTAAGGTAGTTCGTCAGACGCCGCGCCGACTCTTCCACGATCAATCGGGCGCGAAGGTCCTTCTTCTGGGTCGCGATCCCCACAGGACAGTTGTTCGTGTGGCAGGCGCGCATGCCCAGGCAGCCGATCGCCTGCAGGGCCGAGTTCGAGATCGCGACGCCGTCGGCTCCCAGTGCGAGGGCCTTGACGAAGTCCGATTCGGTTCGCAGGCCGCCCGTGATGATGAGCGTCACGTCACTCGCGCCGGATGCCTCGAGGTGTCGCCGTGCGCGCGGCAATGCGACCATCGTGGGTACCGAGATGTTCTGCTTGAAGATCTCGGGCGCTGCGCCCGTGCCTCCACCCCGGCCGTCCAGAATCACGTAGTCACAGCCGACCTCGAGAGCGAAGTCCACATCGGCCTCGATGTGCTGCGCGGAGAGCTTGAACCCCACGGGGATGCCTCCTGTGGCCTCCCTGACCTCGGCTGCAACGTCCCTGAAGTCTCCGGGGGTGATCAGGTCGGGGAAGGCCGGGGGGCTGACAGCGGCCTGTCCGGGCTCAAGGCCTCTGACCTCGGCGATCTTCCCGACGACCTTGTCGCCGGGCAGGTGCCCGCCCGTGCCCGTCTTCGCTCCCTGACCGCCCTTGAAGTGAAACGCCTGGCAACGTGCGACCTTGTCCAGGCTCCAACCAAAGCGGGCGGAGGCCAATTCGTAGAAGTACCGGCTGTTCGCCTCCTGCTCCTCGGGGAGCATCCCCCCTTCACCCGAGCAGATGCCGGTCCCAGCCGCTTCGGCGCCCATGGCCAACGCCACCTTGGCCTCCTCGGAGAGCGCCCCGAAGCTCATGTCGCTGACGAAAAGCGGGATCTCGAGACGAAGGGGTTTCTGCGCCCGCGGGCCCACGACCAGAGCCGTATCGACCGATTCGGATTCGAGAAGAGGGCGCGTGGCCAACTGGGCGGTGAGGAGCTGGAGGTCCTCCCAGCGCGGTAGTTCCGTGAGTGCGACGCCCATCGCGGACATGGGACCGTGGTGCCCGACCTGGGTGAGCCCGTCGCGGGCCAGAGACTGGATGTACCCGTTGTACGGCTCCTCGGGCGTTCCGTGGACGTCCTGGTAGGTACCGAGGTAGTCGTCTCGCCGGTACGGCTGAGGGTTCGTTTCGGCAAATGCGGCGATCTCGGATTCGTCGACCCACACGGCGTCGCCCTCGGCATCGATGAGAGCCCCGAAGCGATGAAGAGCCTCGTCGTTGTTGTATTCGCTGATGCCGGTGTCGTATCGGTAGTCCCATCCGTGTACGCCGCAGATGAGGTTCGGGCCGTCGACGTGTCCGTCTGCGAGCAGCGCGCCTCGGTGGTGGCATCGGCCGTACATCACCGCGACGTCGTCGTCGAAACGGATCACCACCAGGTCAACACCCGCGACGAGGGCATACGCCGGGCTGCGGTCTGAGAGTTCGCTCCATATGGCGACCTTCGCTCGTAGAGGACCAACGGAGGGCAGCTGCATGGAGGCTCCTGGTGAGGGCTGGTGACCGAATGAGCGGTCACCATCAAGGGATACAGTATCAGGGTTGATGCGCCGGAGGCCACGGCGGTTCCCAACGACGCCCCTTCCAGCCTCCACGAGGCTGTTACAAAGAGCGTACGTCTCACGCCCTAGAGAGTCCTGACCCCCGATCAAGCACTGTACTCACGCGGGGGCGATTCGCGCCCTCGGTGGAACCGGAGAGGAGGGCAGGGTCATGTGGGAGATACTCGGGGGATTACTCCTCGGTAGCCTGGTCAGCGGGATCGTTCCCCTGGTGAACGCGGAGTTGCTCGTCGTCGCATCGGCTGCCGCGCTACCGCCCATGGGAGCACCCCTCGTTGCGGTGGTCTCCACGCTCGGTCAGATGGTCACCAAGACTTCGTTGTTCGGTCTGGCCCGCTGGGCGCCGTCCTGGTTACCGAAGAAGGCCCACGCTCGGCTGGAGGGTGCTTCGCGCGCACTGGCCGAGAGGGATGGGGCTGCCGGCTCCGTGGTCCTCACGAGCGCCATAACCGGGTTGCCGCCGTTCTACGGTGTGAGCCTGGCAGCGGGTGCTCTTGGAATGCGGCTTTCCCGTTTCGTCGGCTTCGGGAGTGCAGGCCGACTGGTTCGGTTCGGCGCGTTGGCCTGGGCGGGAAGTCAGTTCGGTGCCGGGGCACTCGAGTTGATCGCCGATGCGTCCACGCTGTCCGCCACAGGAGGGTGATCCGTGAACATCGAACTGCTCGTCGACGCTGCAGAGTTCTGGCCACGACTCCAGGACGATCTGCGAAACGCTCACCAGAGCGCATACATCCAGACGTTCACCTTCGAGGGCGATCGCGTCGGCACAGCGCTTGCGAGAGCTCTGGAGCGTTCCCCGGCGGTCGATCGTCGCTTGCTCGTCGACGCCTACAGTCTCTTGTACCACAGCGACCGTCTCATTCCGGGACCCGCCTGGTTCGACCGGCGGCTGCGCCGAGAGGTCATGCTTACGCATCGCTGGGTGAGGCGGCTGCGGGGCGGGGGGACGGGCGTGAGGTTCAGCAATCCGCTCGGACCGTCACCGTTGAAGCTGCTCCGGAGGAATCACAAGAAGATCGCCGTCTTCGACGATCGGATCGCCTACCTGGGGGGCATCAACTTCAGTGATCACAACTTCGCCTGGCACGACATGATGCTGCGGGTCGAGAGTGAGGATCTCGCCCGCCTGTTGAGGGAGGACTTCGTCTCGACCTGGGACGGCGAGCCTGTCTCTATCGACCGTCAGGTTGGGCCGCTTCGGGTTCTTTCCATGAACGGCAGAGGGAATCGGGCACGCATGACACCGATCATCGATGCGATCCGAGGTGCGAAGTCCACGATCGACGTTTCCAGTGCATACATCTCATACCCCTTTACTGCAATGCTCGCACAGTCCATCTTGCATGGCGTTAGGGTACGGGTACTGACACCCGAAGAGAACAACAAGTCGAATCTGGCCAGGCACATTCTCGAAGCCAGTCGCAGGTATGGCTTCGAGGTGCTGAGATACGCCGGGGGGATGAGTCACATGAAGGCGATGGTCATCGACGACGAAACGCTCATTGCGGGGTCGAGCAACTTCGACTTCATGAGCTATAACATCCTCGAAGAGCTCGTCGTGATGACAACGGATGTCCAAGTCTTGAGCGAATTCAAAGAGCGTGTTTGGAATCCCGACTTCCATGGCGCACGGGCCATGACGCCCAGGTCTAGCACGGGCACCCGACTCGGTCACGCGGCCGTACGCATCGGCGCGGCGATCGCTGGGAGCATGGCCCTACCACACGGAGAAGCAGGGGTATGAAATACATCACGATAGTCGTGGCGGGCACCCTTTACGCCTTCCTGGCGGCGAGCGGTGTCGAGGCACAGAGCGCGAGCGATGCCGGCATCGGAGAGAAGCCCGCATGGGTGGTCGGTGACGTCCCCGATACCGTTTGGATTCTGATGGAGGCCGCGGTGGCGAGCGACGACGAGGATCGCATGAAGGAGATGCTGCGCGAGGCAGAGGGGCACGCCAGGGTCGCGATCGAAGGGTACGAGGATAGTGTGGGGCGCCGGTTCGCCCTTGCGGCCGTGCTCGGCATGCGGGCCGACCGGGAGGGCGGGCGTACCAAGGTCCGCGCAGCCTCGGCACTCCACGATGAGCTCGGAGTCGTACTGGAGTTGGACCCGGATCATTCGCGAGCCCGCTACATGATGGGCCGCCTCCATGCAGGTGTCCGCCGGATGAACGGGATCACTCGCTGGCTCGCGACGAACCTGCTCGGTGGAGCCACCTTGAAGGAGGCGTCGTGGGCGTTGGCGGAGGAGCACCTCTCGTTCGCGGAGAGCCGCGCGCCGGAGGTGCCGGACCATCACCTTCAGCTGGCCAGGGTCTATCACGACACCGGCCGTCCGGACATGGCCCAGGTCGAGATCGACCATGTGCTGGAGCTGGACGCGGTCTCCCCGATGGAGCTCGAGGCGAGAGCCGAAGCGCTCCAGTTGAAGGAGGAGATCGAACGGCAGTAGCGTGTGCCGTGCAACGAATGAGCCGGCTGAGACGTCTATTTGTGTGAAGAGCGGGAGACCGGGAACCGTACAGACGAGTAGGGCACCGGCCCTGCGATTCGAAACTTCTGAAACACGGTTTCCGAAGTGTCATGTGAGGGAACGCGACATGGGTCGCGTCCCGGGGAGTGAAGGGAGAGGGAAGATGATTCACGCACACCTAGATGAAACAAGAGCGGTGCCGATGTGGGCCGCGATAGGAGCGCCCCTCATCGGGGTACCACTCATGGTCGCGCTCTTGGCCTTCGTGGATCCTGCTGGCGAGCCCTCCTCCGTCGAGACGGATGTCGGCGCCAAGGTAGAACAGGTTGAGGTTCAGACGGTCGACCGTCAGGTGGACCCGTGCTTCGACCGGTCGGAGCAGCCACAGCAGGGATGATGGAGAGATAAAGGCCGTCACGACGGGTGATCGGCCGGTTACAGGGATGTGCCGATTCGCGTCGCCTCCGGGCGGCGCTTTTCGTATGCGGTCGCTGCGGGCAGCGCGGTGGACCGGAGTTGATGGAACTTCTCGACCCCGATGACCCGTATAGGCTTCCATGGATGAGATCCGGATTCCAAACGACGCGACCTACGCTCCCTTCTCGCTCACGGACGTAATCGCCACAGCCCCGATCGCTTCGCGGCTCCTTCTGGGCGCGACCCTGCCGGGCCGCGTTCTGAGTGCCGCCGCCCTCGGCATGTACGCCGGCAGCGCCGTGAAGGACTGGGTCAGCCGTCGCGACATGCGGTGGATCGACTTCGAGAAAGAGTTCGGTTGTGACGTGAAGACGCTCGACGAGATGCCCGATGCTGATCGGCGCATCGAGATCGAGCGACTCGCCGCTCGGCTGGAAGAAGGCTTCACATCCGAACGCATTCCCCGGGCAGAACTGGCGGTTGCCGTCAACGAGCACCTGACGGAGTACATGGCGGGAATCACCGGCCAGAGAGTCCACACGAGCTCTGAGGTGCGGGACTTCACACTTGCGCGACTCATCTTCCCGTTCGCGATGGGGGTGTGCGACGTCGTTTCGGGCGATGTGGCGCTCTTTCGCGACACCGGGATCTTCGAGCCGCACATCATCTGTCACGAGTTCGTTCACCGGAAAGGCTACTGGAAGGAGCTACACGCTCAGGCCCTGTCCTACATGGCGCTCATGTCGTCCGGCGACCCGGTGATGATCCAGTCGGCGCTAGCGGAACGCTTGCACCGTCAGCTCAAGGTGATCGCCGGAGACGACCATCAGGCCTACCACGACCTGGTCGACGGGCTGGGTATGCGCGAAGAGCTGGCATCGGAACTACACTCGCTTCGACCCGACCCGGGTGTCTACGAGAGTTCGGTTTCGGTGGTCATGAAGAGGGTATATGACGAACGGCTCAAATTGACCGGTCAAAACGGTCTGTCTGACTACGACGTCGGGTTCACGAACTTCCTGTGGACGTTCACGAACCGGAAGAAGGGACGCCAGGAGGCGCGGCAGGCGGCCTACTAGGCGTCAGTCGAACAGATCGGTCTGTAGCCCGCGGAATGCCGGCGGCACCCTGAAGGAGTCGACCGACAATTCGGGAGGGCGATCAAGTCCAAGCCTGTCCCGTTGGATCCGGAAGAGAGACTGGAGCTGGTCCGCCCATGGCCCTTGCCCCCGTCCCCGGACCTCGAACCGTCCGTCGTAGAGCTTTCCGCCTCGGAGCTCACGGACCCGATTCAGGATCTTCTCCCTTCTGTCGGGAAAGTGCTGCGTCAACCAGTGTGAGAAGATGTCCTTTACGCCGTGCGGCAGCCGCAGCACGATGTACCCGGCGAACGTGGCTCCTGCTTCCGCAGCGGCCTCGAGGATCTCCGGGACCTCGTGATCGGTCAGTCCCGGTACGATCGGAGCGACGTTTACGCCTACTGGAATGCCCGCGTCTGCGAGCACCCGGATTGCGCCGAGCCTGCGGGCGGGCGTTGCCGCGCGTGGCTCCATGACACGTTGAATCTCCCTTTTCAGTGAGGTCACGGAGAGGACGACGGCCACGGCCCGATGTTGTGCCAGCTCGGTAAGCAGATCGATGTCTCGACCCACCAGGTAGCTCTTGGTGACGATCGTGACGGGATTGCGGAACTCGGCGAGCACCTCGAGACATCGCCGTGTGACCCTCAACCTCCGCTCTGCGGGTTGATAGGCATCGGTGTTTCCGCTCAGGCCGATTACGCGTGGCCTCCACCGCTTTGACGAGAGAGCTTCCCTCAGTAGGTCCGGCGCACGCTTCTTGACCAGGATTCGCGTTTCGAAGTCGAGTCCGGCGGAGAAGCCCAGATACTCGTGGGTGGGCCGAGCATAGCAGTAGGAACAGCCGTGGCTGCATCCGCGGTAGGGGTTGATTCCCACGTCGAATCCGACGTCCGGAGAGTCGTTGTGCGCCAGGATCGACCGGGAAGCATCTTCCAGCAGGATAGTTTCGGGAGGCGGATCGTCAGGGTCCGACCACCCCTCCATGTCAACGTGCAGCCGCTCGAATCGGTTCGGAGGATTCCAGCTGGTCCCTCGACCGCGAATGACCGGCAGCGAGTTGGTTGACATGAGTGAGGCGACCCCGAATAAAGACCGAACAAACGTATCGAACAACCGTGGCTCGGAAAAGGGGACGAAAAGAGGCCCCGTCCGGAGCGGATCCGAACGGGGCCTCTTCGTCGACTCGTTCTGACAGCTAGACGGTCTCGATATCGTAGCAGATCCGCCAATCGATCATGTTCTCGGGATCCTCTGACCCCTCGTCGGTCGGCTGGTGTCTTCCCAGCCACGACGACGCTTCGCCCGTGAACTCCCGACGGTAGTTTTCGAGGTGGTCGTTGGCAGACAGCTGGTCGAGTTCCTCGCCGAACAACTCGACTACCAGTGAGTCACCGCTCTCGCCCTCGTAAAGCACCTTGTCGATCTTGTCGACCTTGTTGCGCCGAGGGTGATCGGAGATGGACCAGTAGCCCTGCTCAGGGAATTTGACCTCTTGAGACTGGCCGGCTGACGTGACTTTGGACCTGAAGACGAATTCGCCCTCATCGTCCCACATCGCTTCCTTGTTGTCCTTGATCTGGATCCAACGCAAGGTGACCCGGATCTGGCCGCCGCCACTATCGGACATTCTGGCTCCTGTGTTCTTCGAACAATCGTGACGCGGAGTAATAGAGTGCGCTACGTGCTCTGGTCAAGGGTCTGGGGCCCTCGAAATGTGCCTCGGATCAGCCATTGGGAACTTCAGACATCAGGGCTAGCTGATTGCCCTCGCTGTCGTGAAAGAACGCCATCCAGAGTTCGTGATCATCCATGTCGGCGATCAGCGTCGGCTCCAGCTCGAACGACACCCCGCGGTCGGTGAGAATTCCGTGTGCGACGCCCAGGTCCGGAACCCTGTAATAGAGGATCGAACCGGGATACTCGGTTCCGTCCTCCCTGGCTCCGAGCATCAGGCGCAATCCGTCCAGGTCGAAGAACGCCATGTTCGGTACCTCGAACAGATAGGCCATCCCGAGAACATCGCGGTAATAGGCCACCGCTCGTGGAAGGTCACGCACGGGCATGAAGACCTGGCCTACCGTGCTCAAGCCGAACTTCGAGCTCATTCGGTATCCACTCAGTCTGCGGGGATGATCCGTTCCATGAGCCGGTCCAGACCCTGGCGGGTCGAGAGGATCACGGCGAAAGCGAGGGCCGTGCCGACTCCTGGACGCAACGAGAAGGACGCGAGGATGCCGCCCGAGAACAGCGCTTCGAGGCCAGCGGCGAGGAAGAGCCCCATGGTTATGACTGTGGCGTTGGTGGCGACGCTGCGAGTAACCCTCGCCGGATCCTTGGGCCCCTTGTAGAGAACGGACATCGAGAGCGTTCCCAGGAATCCGATCAGTCCCACGTCCAGGAGGATCGGACGCCATGCGACATCGGGCTCCGGAAAGCCGGTTACGGCGACGAGGACGTTTCCACCGATCAGGAGCGCCAGCGATCCCACCAACATGGCGAGCGCGGCCATCATCCAAGTGAGACCGTCGCGGTCTCCTTCCGTGGCGGCTCCCCAGGCCCGACGCAGGTTCATCACCACGAGCCCCGCTGCACAGAAGCGCACTACATCCATGGCCGGACTCAGCCCGGCGTCGCTGATGTTGCCACCCGTGACTACGGCCCAACCCCACAGTGAGATCAAGATCACGGCACCCGCAATCCACGGTGCAGCCGAGCCTCGCATGACGACGGCGATGGTGTGGAACGGCGTCAGGAAGCGGGGAAGCGATTCGCTGGCGGCCAACTCTTCTTCACTCAACCGTCGGGGGAAGAGCGACGTGAACCGCAGCAGGCCGGCGAGGCCCATCATTTCCACGAAGAGGAAATGGCCCTCGAAGATCTCCCGAGACACCCCGGGATCGGGACGAAAGAGCATCGTCACACCCGAGTAGGCCATGAGGTAGCTCCACGCGGCGAAGGCCGCCCCAAGCGAACGAGCGGCCTCCTTTCGCTGACCCTCGTGAAGGACCAGCGCCACACTCAGGACCGCGCACACCAGCGAGACGACCGCGTGGGCGGTCAGAAGCATGATGGTGGATGGACTCACATCCCGGGCCATCGTCGAAGTCAGGTCGAGCGTATGCCACCACAGTGCGTCCAGGTAGGCCACGTGGCCTGCGGCGCCCGCTACCGCTAGGAGGATGACCGATACGCGTGCGGCGGTCGGCGCGGCGGACGTCATCTCGGGAGCGGCCTCTCGGATATGTGAACGGTTCGGGAAAGTGCCTCCGAGGACCTGCCTCCCACAAGGAGGACTGTTCCTGGTTTCGTACGGCACGACGTGGGACGAGATTCACACCTCTTTCTTAGCTCACTCTTTCGACGATCTGACATGGCAAGACAACTCGGTTTCGTCTTCGCGCTCGTTGCCCTCTCCCTCGCATCGCCGCTCCAACTTCACGGCCAGGAGGCCCGCGCTCGCTGGGAGCGCATGTGCCAGATCCGCGCCGAGAAATTCGACCTGGTGCTGCCCACCGCCATGCACGACAACGACCTCGACATGTGGATCGTCGTCATGCGTGAGGGACTTCTCGACCCGCTCTGGGAAGCGCTCGGCCGTGGATACGTTGGAGACTGGGCCTTCTATGTCTTCTCGGATCAGGGAGATCGCGTGGAGAGGGCCGCGCTGGGGGTTGGCGGGTACCGCTTGGAACAGTGCGGCGTGTACGACTACTTCGGGGGAGCCGAGGAGCTCGCCGACTTCGTTGCCGATCGTGACCCTGCCCGAATCGGCGTCAACATGGCAGGGTCGATCGGTGGTGCCGACGGGCTGTCGCATACGTCCTATCTCCACCTGGTAGAGACGCTTGGCAGCTACGCGGGGCGACTGGTTTCCGCCGAGCGCTTCGTCTCGGACTTCCGGGCTACACGCACCACGAGCGAGATCGCTGCGTTCGCGGAGGCGGGCGAAATGAGCCGCGAGATCGCCGAACGTGCCTTTTCCAATGAAGTCATCACGCCTGGTATCACCACGCTCGAGGACGTGGCCTGGTGGATGTCGGATCAGCAGTTGGCGCGAGGCCTCGAGTCGTCGTTCGACATGCCATCCGTCTATGTCACAGGGCCGGAGGGGATCGTCGCGACGTCGAGCGATCGGATCATACAGCGCGGTGATCTGTTGATGATCGACTGGGGTGTCGGATTCCTGGACTTCTACACCGACATGAAACGAATCGCTTACGTCCTGAGAGAGGGAGAGACCGAGGCGCCCCCTGGCATCCAACACGCCTTCGATCGAGCCGTCGAGGTGCGCGATATCATGAAGGCTACGATCAAGCCCGCGCCGACCGCCCAGGAGGCCCTCGACGTCACGTGGTCTGCCATCGAGCGCGCAGGATTCAACCGCGTCGACTTCAACCAGCCCACGGACGACCCGGACGTCACGGACGTCGTCCTGGGCCCTCATTCCGTGGGCAACTGGGGGCACGGTCTCGGGCCTTCTCTCGCGTTCTTCAACCCCACGCGACAGACCTACGAGCTCCGACCGTCCAACCTCATTTCCATCGAGCTCTTCGCGTACACGGCGAACCCGGACTGGGGCAACGCGAAGATCCGGATTCCCCTCGAGGATGACGCTGTGATCACGGAGCGGGGAGTGGAGTGGCTCTACCCGGTGAACAACAGACTCCTTCTCATCCGATGACAGAGGTTCCGGGATGATCGACTTCGAACAGTTCGATGCGCTGACCTTCGATTGTTACGGAACACTCATCGACTGGGAGACCGGGTTGCTCCGCGCCCTCGACACGCTCCTGGCCGATGTCGACGTGGCTCCCTCGGGCGATTCACTGCTGGAGCTGTTCGGGCGCTTCGAGCCCGCGGCCGAGCACGGGGCCTTCAAGAGCTATAGGCAGGTTCTGGTCGATGTTGCGCTGCGCTTCGCAGAGGAGTTCGACCTGGACATCTCAGGAGCTTCCGCCGAGGCGTTCGCGGCTTCGGTGAGCACGTGGCCTCCCTTCCCGGATACGGTGGGTGCGCTAGCGGCTCTTTCACGTCGGTATCAGCTCTGCATCGTCTCGAACGTAGACGACGATCTCTTCGCGGCTTCGCTCAGGTCGTGACGGCACAACAAGTGCGGAGCTACAAGCCGGAGCCCGGACACTTCCACGAGGTGCTCCGCCGGCTCGACCTTCCCGTGGAGCGTGTGTTGCACGTAGCACAGAGCCTGTACCACGACGTGGCCCCGGCAAAGGCGCTCGGATTCACGTGCGTCTGGGTGAACAGGCGCGCGGGACGCCCGGGCGGTGGAGCGACTCCACCTTCGGGCGCGATCCCGGATCTCGCGGTGCCGGACCTTGCATCTCTCGTCACCGCGATGGGCCTCGACTGAGCGGTTGGCCCCGTCCGCGGGGACGCGTCATCTCGTAGGTCGCAGAAGCGAGCGGGACCTCGCCGCTCCATGAGCGATCCCTCGGGTCGAATGGCCCGAGGGATCGCTCCCCTCGCAGGACGCGCGTCTTCGCTTTAGACTTGTCTTCCTGTCAGTCCCCCCCGACGGTCGGGGGCGGCGGTGCCCATTTTCCGGACCGGCCATGCGCTTCGCCTACATCGACTCGAACGGTAACGAGGTTCCGATCCCGAGCGTGGATGCGCTCGCTCTTCGTATCGAGTTGGGGGCCATCAGTGAGAATACCGAGCTCTACGACGCCCAGGCCGACCAGTGGGGGCCAGCTCACACCCACGAGATCTTCCACTCCCTGACCCGTGCTGCGGGTGGAGATGAAGGCTTCGTTGCACCTGCACCGGTCGTGCCCGAGCCCGAGCCCGAGCCTGAGCCTGAGCCCGAGCCCGCGGCGGAAGTCGAGTTGGCCCCGGCCGACCCTGAGCCGACCGTTGAGGAGACGACCCCCGAGCCCCCCGATCTGGGGCTGACGCTTGCCGAAGCCCCGCTGGATCTTCCCGAGACGGAGGAGGGGCCTGCGGAACCGGAGGCTTCGGCCGAAGGCGACTTCGATCTCGGGTTTGGTGGCCTGGACCTGGCACCCGCGCCCGATCCGATCGACGAGGGCTCCGCTCCACTCGATCTCTCGGAACCGCTCGACGTCTCGGGCGAGGACGATGGAGGTGTCACCTCGTTCGATTTCGGCGACATGGGCGCCGGGTTGGAACTCGAAGCATCGCCTGAGGAGCCGTTGGCCGACGGAGCCATGGACTTCGATTCCGGGGCTGGAGATCCGGTGCCCGACTTCAGCGGTGGCATGGAGTTGGAGACGGAGATGGAGTTCGACGGGGGGGGCTTCGACGGTGGACAGGGTGGTTCTCTCGATCTCGAGACGCCCATGTCCGACTTCAGTCCGGAGGCGCCGCCCGCCTGGATGGAGCAGGACGGTCCTGGAGCGGACTCCGACGAGGAGGTCCTCGATTTCTCCGCTGCGGGTGCCGGGTCGGAAGCTGACGGTGCGCCGGGTGATGTTCCTCTTCGAGACCGTCGTACGCCGGTCAACAAGCCGTCGAAACCGAAGCATCGGCGGCAGCGGAACCTTGCGGGGCCAATCGTCGGAGTCGTGGCTCTCCTTGCCTTTGCCATCGGTGGCTACGTCGCATGGCCGTTGCTGAGCACACAGCTGTTCGGTCCGGCCGTTCCCGATGTGCCGCCGGTCGTTATTCCGGATCTCGCCGCCGAGCTCGTGCCGCAAATGCGCAGCGTCGCCGAGGAGGCGTTCGCTGCTACGTTCGACGAGGTTCGCCGCGACTGGGCCACCGGCGATCCGGTCCAGTCGCCGTCGCGCGACTGGCTGGCCGGGATCTACCTGGCCAACGCGGGTGACTTCGACAACGTGCAGGCCTTCTGGGAAGGGATGTCGGACGTCCTGGATGGTGTGCGTGCGATCGACCTCGCGACGTTCGATGCTGCGTATCAGGACGCTCTTCGGTCTGCGGGAGTGGCGGAGGGCGAAGGGGCGCTCATGCGTGCGCGCGCCGATTCAGGCTTCGTCGCGGCCGCTCCGGCCCGGACCGCCACGTTCGACAAGGTGGAGGAGCTCATCACGGGGGCGCTTGCACTCCACTCGTTCCTCCTAGGTAACCAGGCGAACATCGAGTACGTCCCTGCCTCGAACATCACGACAGATCCCGTCCTCGAGGCCAATCCCAGTACGCCTGAAATCCGCGACGCGATGGAGGATCAGATCGACGTGGTGACGCGGGCGCTTGCGGACCTTGGATACATGGACCTGGTCACGGCCGAAGGCCTGTGGGGCACGGTACTGCAACGGATCCAGGCAGACGGAATCCAGTAGCAGGACTCTGCTTCCGTGCTATCGGGGCCCTACCAACGCTCGGAGGATCGTCCGCCTGGCACCCAGGTCGTAGACGTCGCCGGGGTTCAGCCACTGCAGAGCGATCAACGTCAGGGGGTCGGTGATGTCGTAGATGGCGACTCTGTCGCCCATGACCCGGGCCAGGTCTCCTGTCACCACGAGCGCCGACCCTTCATTTAGTCCGATGCCGAGAAGGTGAGGCTCGCGCTGGAGTACGCTGAACATCTCATTCTCGCGACCCCTCGCCAGGAGGTGTTGGTCGAGCGCGACATCGTTCAGGAATCCGAAGCCGTCGGGCCGGTCCGATGAGATGATTTCACGGTTGAATTCACCGCCTCGGAGGAGAAATGACGCGAGCGCGGAGGCACCGGCCGAGTTTCCGCCGATCACTCCCCCGCGGGCCAAGAGCGCTTCGAGCTTGCGGTGCGTCTCCGTTTCCAGGTAGACGTCCACGAGGCGCCACTGCCTTCCTCCAGAGAACCACACTCCGGTCGCCTGATTCAACGGAGACGAGAACGCACCCAGGTCGGCGACCGCTCGGCTACGGGTGTGGAGGACCTCGAGCTTCTCGATTCCAGCCTTCCGTAACTCCTCGATCGCGGTCCACCCGTCGTGCGAGCCGTACTCTGCGCCAGCAGTCGGGATCAACACCACCCGGGCGTCGGCCCCACCGGCAAGCTCGACGAATCTCTCATAGATCGCCGGGTCGAGTCTCCCGCCACCGGCTGCGATAATCGCGCCCCGCGGCGGACCCACGCATGGATCGTCGCACATCTGTGCCAAGCCCGGAGATCCCAGACCGGCGATCGTTACGATCGCCAGCAGTACCGGAGCGAAGTTCGCTCCTCGCGGGGTCATCCGAAGGGGCTCATGGCGTCAGAGGTACGGGTTCTCCCCAGAAGAGTGGTCGGTGACGTCGTGAACGGCCGTCAGCTCCGGGACAGCCTCTCGCAGCATGCGCTCGACACCCTGGCGAAGCGTCGCCCGAGAGAGAGCACAGCCTTGGCAGCCGCCGCTCATCTCTACGTAGATGTCGGTATTCTCGACGTCCACGAGTGAGATCATGCCGCCGTGGGCCGCGATTGCAGGGTTCACCTGGGTGTCGAGGACACCGCGGACCCGCTCCGCGATCTCACCGGTCGGCTCGCCCTCACGGGCGGCGGACTCGGACGCCGGACGATCGGCGGGTTGGACCTCGAAGCCACTCTCATTGACCCGCTCGACGTAATCCACGGTAGCGCCGTCCAGAACCGTGGTATCGGCCTCGTCGACCAGGATCGAGAATCCTCCACCGTCCACTGCCCGTTCACTGTCCCGTCGTTCGGTGGGATCCACGAGTGTGAGGTCGAAGGTGGGTGCGGACGCGTTGCCGCTCACGCTGATTCGCAGGGCTTGGGCCTCGTCGCCCTCGCCGAGAAACGATGCGACCATCTCGCGGGCGCGGTCGGTGAACGTAATCATGTAGGCGTGTTGGTCTTTCTCGGGGGTCAGGGACAGGCCCTTGCTCGGGCTCGCTCGACAACTGATACCCCCGCCGCACGGACGAGTTCGCGCGGGCAGCGCCGTTGATCGCTCCGGTGCGCTCGGATACCTTTCGCGGCCCATCACGGGGCCTCCAAAACCCATACACTGCAAGGGCTTTCATGGCCAAGTCCGATCTCATGGACAAGCTGGTATCGTTGTCCAAGCGACGTGGATACGTCTTTCAATCCTCCGAGATCTATGGTGGAACGGGTTCCGTGTGGGACTACGGCCCGCTCGGTGTCGAGCTGAAAAGGAACATCAAGGACCGGTGGTGGTCGTCGATGGTTCATCAGCGGGACGACATCGAGGGGCTCGATGCGTCGATTCTGATGCACCCGAGTGTATGGGAGGCATCAGGACACGTCGACGGCTTCACGGACCCGCTCGTGGAGTGCTCGAACTGCCACCGTCGCTTCCGTGCCGACCTGCCGGAGGTCGAAGGCGGTCAGTGTCCGAGTTGTGGAACCCGGGATGCGTTCAACGAGCCTCGCCTGTTCAACCTCATGTTCAAGACGTTCATGGGGCCGGTCGAGGACTCGTCTGCGACGATCTACATTCGGCCCGAGACCGCGCAGGGCACCTACGTCAACTTCTTGAACGTGCAGGGGGCGGCGCGCCAGAAGGTCCCGTTTGGGATTGCTCAGATCGGCAAGGCGTTCCGTAACGAGATTACGCCCGGAAACTTCATCTTCCGCACGCGCGAATTCGAACAGGCCGAGATGCAGTTTTTCGTCAAGCCTGGCGATGACGACGAGTGGTTCGACAAGTGGATGGACCTTCGTATGCAGTGGCACAAGGACCTGGGGATCCGCGAGGAGAAGCTGCGCTTCCATGAGCACGGACCCGACGAATTGGCCCACTACGCGAAGAAGGCGTTCGACATCGAGTACGAATTCCCGTTCGGATGGAAGGAGTTCGAGGGGATTCACAACCGCACCGACTTCGATCTGGGGCGCCACCAGGAGCATTCCGGAAAGCGCCTCGAGTACATCGACCCCGGCTCGAATGAGCGGTTCCTGCCGTACGTGGTGGAGACAGCGATGGGTGTGGACCGCACGGCACTCGTCGTTCTCGCGGACGCCTACAGGGAAGAGGAGATCGAAGGGGAGACTCGTGTGGTCCTCGCACTGAATCCGTCGATCGCGCCGACCAAGGCGGCCGTCTTCCCCCTCGTGAAGAAAGACGGGATGCCAGAGATCGCGCACAAGATCAACGACGATCTTCGCGCGGCTGCGGTTCCTTCGTTCTACGACCAGTCCGGTGCGATCGGGCGTCGCTATCGCCGGCAGGATGAGGTCGGCACGCCGTGGTGTATCACCGTCGACGGTGAGTCGGTGGAGGACGGTACCGTGACGATTCGCGATCGCGACTCGCTCGAACAGGTACGCGTATCGTCCGATCAGGTCGTTTCCTGGATCCGTGAGCGGCTCGACTGATGGAGGACATCGTCATCTACGCGGCGGGCGAGATCCACTCCTCCTGGAGGGAGGACCTGCGCTCCCATCTCGAGGGGCTCGGCGTCGAAGCCCTCGTGGTCGGTCCGCAGGAGGAGCACGACCGATCGGACTCGGTCGGAGAAGACATTCTGGGTAGCCAGCCGGAGCCCCGGTATCGCGACCTCATGGGCGCGAGGGTCAACACGTTGCGTACACGCGTGCTCATGCAGCGGGCGGACATCTGCGTGGCGTACTTCGGGCCCAAGTACAAGCAGTGGAACACTGCCTCTGACGCCGGGGCTGCCCTGGCGAATGGCCTCCCGCTGGTGCTGGTCCGGGCCGAGGAACACATCCACGCGCTAAAGGAGCTCGACGCCCTCGCGACGCTCACCGTGGAGTCGCTCGACCAGGCGGCGCAGGCGATCGCGTACATCTTCGAGTAGCAACGCTGGGTCGGTAGCCTCCACGGAACACCCCCCGTATACTCTCCGCGGTCGGTCGCCCCTTCGTGACCGGCTGGAGTTCCTTCCGTCAAACCGATCGCCGGAGTGCGTCCGTGTCGTCGAAGTCAGAAGTCTTCAGTTCGCGTTGGGGCATGCTCCTCGCCATGCTCGGCATGGCCGTTGGAACAGGGAATATCTGGCGCTTCCCGCGAATCGCGGCGAGCAACGGTGGTGGGACGTTCCTCGTGGCATGGGCGGTCTTCCTCCTCGCCTGGTCGGTGCCGCTCCTCATTCTCGAGTTCGGGATGGGCAAGGCCACGCGACAGGGCGCGATCGGATCCTTCGTGAAGACGCTGGGTCCTGGATTCGCCTGGATGGGTGCCTGGATCGCGTTCGTGG
The DNA here is from genome assembly GCA_039585495.1 of Gemmatimonadota bacterium. Taxonomy (GTDB): domain Bacteria; phylum Gemmatimonadota; class Gemmatimonadetes; order Longimicrobiales; family Gaopeijiaceae; genus UBA2589. The sequence continues at coordinate 620 of JBDGVT010000057.1, read as the reverse complement.
CGACCGCCATCATGTTTTACTACAGCGTCGTCATGGGTTGGACGATCCGCTTCTTCGTGGGGACACTCACTGGCGAAGTTCCCGGTGCGACGCCGAGTGCGTTCTGGGATTCGTTCCATTCGACCCCGGGCGCCGTCGTGACGCACGTCATCGCCATGAGCATGGCTGTGTTCGTGGTGTCGCGAGGAGTCAGGGGCATCGAGACCGCCGCAAAGGTCCTCATCCCCTCGCTGATCTTTCTGGTTCTCGTGCTGGCCGTCCGCGCGGTCACACTGCCGGGGGCGAGCGCAGGTCTGGCCTTTCTCTTCACGCCCGACTGGGCGGCGCTCGCCAACTACGAGATCTGGATTCAGGCGCTGACACAAAACGCTTGGGACACGGGAGCAGGGTGGGGGCTCGTGCTGACCTACGCGATCTACATGAGGGCGAATGAGGATACGGCACTCAACGCCTTCGTCATCGGGTTCGGAAACAACTCCATGTCGCTACTCGCCGGGATCATGGTTCTGTGCACGGTATTCTCGGCGATGCCCGAGGCCGCCAGCGAGATCGTGGGTGCCGGGAACGAAGGCCTGACCTTTATCTGGGTACCCCAGCTCTTCGCCCAGATTCCGGGTGGG
>JBDGVT010000056.1:0-27776 GCA_039585495.1 Gemmatimonadota bacterium | reverse complement strand
GGAACGCGGAGGAAGTCGCCCATGCTCCGCATGTACGACTCGCGATAGTCGGTGACCCGCATACCGGTCAGCGTACCGCCCGGCGTCATCCCGACGAGCGCCTCGATCGGACCGCTGTACCCGTACTGCTCGGGCGGCAGATCCGACGTGATGAAGACGTAGCCGTGGAGTACCTCCGTCCCGTCTTCGGCGGTACGGAATCCGGAGATGACCGGCGGGTCCCCACTCGCTTCGGTGAACCGATCCGCGCCCGGCATCACCTCCTGCAGAAGCGCGGCCGGAATCCGATCGACTCGCTGCCCTTCCAGCCGGCCCACACCCGCAAGGAGCAGGGCGAACACGGCGGTGACGATGAGCGCCGACTGGGCGCGTCCGGACTGAGCGGGCAGCATGGCGCGACGATACGCGCGCCGATACCCACCGGCAATTACCGTCGGCGCCTGAGACTACCGTTCGGAATGCGCGTGGCCCCTTTCGGGGGCGTTACCGGATCGCGCCTTCCCCGCGCACGATGCGCACCCCACCGTTGGTCGTCACGGCTCGAATCAAGGGACCGCCTTCACCCAGTGTGGCCGAGAGACGACGTCCGATACGGCCCTGGACGGTGACCGGGAAGTCCACAGCGATACCGCCGTTGACGGTCCCCGTCTCCAGCTCGGCGGAGTAGTTCGCCGGAACCATCAACTTGATGCCACCATTCGTGGTCTGGACGTCGAGCCCTTCTCCGCTCCAGTTACTCCCATCGAGCTCGATGTCGAGGCCGCCGTTGGTCGTGCGACCGACGACATCGCCGGCGACGCCTCTGAGGGTCACTCCGCCATTGAGTGCCTCGAAACGGATATCACCTCGCACGTCCAAGACGGCAACACCGCCGTTGTGCGTTTCGATATCCAGGTCGGTCGAGGCGGGAACCATGACTTCCCAGCTCACGCCCCAGCTTTCACGCCGACCGGTATCCGGTCCCTCTGCGCTCAGACGCCCACCGTCCATGCGGACCTCGACCGCGTCAGCGATCTCCCGAGCACGATCCTCGGATCGAGCATTCGCCCACACCTTGGCACGTACTTCGACCCGATCGCGGGCCCATCCCTCCACATGCACACCACCGTTGATCCCACCATCGATCACCATCCGGCCGGGATCCGAGAAGTCGGCCTCGAGAGCCATGCAGTACCGGTCCGTATCGCGTCCCCCCCAATCCTCGTCACACCACCCCACATCGGCACGCACCCACTGTGCCCCGGCGTCGCTCGCGAGCCCAAAGCCGACACCCACGACCGCCAGCACGGTCCATACGCTCTTCCTCGACATCATCATCACCTCTCGATTGGCCGACTTCCCGTTCCTACCTGAGACAGGAGGATGGGGCGAGTGGTTGCATCCGTCGGTCGTCTACGCCGAACGCCTCGGCCTTCTACGTCACCTGACGTAAGGCCCGTGTCACCGCGTTCGTGGAGTTTTCGATCACGCGATCCACCACGAGTTCCACAAAGGAGGACCTCATGATCGAACTACTATTGCGGCGGTCGTCGATCGCCGTCGCCTGCCTCGCGCTGCTCGTGGCAGGGGCTTGCGACGACGGCTTCCAGACCCCCGTCACCCCCGATCTCAGCATCCAGAGCGGTGACCGTGGGCCTCTGGCCAACGGATTCGAAGTTTACACGCAGAACGTGTACCTCGGAGGGGATACGAGCCCGCTGTTCGGACTCGACTTCACCGATCTCGGGGCGGTCCTGGAGGCTGTGAACCTCTTCTGGGGTGACGTCCAAGCAAGCGACCCGGAGGCACGAGTAGCCGAGTTCGTAGACGAAATCCAAGAGCGGCAGCCGCACGCCGTGGCGTTACAGGAGATGTTGGATTTCGCGCTTCTCGACGAGTACAAGCAGGACACCGAACTCGGGATCGACTTCCTCGAACTCATCGAGGCCGAGATCGCAGACCGCGGCCTCCCTTACGAAACAGCGGTCACCCAGGAAACGACGTCCTCCGCACTGCCGTTGTCGCTGGGTGGGCCGTACGGCATCGCATCGTGGCTGGAGTTCACGGACCGGGTCGTCGTCCTGCGTAGGACGGACGTGCCGCTGCTCGGCGAGAGCAAAGGGCTGTATCAGGGCACGATCAACGTCGGTGGCATTGATCTGTTGCGTGGTTGGGTTCGGCTGACCGTCGACCATCACGGCACCCCACACAACGTTATCGCCACACACCTGGAGACTCAGGCGACCGGGCCACTGCACGACGCCCAGGCCGACGAGTTGATCGGATACGTGGCCGCCGGACTGGAAGGCGTGACGATCATCGCCGGTGATCTGAATTCCGATGCCGCCGCCGAGGAAGGCGCACCCTCCTGGACGGCGACCTACGACAAACTGGTCGCCAGCGGCTTCACGGACGTCTGGGAGGCGAGACCCCGAGGGCGAAGGGCCTCAGGACTGACGTGCTGCTTCGACAAGGACCTGCTGGGCGATGCGAACTTCATCGAGCGAATCGACTTCGTGATGGTGCGCAGCTCTGAAGGCGGGTCGATGGGCCAGGCCCGCGGCCATTACCGAATGGAGGTCGTGGGTGAAGAGATCGGAGACCGTACCCTCGACGGGTTGTGGCCGTCCGACCACGCCGGTCTGGTGGCGAACATCAACCTGCCCTCTCCGGACGCCGACCCTCGGGACCACGAGAGGAGCGGTGGGCACTGACGTCGGCTCCCCCAGAGCGTGAACCAAAAGGGGCGCGTGCCGGACTCCGGCACGCGCCCCGCTCGATTCCCTCAGGCCTCGGAGACCCGAAAGGGGATCAGCCTCCCACGCTTCTCCGGGGAGGGCGACACTGCGGCCACGTCCCGGGCCGCCCCGTGCGCGGATTCATCGGCAGAACTCGGGTGTCGTTCGGCACGCGGTCCGGATCCTCGGACGCCATATATGCGACCATCGCTGCGAGGGTAGCGTTATTGCGAAGGTCGGAGAAGACGATCTTGTCCCAGGTATCGAGGTTCGTGTGCCAGGTGTACTGCCGGTAGTCGGGATAGTTCGACTGGAACCGGAAGCCCGGCACGGGCTTGCAGATGAACGACATGTGGTCGCTGCCCCCCGTCTCCGGCACGCCCGGAATATCGAGCTCGATATGATCGGTGATCTCGTTCGGAATCGCCGAGAACCACCGTGCGAAGTGTGCCCCCGCCCCGGTGAACCCCATCATCCTGATGTAGTCGATGCGCCACGTTCCGTTGTCCTGATTGAACGCAGACTGCATGCCATCGATCACCTCGGGGTTGTCAGTGGCAAACGCCGCCGACCCGATCAGGCCCTGCTCCTCCGCACCCCAATGCCCCACCAGAATCGTGCGGCGGGGGTTCGGGTAGGCCGCCTTCAGAATGCGCATGGCCTCCATCATCATGATGGTGCCGGTCCCGTTGTCGGTCGCGCCCGATGCCCCGTCCCATGAATCGAGGTGCGCGCTGAGCAGAACGTACTCGTCCGGCAGCTCGGTCCCCTGGATGCGGCCCACGATGTTGAATGCCGGCACCTCCCCGAGATCTTCGGACTGTGCGTCCAGCCGAATCCGGGCCCCCTGCCCGCGCTCAGCGAGTCGTGCAACCAGGCCGTAGTCCTCGCAGCTGAGGTGGAGGCTCGGGATCTCCTGAGTGCTCGCCGAGAAGATCTTGTCCGCGCCCCAACCGGCGGACCAGCGTGAGGTCAGGAGTGCGACCGCGCCCGCCGCTTCCAAACGTGCGTCGATCCCGCGCCCCATCGCCTGCATCGACCGGTTCCACGCGGACTGCGCCTCGGCTCGGTCTTCCTGCATTTGAGCGTACGACTCCTCGGTCGCTCGCGCTTCCCACGACTCCGGCGCCCTGCACGACGGCTGCGGGAACGAGATCGCGACCATTTTGCCCTCGACCTGAGGCAGCCAGGCGTCGAACTCAGCGGGACTCGAGAACTGCGGCAGGATGAGTACGTCGGCCTCGACGGGACCGTCCGTACCGGGGCTCCACGCGAGCATCATCCCATTGAGCGACCGCACCCGTGGCGAGATCAGATCGATGTGGGTGTACCCGCGCTTCCATCCGCGCCAGGTGCCGTATTCCTGCTTCTCGACGTCCACTCCCCAGGACGCGTACTTCGACATTACCCAGTCGCCGGCGGCCTCGTAAGCGGGGGTGCCGGTGAGCCTCGGCCCGATCGAATCGAGCAGGGCCTGCGAGAGGTCGAAGACCTGGCTGCCCCCCTCCATCCCTTCCATCCACATGCGCTGGATCACGGGATCTTCTGTCGGGAATGTCTGCGCGGACAGCGGTGCGACGACACCGAGCGTGAGCACAGCGGTGAGCGCGAAACGGGTCTTCTTCATCCTGAGCATCCTTCGGTTTCGAAGTCGATTCAGTCGAGCGCTCGCCCCTCGAACGCGGCCGAAATCTACCCCAACGGGACACTTCAGGCTCCCCGACCGAGTCTGATGAGCCCGTCTCCGGGTCTTTCCGGTCATCTCGAACGAGGACCCGTACGCAAACAATTCCTGAGGGATAGAACCATGACGGACGACGCCTACGACATGGTGCGGCAGGTGACCCTGCTCGCCGCGGGCGGCTTCATGTTCATGAGCACCCTGGCTGCGATCGGATCACGAAACGCACTTCCCGAATCGACCTCCGAGGTTACCGCTGCGGACGCCGGGTCGATCCGCGGCTCGTTCATGGTTCGCCCTGATGCCGGCCGGTATGGCGCGTCAGTCCGTCCGCGCCGCGGCGAGAAGGCGACGCGTACGATCGATCAGGGGATGCGGCTCTCCGACACTCTGCACCAGGAGTCGCTCGACCTCTTCGAGGAGAAGAACGGCTTCCTCCGATCGACCGGCTTCGGACAGCATCACGCCGTAGTCGCGTTTGGCCGACACGAGGTAGCGGTGGTCCGGACGAGTGAGCAACTCCTCAGCCAGCGAGATGGCCCGAAGGAAGTGCTCCTCCGCCACGGGGAAGTTCTCTTCGGCCGTATGGATCAAGCCAAGCGTATGCTCGCTCGATATGCTGTAAACGCTTCGGTCGCTGCCCAGCCTGGCGTTCATCGACTCCGCCTGGGTGATGTAGTCGCGCGCCTCCTGGTGTCGGCCGGCCAGGGCGAGCGACCGGGCCACGGCCACGTGCGAAGCCACCACGCCAGCATGATCCCGATTCTCGTGCCGTCTGATCTTCTCTTGAAGAGCCAGCTGATGGAGATTTGCCGCCTCCTCATACTGCCCCTGATGGTCGAGGACGCTGCCGAGAGACTCCTGGATGCGAGCGGTCTGCATGTGAAGAGGGCCAAGAACCTGTTCCGAGATTCTTCCCGCGTTCCTCAGAAGCTGCTCCGCCTCCCCCCACGCCCCGGCACCTGAGAGCGCCAGCCCGAGTTCATTCTGCGTCGAAAGGACGACGGCGTGCTCAACCCCGTAGAGACGGATACTCATGTCGACCGCGCTTCGCAGCAGGGGCACCGCCTCGCGGTACTGCTCCCTCAACCTCCGGATCATCCCAACATTCTCGAGCGCCGCCACGGCGGTCGGGGTGGGACGAGACGTCTCGTCGAGGGACGCGATGACCACACCGAACACCGAATCGGCCTGGTCGAGCATCCCACCGTCGTGGAACGAGGCGGCCAGTCCGAACATGAGATCGGCGGTCCCCGGGGCCGATGGGTCGATAAGCCGCTTGGCCTCGAGTGCCTCGGCGAAGAGCTGGGCGGCCCTCTCGTACTGACCGTCGGCCCGAACCATCCACCCGAGCGCAGCCTGCGCCTCGACCAGTACGTCGTCTGGATACGCCACGAGAGGCTCGCGAATGTCGATCGCCCGACTGAGCGTCTCGATCGCTCCACGCTGCTCGCCGAGGCTTCCCTGAAGCGTGCCCAGCTGGACCAGACTCTCGGAAACCTCGACGCTGGCTACACCCAACTGCTCGGTCCGGAGTCGGAGCGCCTGCTCGACAAGGGGTTTCGCCCGCGAGAAGAGACCCAGGTTGTTATAGACGCTGGCCACCTCTGACAGCAGATCTGCCTGGACGATCGGCTGATCACCGAACTCGACCTGGATTCGTTCGGTACCCCGATCGAGGAGGTCGCGCGCGGTGATCGTGTCTCCGAGCGCCTCATTCGGATCGGAGAGGCGGAACAGGTCGGCCATGAGGGAAGCCACCAACTGTGCCTTCTCTGCTTCGTCCCTGGCTTCCGCTGCGGCATCCGTCGCTCTCGCGGCCTGCCAGAGCGTCGTCCCCACACCTGCGCCGAGCGTCAGAAGAACCAGCGTCGCCGCGGTCACCGCTCCTTTGTTGCGCCTCAGGTACTTCTCGGCTCGATACCGGGGTGTGGCCGGGACCGAAGACACCAATCTGTGAGAGAGGTGGCGCCGGATGTCGGTCGCCAGCTGTTCGGCCGTGCTGTACCGGTCCTGCTGATCCTTGGCGAGCGCTTTCATGACGATCGCGTCGAGGTCACCGCGCAAACGCTTCTTCATGGCCTGCGTGGTCGTGCGCCGAGAAGATGCCAGATCCTCGGCCGGGACCTCCGTCCTCCGCCCTTCGATCGACCGGCTTCCTGGCTGGGTGACGACCTGGCTGGGGAGGGGAGGCACGACCTCGCCGACCGTGCGCGAAACCTCTTCATGCAGGCGTGACCCGAATTGATAGGGTCGGTGTCCCGTCAGGATCTCGTAGAGGAGCACGCCCAGGGAATACACGTCGGAGTGCGTGCCCGGCGGCTCACGGCGAACCTGCTCGGGACTCGCGTAGGCGGGGGTAAACCACAGCCCGGTGTCCCCCGAGCCCGCAGCATCGGGGTCGATGAGCCTGGCAACGCCGAAGTCGAGAAGCTTCACGTGGCCATCATCGGTCACGTAGATGTTGCTGGGTTTCAGATCGCAGTGAACGATGAGGCGCTCGTGCGCGAACTGAACCGGGGCGCATACCTCGAGGAACAGCTGCAACCGCTGCTTGATCGACAGCTTCTTGGCGTCGCAGTACTCGAGAAGGTCACGACCTTCCACGTACTCCATGGCATAGAAGGGGTGGCCCGCAGGTGTGACTCCCCCGTCGATGAGTCTCGCGATGCTCCGATGCTCCAGGCGCGCCAGGAGCCGGCGCTCCTCGTTGGAGCGGCGCTGAATGAGAGGGTCGGACAAGCGCCTCGAGACCACCTTCAGCGCGACGCGTTGCGTGAAGCCTTCGCCTTCCCTCTGGGCCAGGTAGACCGTGGCCATTCCGCCCTGACCCAACCATTCGAGCACCTGGTACTGCCCGACCCGCTGTCCGAGGAGGTCCAGGACGGGCTCGATGCCGCGGTCCGTCCGAGGGGCGGCTGCGTCACCCGTTTCGGTTGAAAGCGTAATGCCGGCACGGTCGGCCAGGTCGCCGAAATACGCGTCCGACTCCTCGGCGGCGGCGGCGAGCGACGCTACTTCCTCGAGCAGCCCCTCGTCGTCGCCGCACTCCTTTTCGAGGAACCCGACTCGCTCCTCGACTGGAAGGTCGAGGGCCTCACCGAGAAGGTCCTGAACCCGTTCCCAGCGCTGCTGTTCGGGGCTGGCGTCAGCCGGGGCCATCGTCCTGCATCTCCCGGTACAGCCAGGCCCGAGCGGCCGCCCAGTCGCGCTTCACCGTAGCTGGCGAAATGTCGAGAGCCTCAGCCGTCTCCGCGATGTTGAGACCCGCGAAGAACAGACACTCGACGACCCGACCCTGCCGCTCACTCATCGCTTCGAGCTTCTTCAGGGCCTCGTTGAGCGCGAGCAACTCGTCCATCGCGTCGTCGGTTACCGCGTCGTCGTCGTAGAGCGTCACCTCGGAAGCACCACCACCACGCTTCTTCGCCGACTGTTTCTCGGCGTAGTTGATCAACACCTGTCGCATGGCACGCGCGGTCGTGGCAAAAAAATGGCCCCGATTCTCGAAGGAGGTGCCACCGCCCGCGACCTTGAGGTAGGCCTCATGGATGAGGCCCGTCGTGTTCATGGTGTGCGCCCCCTGCCAACCTCGACGGCGCGCGCGTGCGATCTCTTTCAGTCGCGGATACACGACCTCGAATACCTCGTCCATGGCCTCATCGCTGCCGTCACCGGCGGCGACGAGAAGACGAGTGATGTCATCGGCTTCCATAGGAGGGCCTCACTTCTCGAAATATTCTCGGGCAGCCGGCGATCTCGAACCGCCGTGAGCCCGTGTCAGAACATTCCCGGTATTCCCGTCGAGCGCCAGAGTAACCAGAGCCGCGCCCGACGAGGGACGACGCAGATGCGAGACGGGAACCGAAACGGACATAGCAAGCTCGATCGAGGGCAACTCCGGTCCGCGATCGAGGATGCATATACCGAGCTCGCGCTCCACCCCGCCCGCGACTTCCACTTCGTCTCAGGACCTCCCCTGGCCGATCGCCTCGGCTACACCCGCTACATGTTGCGCGACATCCCACCCGAAGCACTGTCGTCATTCGCCGGAGTCGGGAACCCCTTCCGGCTCGGGCGGCTCTCGCCCGGAGAGACCGTGCTCGACGTGGGCTGCGGCGCCGGAACCGACGTTCTCATCGCAGCCCGCGACGTAGGTCCGCGGGGTCGCGTGCTCGGCGTGGACATGACGCCCGCAATGGTCGAGCGAGCCCAACAGTGCCTCCTCACGTCAGGTGCGCCGAATGCGACGATCGAGTGGGGACACGCCGAGTCGCTGCCGGTCGCGGACAACTCGGTGGATACCGTGATCACCAATGGCGTCGTGAGCCTTACGCCCGACAAAGACGACACCTTCCGCGAGATCGCCCGGGTGCTGAAGCCGGGCGGCCGACTGTGGATTTCAGATATCGTCGTGGAGTGGCGTCTACCGCAGCACGTTACCGAGGTGATCAACCTCTGGACCGACTGCATTGCAGGGGCGACATGGATCCGGGACTACCCGCCTCGACTGCACCGCGCCGGCTTCCACGATATCGAGATCGGCGAAGTGTTCGACGTATTCGCCGGAACTCAAATCGAGGCGAACTCGAGCATGTTCGGTGCGCGAGGCGCGAACATCAGCGCAAAGCTCGGCTGCTGAGTCCCACCAGAAATCGTCAGATTACGCCGATATCCGACACACTGAGCGCCTCGGTCACTTCATGCGACATTCCCTTCCGGTAGGCACGGCTCTCGACAATGGCGATCCAGGCTTCCGCGATTCCCACGATCTGCCCGCCGAGAGAGATCTCCTCACCAGACTTGCCGTTGGGGTACCCTGAGCCATTCAGGCGCTCGTGATGCTCATGCACGTATCGTATCGAATCTCCCAGATGCTTCATGGGCTCCAGGATCTCGACTCCGCGATCGCAGTGCGTGCGGATTACCGAAAACTCTTCGTCGGTGAGTGTGGTCTCTTTCTCGACGAGCGCATCGGGCACCGCCATCATGCCCACATCATGGAGCAGGCCCGCGACGCGAACCGCCTCGACCTCCTCCTCGCTCATCCCCATGGCCGCGGCGATCGCGGCGGACTGCATCGCGACTGCCTGGCTATGCCCATGAAAATGGGGGCTGCGGAGATCGAGCGCGTTCGCGAGCGAGGCCAGCGTACTGACGGTGACGTCCCGAATGGCCTGGGCCCTCCGATCGAGCTCGAGCTTCATCCACGCGACCATCGCCCGGTGGTGAGCTTCTGCTGCGCGCTCATGGAATGCCCGCTGCACGGAGCGCGCCAGAGCGACGGGCTCGGGCGGCTTCTTGATGTAGTCGGAGATCCCCATGCGGAGCGCGGCCTGGGCGGTGCTCTCATCTCCGCTCCCCGTCGCGAGGATGACCTTCACATCCGGATCGACTTCCTGCGCCTTTCGCGCCAGGTCGAGGCCAGACATCTCGGGCATGTGGAAGTCAGTGAGAATCACCGTCGGAACACCCACCCGAATCGCTCCAAGTAGATCCGAGGGCAGCCCGAAGACCGTCACCGCATACCCGACCGTCTCGAGAATCGTGGAGTTCAGGGTGGCTGCCGACGCGTCGTCATCGACGATGAGCACCTGACCCGAGTCCGGATCAGGCAGCTCGAACCTGAAGTCGCTTTCCTCGTCGACGTCGTCCAGTGGAGAGGTGTATTGATCGATCTCGCGCACGTTATCTCGTCACGGCCGCAGTCGAGCTTTGGCTCAGGACTGGGCCGAATGGTGAGGGTGGGTCCTCGGGGAAAGCTGACTCAGGGTTCCACCGAGCACGTGACGTGTCAAGAAGCCTCGATCTGTTCGGCGTCCATCCCGCTGCCCCATAATGACGACCCGGCTCCATCATCGACCTCTCGCGCTCCCCGAGGACGGCTCCATGAATAAGCGACTCACCCTTCCCCTCGCGGTCATCATGCTCACCGTGTGCACCCAGATCGCAGCGGCTCAGCAGGGCGAGATGCTCGACATGAACGTCTTCCCGCGCCCCATCGCGATGGTAGACAACGTGTGGATGGAAGAACTCACGATGCTCGAGATAAGGGACCTCCTCGCGGACGGCACGAACACCGCGTTGATCCTCACCGGTGGGGTCGAGGAGAACGGACCCTACCTGACGACCGGAAAGCACAACCACGTCCTGAAGGTCATGGGTGAAGCGATCGCACGCCGCTTCGGCAATACGCTGGTTGCCCCGATCGTGACGATCGAGCCTGGCAATCCGGAGCGGGCCTCGAGTCCGGGCGGCATCCGCTATTCGCAGGAGACGTATCGAGGAGTGCTCCGGGACTACGCGACGAGTCTGGCCGCCCAGGGCTTCACGAACATCTTCATCATGGGAGACAGCGGAGGCAATTCCCGCGGGATGGCCGCCGTCGCGGAAGAGCTGCGGGTGGCCTGGGCTGACAGGGACATCGTCGTCGCGCACATCCCCGAGTACTACAACTACGGTGACGTCGAGGCCTATCAGCGGGAGGTGCTCGGCGTCGACGAAGATCCGCGCCTCGAGGGCCTCCACGACGACTATTACATCTCGACGATCATCATGCTCGATGACCCCGAGTACGTGCGGCTCGAGCAGCGAATCCAGGTAGACAAGGCGACCATCAACGACATAAGCCTCCTGCCCGTGGAACAGTCGCTCGAGCACGGCCGAAGGTTGGTCGAGTTCCGGACCGACGTGACCGTTGCGGCCATGGAGGCCGCGATCCTAGCGAAACGAGGTCGCCGATGAGCTAGTTCCGACAGCTTCTCGGTATCCCCCTGCGAGACCGATTGAAACGCCCCATCGACGTCCGGAAAGCGGAGTCCAGGGGAATCCACAAACGGACAAGGGAGATACCACAATGTCAGCCACCATGACCGAGCGCGGCCCACTGAACGGTGTAGATGTGCCGACCCTCTTCGCCACGATCAACGCAGTCGACGAGACGCGCGAACTGGCGAACTTCCAGTTTCGGGCCACGAACAAGTGGGAGACCGGTACGTACAGCAGGACATCGATCAAGTCCTTCTACGGTGCCGGACAGGATCACGATCACATTCGTGAGTTCCTGATCGACGCTGACCACCCGCAGGTACTCGTCGGTGACGATCGTGCACCTCTTCCGGTCGAGCTCGTGCTTGCGGGTCTCGCGTCATGCCTGACCGGTGGCATCGGCAACATCGCATCGGCTCGCGGCGTCACGCTGACGTCGGTCGAGTCCTCGATCGAGGGCGAGATCGACCTCCAGGGCATCCTCGGACTCAGCGACGAGGTTCGGAACGGATACCAGGCGATGCGGATCGACTTCAAGATCGAGGGCGACGCACCGCAGGAGAAGCTGGAGGCCATCGTCCGCCAGGCCACCGCACGCTCCGCCGTCTACGACGTGATCAGCAACCCAACGCCGGTCGAAGTCACCGTCAACGGCCGCTGATTCGAGCCCGAATCCCCGGTCGGTCGGCGAACAGCCGGCCGGTCGGGGAATCAGCCCAGGAGCATCCCCATGAAGCACGTTGACACACTGATCGTAGGAGGCGGCCAGGCCGGTCTGGCGCTGAGTCGTTGCCTGACTGATCGCAGCGTGACCCACGTCGTGCTCGAGCGAGGGCAGATCGGCGAACGGTGGAGGAGCGAGCGGTGGGATTCACTCAGACTGCTCACGCCGCGGTGGCAATCCCGCCTACCGGGCCATGCCTACCGGGGGCCGGATCCGGATGGGTACATGAGTCGCCAGGAAGTCATCGAGTACCTGGAAGGCTACGCTGCCTCGTTTCCAGCCCCCGTCGAAACCGGAGTTACGGTCGAGTCCGCGCAGAGGATCGGCCAGGAGTACATCGTCCAGACGGATCGCGGAACATGGACCGCCAACCGGTTGGTCGTGGCCACTGGCGACTGCCACGAGTCGTTCGTGCCCGACCTCGCCACGAACCTCTCAGCCGACGTGCATCAGGTCGTGCCGACCGCGTACCGAAATCCGACCCAGCTTCCCGAAGGAGGGGTGCTGGTGGTGGGTGCGTCCGCGACTGGCCTACAGCTCGCCTCCGAAATCCACGCAACGGGCCGACCCGTGACACTGTCGGTTTCCCGACACACGCGGCTACCGCGGACGTACCGAGGTCGGGATATCCTGGCTTGGCTGGACGAGATGGGGCTGTTCGGTGAACGGGCCGAAGAAGTTCGCGACCTGACTGCTTCTCGTGCGCAGCCGTCTCTCCAGCTGATCGGTAGCGACGACAGACGCACGCTCGACCTGCGGGTCGCCATGGAGGAGGGAATCCGCCTCACTGGCCGGACCATCGGCGCGGACGGGCACACGGTGCGCTTCGACGACAACCTCGTCGAGGACGTGGCGGCGGCCGATCTCAAACTGGCCCGTCTCCGGATGCGGATCGATCAGCATATCGCGGCCGCCGGACTCTCGGGCCTGGTGCCACCACCCTCGCCCCTCTCGATGACGGATGTGGGAAGCGGCCCCTCTTCGCTGGACCTCTCGCAGCAGGGCATCCGGTCCGTGTTGTGGGCAACCGGATTCAAGCGCAGCTACCCGTGGCTGAGCGCCTCCGTCTTCGATGAACGAGGAGAGATTGTTCACGAAGGCGGCGTCACGCCCGAGCCCGGCCTGTACGTGATGGGTCTGCGATTCCTCCGTCGCCGAAACTCGAGCTTCATCGACGGCCAGGCACTCGACGCCGAGGAGATCGCAGACCATATCCTCGCTCACCAGCAGGCGCGCAGCACCGCCGCCGCCTGAGAAGGAGAATCGACCGTGGCAGCCCGACCGAAATTCACCCGATACGACATTGTCGTGGCAGGCGCTCGAGTTGCGGGTGCCTCGACCGCCATGCTCCTCGCACGTCAGGGCCTCCGGGTGCTGGTCGTCGATCCCATACCGGTGAGCCGGGACGTTCTCTCGACGCACGCGCTCATGCGGGGCGCCGTGGTACAGCTGCAACGCTGGGGCTTGCTCGACGAGGTCCGAGCGGCTGGCACACCCACGATCGAAGCCACCACGTTTCACTACGGTCCGGACTCGGTCACCGTCCCGATCAAGCCGAGAGACGGCGTCGACGGCCTCTACGCCCCGCGGCGCACGGTGCTCGACCCCATCCTCCTGGCCGCTGCGCGCAGGGCAGGCGCCGAGGTCGTGCACGGGCTCTCGGTCGCCGGAGTCGTTCAGGACGCCAGCGGACGCGTGATCGGCGTGGAGATCCGCTCCGGGGAGCACGAGGTGTTCACGGTTGGTGCAGGGCTGGTCGTCGGTGCCGACGGGCTCCGGTCGAAGGTCGCCCGCCTCGTCGGCGCGCCGGTCGTCTACGCCGTTCCTCATGCGACCGCATCGATCTACGGGTATTGGCCAGGCCTCGAACGGAACGGGTACGAATGGTCGTATGCTCCCAACGCCGCGATGGGGGTAATCCCGACGAACGGTGGGGAGAGCTGTGTCTTCGTCTCGATGCCCCCGAGTCGCTTCCACTCCGAGCGCGACCGCGGTCTCCTACGCCTGCATCACGAGACGGTACGAGCGATGTCCCCCGCCCTCGCGGCCGATCTCGCTCAGCAAGAACCGGCTGGGCAAGTCCGAGGCTTCGCAGGTGCATCGAGCATCATGAGAAAAGCGACCGGTCCCGGATGGGCGCTGGTGGGCGATGCCGGGTACTTCAAGGACCCCCTCACCGCGCACGGGATCACCGACGCCCTGCGAGACGCGGAGCTCCTGGCGAGATCGATTTCCGACTCCGGCGATACCAGCCTCCAGCGTTTCGAAGACGAGCGTGACGCATTGTCACGTGGTTTGATGGATGTCACGAGCCGAATCGCGTCGTTCGAGTGGTCACTCGACGAAGTCAAGGCGCTGCACCTCACGTTGAGCCGCGAGATGAATGCCGAAGTCGAGGCGATCCGCTCGTGGGAACGCGCCCGTTCTGCAGCCTAGAAAACGAGGCCGTTCAGGGGATCAGAATCGTCGATCCCATGGTCTCGCGGGCTTCGAGCGCCCGATGGGCTTCGGCGACGTCGCGGAGCGCGTAGCGGGCCCCGATGTGTGGACGAATCTGTCCGCCGCCGACCATCTGGAAGAGCGCCGTCATTCCCTCTTCCACGTCCTCCGCAGTGCTGTAGTAGTCGCCGAGGCGGGGCCTCGTCAGGAAGAGCGATCCATGTTTCGCCAGGAGCAGTGGCGACATCGGCTCGACCGGCCCGGACGCATTACCGAACGACACCATCGTGCCCCGACGCGCCAGCGAGCCCAGCGACGCCTCGAACGTATCGCGCCCGACCGAATCGTAGACGACCGCACAGCCAGCTCCGTCGGTAAGGTCCTTCACGCGCTCAGCCACGTCTTCTTCCCTATAGAGAATGACGTGGTCGCAGCCGCTCGCCCGGGCCAGATCGGCCTTCTCGCTCGACCCAACGGTCCCGATGACCTTTGCCCCCAGGGCACGCAGCCACTGGCAAGCGAGGAGACCGACCCCACCCGCCGCAGCGGTGAGCAGCACGAAGTCGCCTGCCTGAACCGGGTACGTCCGACGCACGAGGTACTCGACCGTGCACCCCTTCACCATGATCGCGGCAGCCATCTCGTCCGACACGTCGGGAGGTAGCACGACGAGTCGCCACCGAGGCATGACGCGCGCCTCGCAGTAGGCGCCGATCGGCCCGTTGCTCGTATACGCGACACGGTCTCCGATCGCGAGATCATCGACTCCATCTCCGAGGGCCTCGACCACCCCCGCCGCTTCCGCTCCCGGAGTGAACGGAAGTTGGTTCGGATAGAGTCCGGTCCTGTGGTATACGTCGATGAAGTTCAGGCCTACCGCGGTATGCCTGACCAGAACCTCGCCAGGGCCCGGCTCACCGGGATCGCGTTCGGTCCATTCGAGGACTTCGGGCCCACCGGTCTCGCGTACGACGATCGCACCACGCATCCAGCCTCCTTGATGTTCAGAGTACGAATCGTATGCCAACGCCCCCTCCCCGTCACCCGAGGGGAAGTCTATTTTCCGGCTCGTCTTGACCCCTCGGCGCTCCCGCCCGCTCGATTCTCAAACATGTTCTTCCGGAGATCGCAGATGCGACGCTCACTCCGTCTCTCAACCGCTACGCTGATCGCCCTCGCTGTGGGGCTCTCGGCACTTCCCGCGAACGCACAGGTACGGTGGGGGCCGATCGCGGACGGATATCCCCGGACCGCTGCCGAGCTGAACGGCTTCTCGGCCCACACGCGGCACCTCGAGATGTGGGACTACCTCGAGCAACTCCGCGGACTGAGCGTGGACATGCGACTCGGCTCGTACGGCGAGACGCGGGAAGGGAGGCAGCTGCCGTACGCCGTCTTCAGCCGACCTCAGGTCACGGAGCCGTGGGAAGCGATGGCGCTCGGAAAGCCGATCGTGCTTCTGGCGGCCAACGTCCACGGAGGGGAACGCACGTTTCGTGAAGGACTGATGATCCTCCTGCGCGACTTCGCGACCCCCGGGACCGAAGCGAACGGACTACTCGACAACATCACGGTGCTGGTCGCACCACAGATCAACCCCGACGGGTTCGAGGCGAGTCAGAACGGGCAGCGGGGCAACTCCTGGGGCATCGACCTGAACCGTGACTACGTGAAGCTCGAGCACCCGTCGATTCAGAGTTACGTGAAGAATCTGATCGGAGCATGGCGACCCCATCTGTTCATCGACGGACACAACGGTGGCTCGAGGCCCTACAACCTCAACTACCAGTGCACGAGCCATTACGACTCAGCGATCGAGCTTACCCTCATCTGCGACGACGAGATCTTCCCGGCCATCGACGCGAAGCTCGAGTCCGAGGGGATGAAGTCCTGGTATTACACAGGCGGGAATGAGGAAGAGTGGCGCACCGGAGGTTCGCAGGTTCGGATCGGTCGGAACTATGGCGGGATGGTGAACAGCGTCGGAATTCTCTTCGAGGCACCGCAGCAGACGTTGGAAACGGGCGCGCGCGCGGGGTACCTCGGCTACTTCGCCGTGGCCGAGTACGCTGCCCAGAACGCCGGACACCTGCTCAGCACCGTTCAGGCGGCCCGCGCGGAGACCATCGCGATGGGCTCCGTGCCCTACGGCCAGATTGCGGTCGAAATGGAATACGCGGCCGAGGACTATCCCGTCGACTACGAACTCGTGACGGGTGGCCGGTTCAACGACCCACCCAACACACCGGTGGACACGATCCAGGTCACCGGCGCGCGGCTCATGAAGAAGCCCGTCGCGACGAAGCTCCGCGACCGTCCTTGGGCCTACCTCCTCCCCAGAGACGCCGAGGACGCGGTAGCGATGCTGCTGCGCCACGGTATCACGG
This sequence comes from Gemmatimonadota bacterium, assembly GCA_039585495.1. Classification (GTDB taxonomy): domain Bacteria; phylum Gemmatimonadota; class Gemmatimonadetes; order Longimicrobiales; family Gaopeijiaceae; genus UBA2589. The sequence goes on along the minus strand of JBDGVT010000056.1, from coordinate 11,060 downwards.
TGGAGCGCCTGGTGCGGGCCGCTACGCTGGACGTCCAAGCCTACACGGTGAGCGACGTGACCCACGAGCGGCAGTACAACCATGCGGCGGTGACGCGGATCCAGGTTGGAGAAGTCATCGAGCAGAATCGAGAATTCCCTGCTGGGACCTATGTGGTTCCGACCGCGCAGAATCTCGGGCGACTCGTGGGCCACATGCTCGAGGTCGAGACCGAAGACAACGTCGTGTACTGGAACACGATGGATGCCTGGGTCCCTCGCCCTGGTAGTGAGGCGACGGCGGGGGGACGCGGAGGCCGAGGAGGACGGGGAGGGCAGCCCGTCGGCCCACCGGTCGCTCCGATCTTCAAGCTGATGACGCCGGTCGCGCTCAGCTCACACGTGGTCGAGCACGACCGCTAGGACTCTCGCTCACTGCGAGGGCCGCCCCGCATGGGGGCGGCCCTCGCGGTTTTTCAGTCCCGGTCCGAAACCGCGCTGAACGCCTTGAGCACCTCGCCGGTCAGGTCCCATCGGTTGAAACCCTGACGGCCGTAATCCAGACCACGGCGGACGATGACGAGGTCGTGCGTCGGCACGACGACCACGTACTGCCCCCGGTTCCCCGCGGTGGAATAGGCATCCGCGGGAACGTCGTTACGGTTGTCGGGCACGAGCCACCACTGGCCACCGTACTGATTGCCGGTCTCGGCAGTGGAGGGAGCCGGCGTCCGTGTGAACTCGATCCACTCCTCGGACAGCAGCCGCTCCCCGTCCCACACACCGCCGTTGAGGTAGAGCAGCCCGAAGCGTGCGAGATCCCGAGCGTTCGTGTAGACCTGACTGCTCAGGATGAAATCGCCGAAGCGATCGACACTCAGCAACGTGTTACGCATGCCGATCTTGTCGAGCAGCGCCCTGCGCGGGAACTCCAGGTAGGTCTGGTCGTCTCCCAACGCGAGCTTCATCGCGTAGACGCCGAGCAACGTGTCGTAGTTCTCGTAGTCCCAGTAGGTGCCCGGCTCGCGGATCAAAGCACGGCTGCGTGCGCCCAAGATCGAGCTTGCCCCCGCCCAGTACGAGAGACCCGATCCGGTGGCGTATTCGAGGCCCCGGTTGTCGATCGTTTCGAGCCCGCTCGACATGTTGAGCACGTTACGGAGCGTAATCGCGTTGCGGGGATCCGTCTCGGGCGAACGGGCGCGGGGGAGCCACTCGAATCCGAGTGGCTCGTCCAACTCGAGACGTCCCTCGTCGGACAACATCCCCACCAGCGTCACCGCGATGCTCTTGGCGGTCGACCACGTGCGCGTCTTGGTCGTCACCTCGACGCCGGGTGCATACCGCTCGTGGATGACCTCGCCGCGATGGACGACCATGAGGCTCAGCGTGACTTGTTCGGGAGATTCCCGATCGAATGCCCAATCCGACGCCGCCTGAAGGGCCTCCGGATCGATCCCGCTGGGGACCGCGATGTGGTCGATCAGGTCACCGTTCGGCCAGGCGATCGTGGCTGGATCCCCAGGCGGGGGCGGCAATAGCAGCTCGGGCAGGCTCGCGATATCCTCGAACGTCTGGTCCGGCGCCATGACGACGCATCCGATTCCTTCGCGATACGCGGCCCGCATGATCGGAGTACCGCCGGAAGCCCCGATGGCTACGGCGCGACGCTCCCAGTCGACCTCGTAGTCGCCACCGCGAGCCGTACCGACAGGCTGCGGGAGGAACTTGAGTTCCTGGTCGAATACCTGGTCGAGCGTGCGCTCTCCCGTAAACAGACCGTTGCACATGAGGACGGCCTGCTGGCCATGCCGGACCATCTCGCGCTGAGGGCGCCAGTAATCGTACGACTCTTCCTGCTGCGCCCCGACGACCGGTGCCGAAATGACGACGAGGGCCAGCGCACCGAAGAAACGTCTCATGAGTTCCTCTCTTGGAATCGAAGATCCCGGCAAGCCATGGATAGGACCTTCGGCTACTGAATCCGGCGGTACGTTGCGTGGCCGACGCCGGTAATCTTTCCGTCCTCTCCGAAACGCACGTACTCGTTCTCGATCGTGTTGCCGTCCTCGGAGAGCGTATTGATGATCACCTGAGTGACGCGTCCCCCACTTCTGTTCGTGATGCGTGTCGTCTGCGCATTCACGAACTCGACGGAGGTGTCCCTGTTCTCCTGCCCGGTCACCGGCCGGAACTCGGTGTCGAACAGCGTGGCGTATCCCCATTCGGAACTCTGACCGCGCGAATTCGTCGACGCGACCGTGATCTTCATGCCCCCGTCTCCCCAGGGCTCGTAGGTCATGACGTTGATCGACGGAGGCGGCGCGTCCGAATCCATCAGCCACCTCCCAAATCGGGGGGTGGGGTCCTGGGCGACAGCCTCGACAGACATGATGGCGATCGCAGCCAGGGCCGCGCATCCCATGATCAGATTCCGTTTCGACATCTCGTGCACACTCCGTCTTGGTGATAACCGGCCCGCAACATAGGGGACGGTGACGGTCGCGTCACGCGAAGAGTGACTACTGATTTACCTCGAAACGGATGGGAAACGAGACCCACACCGGGACCCGCCTGTCGCGGTTGATCGCCGGAGAGAACCGATACAGACTCGCCAGCCCCAGGGCCGCCTCGTCGAGCCCGAAGTGTCCCGAGCTCCGATCGATTCGAGCGTTTTGAACGATTCCCTCGTCGTCGATGAAGAAGAAGACGCGAACCTCTCCTCCGATGCCGGCATCCTTCAGAATCGTCGGATACGCGGCCTCCATCGCCTTGATGATCTCCTCACGGTTGAGAATCGTGGGCGCCACGGTGAACGGCGTGAATGTCGGTTGTTCGGACAATTCGACCTCTTCGCGCGAGGCGGGGGGCGGCGGCAACGCCTCCACCGGGTTCGTCTCGAATGTGGTCGGCGCGATCGTGATCTCTTCGTCGATCTCGGTCGTCGCCATCACGGGTGTAGCCGGCCTGGAAATCCGCGACGGGGGTGGCGGAATGTCCACGACGGGAGGGAGCTCGATTGCCGTGAGTTCATCGGCCGTGAAGGAAAAATCCTCGGTAGTGAGCTCGGGCCAATAGGCGAAGGCGCCGAAATGCACCACGGAAGCGAAAATGATCGATGACCAGAACAGGGGCCTGAACTTCCCCTTGAAGCGATCGTTGGCCGAGTCCGGCAGATCGGTCTTGGGAACAGCGCGCGGCGCAGACATCAGTATCCTCCTGGGCCCCTTCAACTCGGGCGCCTCTCGTTGGACATACTCGGGCCACCAATCCCACATAAAGATGTACGCTGGACGAGGAAAGGGCTGTCAGGAACGGGTTGAACTATCTGTGGGAATCCCTCCCCACGGTCGACCCCGCTCCTGACAAACCCTCTCCGCCCATTCAGTGCGTGAACTCGTGCACCGCGAGCAGGCACATGTTCTCGTGCTGCTGCTGACACGCAGCGGTGCTGCCGGTGGGCAAGATCCTCCAGAGGATGACCTCGTACACGACTCCACGAACCAGCGTCTCGGCGGGACCTGACTGGGTCGCGCTTGCGGGCACCGCGCCGTACGTGACCGGTGGCACAATCCGGTTTGCTCGAGCCGCGTCATCCCACGTCGAGTCGTCGGTCGTGATGAGCCATTGGTCGCTGCCTCCCTCTTCGATGAGGAGCATTGCCACGCCACAGGACGGATCCCAACTGACGCCGGGCTGAGCGTCGGCACCGACCGAAACGGCCACCGAACCAATATCGTCGGTACATGGAGCCGCGGACTCCGTTGGGCTGTCGCCACATGCCACCATCACGATCGCGAATAAGCCGAGACCTAAGATGGATATACGCATCGAGTCACCTCCGAGTTGAAATGAGCCTTCTCCCCGGAAGATCAGGACCGGCCGGCGGGCCTAACCATACGTCTCCTGACGTAGCACATTGATCCGCATGACTAACATGCCCGAGCGCCCGACCGCGTGCCGCGCGTGGCCGGCTCCGGGCTTCTCATCGACGGGGGCGACGAATGCACTGGTCTCGACGTTCGTTCCTGGGTACGACGGCCGCCGGCATCGTGCCGGCTTCGCTCATGGCCCGCGAGACGGTGGATTCGACGCCCGCTTCCTCCCCTAGCGTCCAGGTTCTGCCTACGGACCGTTTCGATCCGTGGGTGGAGGTGATCCCCGACGCACTCGCGCACAACGTGGCGCAGGTGAGCCGCCTGAGCGGTGGACGTCCGATTCTGGCTGTTGTGAAGAACAACGCATACGGCCTCGACCTGGTCACCACCACGCGCATTCTCGAACCGATGAACGAGGTCGCCGGTTTCGCGGTGGTCAAGACCGAAGCCGCCCTCAAACTGAAGGGCGCCGGCATTGGGAAGCCGGTCTTGCACATGGGTATGACCACACCTTCCGACGGCGTTGAATTGGTGCGGGCGGGCGTGCAGCCTTCGCTATACACGGACGATGCCGTCCGCCGGGTCGCGCAGATGGCGCAGACGACGGGACGTCCCGTCGAGGCCCAGGTCTACGTCGACACGGGAATGAGCAGAATGGGGATGCCGTACCATCGTGCACTTCCCTGGCTGCAGGAGTTGGGTGCTCGCGACGACCTGCGCCTGACGGGCACGTACATGGCGTTCACCGAGGAGCCCGACTTCGACATCGAACAGCTCGATCGCTTCGAGCGGCTCGCAACGGACGCCCGGGCCGCCGGGGTCGAACTGGGGTCCCTGCACGCAGCTTCTTCCGGAGCGGTCTACGAATTCCCAGGCGCGCATCTCGACCTCGTGCGGCCTGGGATCGCCCTGTTCGGATCGTACCCGAACGACGCAGACGCCCAGCGCGAGAAGGCCGCCCTTCGGTGCGCCTTCCGCTTGAGGGCTCGGGTCGTCCGCGTCGAGCAACTCCGGACGGGGGACAGCGTGAGCTACGGACGGAACTACGTTGCCGAGAGACCGACCTGGATCGCGACCATTCCGGCAGGGCACGTAGACGGCGTGCCCGGGACAGCGGTGAACGGCGGGCGGATCCTCATCGACGACCGGACCTACCCGGTGGTAGGCTCGGTGAGTGCCAGCCATACGATCATCGAGCTCGGCAGTGAAACGGACGTGCGGGTAGGCGACATCGCGACCATCCTCGGACCGGACCACCCTGACATCGAACCGGACCGCGTGGCCGCCGCCACCGGGCCGGGTGTGTACAACCTCCTGATGCACCTCAGTCCCGCGCTGCCCCGCTTCGTGGCGGAGTGAAGATCGCCGCACTCCTGAGAGACATGACGTTGCGGAACGGACGCTCCTGGGCGTCGGGCCGCTCCGCACCATCCCGGTGCCGGGAGGTGCGGAGCGTTTAGGTGCTACCTGCCGCCCGAGATACCGGCGCCGACGCTGACCGGAGCCTGGTCCATCCAGTAGTAGTGCGGTAGCGCCCGCTGACGGGGCCACGTCTCGTCCAATGTGTCTCCGTCGTAGATCCGGCCGTTCTTCATGACCGAGTGGATCGCGCTTGCGTTGCGGATGTCCTGAAGCGGATCCGCGTCGAGGATGACGATGTCTGCGAGCTTCCCGGCTTCGAGCGTGCCGATATCACCGCCGAACCCGATGGCCTCTGCCCCGTAGATCGTCGCGACCCGAAGCGCGTCGTGCGTGGACATGCCGCCCGACTGCACGGTGCGGAGCTCCCAGTGGTAGCCCACACCGTGAAGCTGGCCGTGTCCACCGACGCCGACCCGTCCGCCGGCGGCGACGAGGTCGTTGAGGAAGACCGCGTGCTTCTGGAACACGTGCTGCTCGTCGCGGAACCACCCGCCGGTTCCACCGACCCGGCGAGCGGACTTGGACTCGAGATCTTCGTACGGGTTGAAGTGCAGCATCTTGGGATCGTCGAGGGGGCTCTCTCGAGTGAAGAAGTAGTTCTCCGCCCAGGGCCCGCCGTAGGAAACGACCAGTGTCGGCGTGTAGGTCGTCTGCGTCGCGTTGAAGAGCTGGACGACGTCCTCGTACAGCGGTGCAACCGTGAGGGAATGCTCGATTCCCGAATACCCGTCCGTGGCGTGCGTGAGCTCGAGCTTGAAGTCGAGACCACCCTCGGTCGTCGGCCGCAACTCCAGCTCGCGTGCGGCCATGATTAGCCACTGCCGCTGCTGACGGTTTCCGGACATGTACATCTTGAAGGTGGTGACCCCGTAGTAGTCCGAGTACCGCGAAAGGACCTCCTTCGCGTGTTCCAGACTCTGGACGTTCTCACCCGAGAACACGCCTGGTCCCGTGTGGTAGATACGCGGCCCGATCATGTCGCCACTCTCCACGAGATCGTGGTAAGTGAGGATGTCGGTCTGCGCCGTCTGAACGTCCTGTGTCGTCGTGACGCCGTACGCCAGATTCGGCAGATACTGCCATACCTGTTCCGAGTGGATCTGCGTCATCAACCACTGGGTGTGGTAGTGCGCGTCCACAAAACCGGGGACGATGGTCTTCCCGGACACGTCGATGACGTCCGCGCCCGACGGAATCGAGACGCTGCCCGACGGCCCGACCGCCTCGATCCGGTTGCCACGCACGACGATGTCCGCGTTCTCGATGATCTCGTACCCATCCATCGTGATCGCTCGGCCTCCTCGTAGCACCGCGACACCATTGGGGATATCCCTCTCGTACGTGACCTCGACGCGATGCTCCTCGGCCTTGTACCCGGCGTCTTCTTCTTCGGAATCCTCTTCTTCCTCTCCCTCTTCTTCCTCGGCCTCTTCTTCGGCTTCCTCCTCCGCCTCAGCCTCCGCCTCAGCAGCTGCCTCGAGCGAGTCCGCGACTTCCTGCGCCCGAGCGAGGTCGTAGACCGAGTGCGCGTTGCCCAGGCTCCAGTGGACTCTCGCTCCGTCCGCCGACCAGCTCGGGAACTCGCCACCGATCTCCGTCAGCTTCGACGCGGGGAACGATGCGTTGTCCGGATTTCCGACGTTGATCTCGGGCGTCTCTCCACCCACCACGGGGATCGTCACGACGTAGAGTTGCATGCCGATCTGCGCGAGCGCCTGGTCACCCCGCGGCGCCTTGTAGATGGCACTCGCAGACGGCCGATTGGTAGATCCTGGCTGTGCGGCCCCGGTCACGCGCACGAAAGCCTTCTCGTCCGTACCGTCCCAGCGGAACGACACCAGGCCGCGCTGGCCGTTGCTCGCCCAGATCCGATCCGGATCATCGGTGAAGTGGAGTCCGCCGCGGCCCGCCACCGGGCCGATGACGGTCGCGTCACCACCGTCCGCCGGAATCCATACGAACTCGGCCCCGAGTCCCCCACCAAAACCGCCCCTGTTCTCCTGGATGTCCCGTGCGGCGGCTCGGTACATGACGATCCGTTGACCGTCGGGCGACCACGCCAGGTCGGCATACATCGCGGACTGCTGCGAGAGCTGCACGGGGTCACCGTTACCGTTGGATCGGGCCTTCCAGACCTGACCACCGTCGGCGTCGTCCCAGGTGACGTACGCAATCCACTCACCATCCGGTGACCAGACCGGGTGGAGCTGGCCGGCGTCGTCGACTTCACCGATCCGCTCCGGGTCCCCATTGGGATAGTCCATGACGTAGAGGTCGTCGAGCGCCGTGAACGCCAGCCGCCGTCCGTCGGGCGAGGGCACCGCGTCGCGGATCTGACGCGCAACGAACGTCGGTGAGTCCTCGACCTCGTAGTCGAACCGGATATCGGGACCGAGGTCGAGGCCGACTTCCGCCGAGAACGGAATCTCGGTCTGACCGCTCCCATCGGCGGCAACCCGCCAGATCTTGCCGCCGAATGACACGACGACGTGTCTCGAGTCCGGTGTGAAACTCAGACCGGGCAGAGCATCCATCGAGGCGACTGATTCGATGTCGTCACGCTGGACCGGGAAGGCCAACCACCGCTCCTCACCCGTGGACCCGTGTCACCGGCGTGGCGCGTGGCGTAGACGAGCCACATGCCGTCTGGCGACAGCGTCGGGCGGATCGCGGAGCCATACCGAGAGGTCATGGTCGTCGACTCACCGGTCTCACGATCGTAGACCGCCAGCTGGTAATTCGGGAACGAGGCGTTGTATTGATGACGCCCCGCCCGGCGGGCGAACCAGACCTTGTCTTCATCGGAACCGAACGCGGCCCCCGCCATGTGCATGTTCTCGGGCTCAGGCACCATCGCAACGCCCGATCCGCCGTCCGCGTGGATCAGCCAGAGCTTGAGATTTCCGTTCCCCTTCGAGACCACGATGTACTCACCGTCCGGCGTCCACTCGGGGGAGAGGTAGTCGTTGTTGCCTCCTTCGGTCACCTGGGTGCTGTCCGACCCGTCGGTCGAGACGATCCAGACCTGCTCCTTCCCGGTGCGATCCGAGATGAACACGACCTGCTCATCGTCTGGGCTGAACCGGGGCTGCGCGTCGTATGCCATACCGGACGTGATTCGCGTCGCCTGTCCACCCGAAATGGGCATCGTGTAGATGTCGCCGAGAAGGTCGAAGACGATGGTCGATCCATCGGAACTCACATCGACCGACATCCAGCTTCCCTCGGTCGCCGTGTAGTCCAGTCGACGCCCCGGCTCGAGCGGCAGCCCCTCGGTAGCCTTCTTGGTGGTGTCCTCGGCAGGAGGGTCCTGCGGAACGAGCGCAGCGACGTCCGCCGGAACCGACAAGATGACCAACGCGGCGAGAAACGGGATCAGACGTAATGGCTCCGAAAACGAGCGCATGAAACACTCCAGGGGTTGCTTGTCATGTGGGTCACGGTCGTCGGAGGGACCCGATCGGTCCCCCCCAACTTCGTCGGACGTGCACGCTAGGGCTGATCCCGGCTCTGGGCAATCGGTGCTGACACCGGTCGCAAAACCAGGTCGAAGCTGCCCCGAACCGGTCGTCGTCCCTCGCTACATGATGCCGGGCAGCGATGCGACGACCTGAGCGCAGTTCGCTCCACCTCCGGCGCTTCCCATTGCAGCCGTCAGCAGGGGAGTCAGAAATCCGGCATCTCGGGCTTCAGGACCGAGGCCCTGAGCCGCGAGATCGAAGAGTATGGCGTCCGAGTCGTAGCGAACGAGAGACGAACGCACGCCTGCGAGCCATTCGTCATACGTGTCGCCCGACCCGAATACGATGTTTCGCATGTTCAGGCAGGGCGTCACGACCGCCGCGAGGTGCATGAACTCCCACCTCAGCCCACGGACCGCACCCGCGTTACTGGCTACTGCCCTGGTGTTCTCGATAAACGCCTGCGGACTCCGGCTGCCGCCTCTGCTAGCGGCCATCGCTTCGACCGTTACCTGACTCACGATCGCAGCTTCCTCCAGCACGGCGAGTCGCTCGGTATCTCCAGCCCGCCGGAGCACATGCCGCATCGCGTCGGCACCCGCCTCGACGATCACGGCCCCGACCAAATTGCCGATCAGGAACGGTGAGTCCTCCATCAGGAGGAAGCCCAGAGAGATGACCTCCTGCACGACCTCCTCGGCCATGTCATGTCGCCCAGCCCGCGAATGGAGCGCGGCGATGGCGATATGACCGTAGGCGGCCGACCGAAGCGTCGAAAAGCGAGGGAACGGCAGTTGGAAGTACGTCACACCCTCCCGCACGGGTAGCTCATATCGCGGGCCGGACACATCCACGGCGCTGGCCCGTGCAAGGCGTGAGAACTCCGCGTGACCTGGGTGCGCGGCGACCTCTCTCAGATACGCCGCGTCCTCCGAGGCCATACCCTGATCGAGCCGCACCCAGATCGAATCCGTCCAGTTCATGGGCACTTCGACACGCCATCCTTCCGGCGGCTCAGGGGGCAGCCACCCCGCCTCGTAGATGCGCGCCGGCTGCTTGAAGCCCTCTACGTCCTCCCCTAACCGCCCCACGAGGGACAACACGTGGAGAATCTCTCCGGCCTCCGCAGGGGAGATCGAAGGATCGGGATCGAGTCGGAAGCTCTGGTATGCTCCCGCGGCCGCCACCTTCTCCTGCGTCCTCGAGTATTGGAAGCCCGCCACAGAAGCGAGAATCGCTCCGAGTGAAGAGGCCGGCACGAGGGTCGCGGGTGGTACGACGGCGATGAGCGTCGCCAGGATCACGCCGAACACGGTTGGCCGCAGCCAGACGGTGCTGCCGGATTCCCCGTCAGCGACTACTCCTCTATCAACACCCGCCGCGCGCCACTCGGCAACATCCTGTCGAGCCAGATCCTGGGCCCACGGCTGGGCGAACCAGGCCTTCCTGGCCCGGCCGACAAGCGTCCCCTCCGTCGCACGAAGCACCAGGCCGCAGAGACCGAGAAGCACGGTCGGAACGAGCGTCCCGAAAGCGAGCCCCGAGGGCGACAGGCCGCCTCGGGCGGCGATGAGAATCAGGACGCCGAACCCGAGGACGAGCCAGCTGGCCGACAATAGGTATGCGATCGGTGCCCAGAGCCGGAGACGCGCCAGCGCGCCTCGTTCGTCTTCGGACAGGGATGAAAAGACCTGTGCTCCCTGGAGGACGAAGCCGTTGTCCATTCCCCGGTCACATAGGACAAGGCCGACTACCTGCCCGGTGTACCCTTCGTCGAGTGCGCGGCGCACGCGATTCAGCATCCGGATCAGCGAGATGCTCGCATCCGCGAACAGCATCAGGCCGACCAACGTGCTGAGCAACAGCACCCACCACCCGTCTCCGAGGGGCCCCAGGCCGCTACGGGATTGAGGGATGGTCAGGACGAAGAGAATCGGGAGAACGAGGACTCCTCCGGCCACCGCCATCTTCCGAAGGACGATCCAGAGGTCACCCTGCACGCGCCCCAATCCGGGGGGCGGCCAACCCAGGAGTTGGCTGAATGAGTCACCCTGCTTCGAGGTCTCGCTCTCTGCCATGCCGGTACCCTCCTGTACTGCCACGATGCGTCAGACTGACAGGATGGACTTCCGGTGACCGGACGCGCAAACGCGGATCAAGCCAGGGCGACCCGAATCCCTACATAGGTCAAGTAGAGGGCGATCAGGATCATCGCCTCGCCTCGTTGGAGCCCACGTCGCCTGATGAGGAAGAACAGCAGGAGCGGAGTGGCAATCGCCAACGTCGGGAAGTCGATGACGATGGTGCTGCGCTCCACCGAA
>JBDGVT010000055.1:0-16007 GCA_039585495.1 Gemmatimonadota bacterium | reverse complement strand
GGACGCTTCGGTCTGAGCCACGAGGACTTCTTTCTTCAGACCGAGTCCGAGGACCTGCACGTCGCGAACGCCCTGATCCACATGGACGGGACACGCCTCATGGGTCGATGGGACGACCTCACCGGAGTGGACCACCCCCTCTCGACCGACTCCCACATCCTGCGCTACTCGCAGGAATTCCGGGGGCTCTTCGGCCACATCTCCATTCTCGGGACCCACGAGTTCATTCTGCCATTCATCAGCGGGACGGCCGGGACCGTGTACGCGGCTCCGTCTTTGGATCTGCCGTATCTGGATGGCGCACGGGAGCAGGGCGGGCTCGCAGGATACAACCATCCGTACATCAACGCGGTCGACGAACCGCGACAACTCGCAGGCTCTGCGATTCCGATGGATATCGCCCTGGGCAGGGGGGACTTCTACGACATCGGCGCCGTGTATTCAGATGAAGTGCGATCGACGGAGATCTACTATCGGATCCTCAACGCCGGCTTCCGGATCCCGGCCACGGCAGGCACCGACAACTTCTCAGACGTGTGGCGCGACCCGCCGCCGGGCGCGGATCGTACCTACGTACAACTCGACGGGGCGCTGACCTTCCAGGGGTGGCTCGACGGGATCCGGGCACAGCGTACGTTCGGCTCCACCGGCCCCATCGTTCTCCTGGATGTGGACGGTCGTGGACCGGGCGAGGAGATCTCGCTGGCAGCTTCCGCTCCGACCGCGCACGACGTTCGCGTGGAGCTGTGGTCCATCACCGAGATCGACGCTCTCGAGATCATCGTGAACGGCGAGGTCGTGGCGGCAACAGCGCCCGACGATTTTCGCCATGCGATCCTCGAGAGGCGTGTCGACGTTCCAGCCGGCGGGTGGGTCGCGGCACGAGCCCGTGGCCCGTCGTCGCGTTATGTCACGGACAGCTACGCCTTCGCCCAGACAAGTCCCGTGTACGTGGTGCGCGGCGGACGAGCGTGGACCTCGGCCGACGACGCGCAGTTTCTCGCGGACGCTGTCCGTGCCATGCGGGAGCGCGCGGAAGACGGCCGGTGGAGCACGCCCGCGCAGCGAGACGAGTTCCTATCGGCGGCGGACGAGGCGATCGCAGTGTACGAGGACATCGCCAACCGCTGATTCATCGCGGCCGCATAAGCCCTCTCACGAGTCGAGCCGCCGCAGACCCGGCACCGCGAGGTATCCAGAGCCCGTCAGAAACGCCGCTCGGCAGCGGATCGACACGGATCATGTCCCGCCCTCGACATGGCTTGACCGGGAGCCGGAATCCCTAGGACCCGCCGCCACCGTCCGTTCGCGGCGCCGAAACCGGCGTCAGACTCACCTCCATCGGACCGGACAGCCGAGACAGCACCGGGGCAAGTTGGTTGATCGCCTCAGCAAGCCGCTGATTCGCCTCTTCCATCCTGGTCATGTATCCGCCGAGCCCACCTGAGATGCCTGCGAGATTGTTCTCGAGACCTTCCACGGTTTTGCCGACCGAGCCGATGGACTCCTCGAGTTCGGTTCCGATCCTGGAGGATACCTCCGCGAGGCCCTCCATGAGCGTGCTCGTCTCGGAGATGAGTCGGTCCGTACTTCCGGCAGCAGAAGACAGATGCTGACGCAGGCCGATCAGATCGGCTGTGACCTTCTCGATTTCAGGCGGAAGCTTGGCCCATTCCACGAGGAATCCATCGAGGCCGGACTGCACGGACCGTGTGAAGGCGTCCATCTGAGTCGACAAATCGCGGAGCCGATCCTGCATCATCTCGTCGAACTCGGCACCCGGTGCTCCCCCCGGCGACACGACAGCCGCGGTCGGAGCGGCCACGGGTGGAGGCGAAGCACTCTCGAGAATGCGGAGTCCGAGCTCGTCCAACTGCGTGAGCATTCGCTCTTCGCGCTTCTCCACGCTCGAACTCACCACGCTGGCGACGAGTCCAGCCAGGAGGCCGAGAAGCGTGGTGTCGAACGCAAAAGACAATCCGGAAGCGACGTTTCCGAGCTCTTCGGTCACTCGGTCGATTTCGTCGATGCTCACGCTCGTCCCGAGAAACTCGGAGAAGCCACCGACCGCGAGACTGATCCCGAGAACAGTGCCGATGAAGCCGAGAATGGGCATCGCCCAGATGAAGAGCTTCACCGTGCGATAACTGGATGCGGCGGAGTCTGCATCGAGGTCCGACTGGTGACGAAGGAGCTCGTGCGCCCGCTGCGCTTCCGTCGCGTTCAGGTGGTGCACCACCCAGAGAATTCGTCGCCCCACCGGCCTGGCCAGCGAAGCCCGATCCCACGTACGAAGCCTCTGAAGCGTCGCACTGGCCGGCTCCCTCGAGACGAGCTGCGGAAGCTGGACGATGTCGGGACGTCTGAGGTCACGGTCGGTGACTATGCCCAAGCGGAACTTCAGGAACAGGTCCGTTAGCGTCCAAAAGAGGACGAACGCGATGAGCCCGGGCACCAGACTCATGACCCAACCGCCCTCCGGCCGGAACAGGCGGTGCAGGTACGCTTCGGTCGGTATGACCGAGCCGACCAACCACTGCATGATGAGGCTGAGCGTCAGCGCGACCATGGCTGGTACAGTGGACCCACCCGAGCGCCTCGCGCGCCTCGCCGCAGGCACGGCCTGACCGGACGGCGTAGATCCCGCGGCCTGCGCCGCAACGGCCTGCGCCGCAACGGCCTGTGCCGCAGCAGCCTGGGCGGCAGCAGACCGGTCGTCCACCGGGGGAAGGCCCGCAGGGGCCGGGTGCGAGGTGAGCGTCACGCCACTGAGGTCAGTGCCGCAGTTGGTGCACGTCGCCTGACCAGACGTGACGTCGGTTCCACATTTTGGACAGTGCCCCATCTAGGGCCTCCAGTAACGGATGTCGGATTGTCCGAGCCTCGGCCGATCGGTCATCGGTCGGGCTTGGTCAGCGTGCTTCGCGGGGTGAGCAGGATTTCCGCACCCCCCTCGGCAAGAATATGGGTCACGGGAAAGTCCACGCTGACTGGATCCCACCGCGTGGCAAATCCCCGGGCTGAAGCGAATTCCCGAGCGACGCGGAAAACCTCCACGCTCTCGGTGTCCACCGCAAACGAAAGCCAGACCTCCTGAGGGTCGAGTGCTCCCAGCGACGCCGCGAAGCGCGAGTTGGCATCGAGTTGGTGAATACTGTCCCCGACGACACCGGGGCGTTCTTCGACGAGGAGGTCGATGGCGCCAATCGGATTCCCGAACGCGCTGATCCGGTTGTCGAAGACCAGTGAATAGAAGAAATGCCAATCCGCGGGCGCCCGCGCATTCACATCCGCGACGAACGCCGGCACCTCCTCGTATCGCACGATCTCGAAACCGCTCGTGAGTTGCTCGAGCGGACCGCGCGCATCCAACACCCGCACCCTTCCCTGGTCCGCGACTACGACCACGCGCTCGCTGCCCGGAGGAGCCTGCCGCACTACCGGGATGCTGGCCTCGTAGGTAACCGATCCGAGTTCGAGGACCGTGTAGATGACCAGAAACAGCATGACTCCGACGAGACACGACAGGATATCCATCAGGGAGTCCAGATCGAGGATATCTGCGCCTCCGCTGTGTCTCGGCTTTCTGTACATGTGCTCTACTGGACCTGGATCCGACGGAGGTCCTGAGGGATCGGCTCAGGCACGACGTCGATGCCGAGCAGCTCCATGTAGCCCCGGAGCTCGGGCATGGTCCGGAAGCCGGAGGGCCGCACGAGCAACATCAGATAGCGATCCGGATCCCCGGAAATCGCGGCGATCTCAGCACCCATCGGCGTTCCGACGATCTGATCGAACAGGTACGTGTACGTCGCATCGAAGGTGAGAATGTCCCTGAGATCACGCTCGAACGTCACCTGCGTCCCTTCAGGAAGGGCCGTCAGGGTCCGCCCGTCCCACTCCATCCAGGTCGGCACACGTCCCTGCATCTCGTCTTCGAACTCCGGCCCGGCGTACTCGACCGCCTTGTCCGCTCCGAGCGATACCGATGCGACCGTCGCCAGGACGAACACCATCACGCCCAGGGTACAGGCGAGAATGTTGAACATCGGAAAGAGCGAGACGCCTTCCTCGCCATCGGCGTTGAGCTTGGCCATTCACGCGGGTCCGTCGACCGGGTCGAGTCGTGGCCAGAAGGCGCACGACGGGCCGACAACCTACGGCCTCCCCTCGGGACCGCTCAAGCGGGTGCGCAGCGAGTCGACAACCGAAACCTTATGATGTGGGCTTCGGATCCGATCATGATCGAGGCAACCGCCATGGTAAGGTTCATCGTTAATGGAGAGGCCCGCGAAGCGGACGTCCCGGACCATCACCCACTGCTCTGGGTCCTGCGCGAAACCTTCGGCCTTAAGGGTACGAAGTTCGGGTGCGGTGGTGGATACTGTGGCGCCTGTACGGTTCTGATCGATGGCCAGCCCTTCCGCTCGTGTCGGATTCCGGTCGGGCAGATCGAAGATGCGGACATCACCACGATCGAAGGGCTCTCCTCGGACGGCACACACCCCGTGCAGCTCGCATGGGTGGAGGAGCAGGTTCCTCAGTGCGGCTACTGCCAGTCGGGACAGATCATGGCCGCGACAGGCTTGCTCACCGAAAAAGCCAACCCCACGGACGCAGACATCGATAACGCCATGGCCGGGAACGTTTGCCGATGCGGCACCTATTCCGCGATCCGCAGAGCGATCCACCTCGCCGCTGAATTCCAGGCGGGCGCCGGCGCGACGGATGACGCCGGCGCCGGCGGAGAAGACCGATGAGCGCGCGACAGGAAGAGTCAGGGACTCCGACGAGCGGCTCTTCGTCCGACGAGAAAGAGAAGAAAGGAGTCAGCCGGCGCACCTTCGTGAAGATCGGCGTGGTCGCGGGAGCGGGCCTCACACTCGGCGTGACCTACAAGGTGATGTCCGGCCCAGGCGTCCCACCGACCGATGCGACGTTCGCCCCTAACGCTTTCCTGAGAATCGACACGGACGGGCCGATCACGATCGTCGTCGGTCAGTCCGAGATGGGCCAGGGCGTGGCCACGGCGCTTCCCCAACTCGTGGCCGAAGAGCTCGATGTCGCGTGGGAGCAGGTCTCGTTCGAGTTCGCTCCGGCTCACCCGGCGTACGGTGCCGCGCGGGGCACGCAGGTCACGGGGGGGAGCACGAGCGTCGTCCAGTCGTGGCAGCCTCTACGCGAAGCCGGCGCAGCGGCGCGGTTGATGCTTCGCCAGGCAGCTGCGCAGCACTTCGGCGTCCCCGTTGAAGAGATCCAGACGGCGAACGGGACCGCGATCGCGCCGGATGGTTCGATCCTGACCTACGGGGCTCTGGCGTCCGCGGCCGCACTCCTCGAGGTGCCGAAGGAGGTCACGCTCAAGGACTCCGCCGACTTCCGTCTCATCGGCACGTCAGCCCCGCGCCTCGACATTCCGATGAAGGTCACGGGCCAGGCCGTCTTCGGAATCGACGCCGGACCCACCGACGCCAGAATCGCGATGGTCGCCCGGTGCCCGGTGTTCGGAGGTTCGGTGCGTTCCTTCGACCCGACCGAAGTGCTCGCGATGCCTGGCGTCGATGAAGTGGTTCAGATCGCGAGCGGAGTCGCGGTGGTCGCGGACGGGTACTGGAACGCCAAGGCGGCTCGAGATGCCCTCATCGTCGAATGGGACGAAGGCCCGGCCAGCTCTCTCGACGATGCCGCCATCTTCGCCCACCTCGAGACTGAAGCGCTCGAGAACGGTCGCACGGTGCGGGACGATGGCGACGCTGATGCGGTCTTCGCCGAGGGCGGGGAGCCGATCCGAGCGAGCTACAAGCTCCCCTACCTCGCCCACGCCACGATGGAGCCGATGAATTGTACCGTCTGGGTACGTGACGGGATCTGCACTGTGTGGGTGGGAACACAATTCCAGAACGCGCTGGGAATCGTGGGAGGTGGCGCCCGTCAGGTGGCTGCCAAGGCTGCCGGGGTCGACGCGGACGACACCGAGGTCCACACGACCTTCCTCGGCGGAGGCTTCGGGCGCCGCGCGGAACGTGACTTCGTGCAGGAAGCGGCCGAACTCGCTGGCAAGATCGAAGGGCCGGTCAAGGTCATCTGGTCTCGAGAAGACGACATGCAGCACGACTTCTACCGGCCCGCGTCCTATCATGACTTCGCCGCGGTGCTTGGCAGCGACGGGAAGCCGGAGGCGTGGGAGCACCGGATGGCCTCCCAGTCGATCCTCGAGCGCATGGTTCCGGGATGGGCACCGGGGTTCGTCGCCAACTTCGCCGGAAAGCGTGATCCCACATCGACGGAAGGTGCCTCCAATCACCCTTACCACGTCCCGAACACACGGGTGCGTTACGCCAAGGTCGACCTCCCGATTCCGGTCGGATTCTGGCGTTCGGTGGGTCATACACATACCGGCTTCGTCGTCGAGTCTTTCATCGACGAGCTTGCTCATCTGGCTGGGGAGGATCCCTACGAATACCGACGGGATTTGCTGGGCGAGCATCCGCGCCACCTGCGTGTCCTCAACGCAGTAACCGAGGCTTGCGACTGGGGATCGCCTGTTCCTGAAGGACGAGCGCGCGGAATCGCCGTCGTAGCGTCGTTCGGTTCCTACGTCGCGGAGGTCGCCGAGGTCTCGGTCGAGGCCGATAGGCCGCGGGTCCACAAGGTGTGGTGTGCAGTGGATTGCGGCATCGTGGTGAATCCCCGAATCGTCCGGGCCCAGATGGAGAGCGGGATCATCTACGGGCTCACGTCAGCGCTCTACGGGGAAATCAACATCCAGGGCGGGCGAGCGATCCAGGGCAACTTCCACGAGTACGAAATGGTCCGCATGAACGACGCGCCGGAAATGGAGGTCATCCTCACGCCGAGCGGAGACGGACCGGGCGGGGTCGGTGAGCCCGGTGTCCCACCCATCGCTCCTGCGGTCACCAACGCGTTGTTCGCGCTGACGGGTCAGCGGATTCGCGACATGCCGATTCGGTTGGCGTGAGATGCTGCGCGACACCGCGATCCTGAGGAACGACAATTACCACGAGAGTACCGATACCCCGGCTACGCTCGACTTCGGGCGGAAGGCGAAGGTCGTGACCGGAGCTCGGGAGATCATCCGGGAGTTCGCCCGAGGATAGTCAGCGGCGGCACCAACTCCCACAGGAAAGCGCGGGCTCTCCCCGACAGAGTACGATGGGGGGTCGGACCGATGATTGATGGAAGCAGCACCCACACCGATTCGAATCCTATGCCCGCCAAACTCACGCCCGAACTCGCCAGTCGCTTCGCCGGGCTCCAGCGCCTCATCGGCAACACGCCCCTGCTCGCCATCGACTACACGTTCCGAGGGAAGCCTGGGCGGATCTACGCCAAGAGCGAGAACCTCAACATGACGGGCAGCGTGAAGGATCGGATGGCGGTCCACATCCTGCGCCGCGCATACGAAAGCGGCGCCATCGGGCCAGGCGCCCGGATCTTCGAGGCGACGAGCGGGAATACGGGAATATCGTTCGCGGCGGTGGGAACCGCGCTCGGGCATCCGGTTTCGATCTTCATGCCGGACTGGATGAGCAGTGAGCGAGTGAATCTCCTTCGTTCCTTCGGGGCAAAGCTCAATCCGGTCAGCCACGAGCAGGGTGGCTTTGTCGGCAGCATCCAGTTGGCCGAGGACGCCGCACGAGAATCGGAAGGGAGTTTCCTTCCGCGCCAGTTCTCCAACACGGACAACGTCGACGCCCACCTCAACACCACCGGACCGGAGATCCACTGGCAACTCGAAGCGCACGGCCTGACCCCCGATGCCTTCGTGGCCGGGGTTGGCACGGGCGGGACGGTCATGGGCGTCGGTGGATTCCTCAGGAAGCATCACCCCGACATCTCCATCCATCCCCTGGAGCCGTCAGGCTCCCCCACGCTTTCGACCGGCCATCAGGTGGGAGAGCATCGCATCCAGGGAATCTCGGACGAGTTCATCCCGCCGATCGTCGATCTAGAGAAGCTCGACGAGATCATCGCGGTCGACGATGGCGATGCCATCCGGATGGCTCAGGACCTTGCTCGCCGTCTAGGACTGGGTGTGGGCATTTCTTCGGGGGCGAACTTCCTCGGCGCGGTGAAGTTGGCGGCGGAGATGAAGGATGACGCCGTGGTCGTGACGATCTTCTCGGACAGCAACAAGAAGTACCTGTCTACCGACCTGCTTCACGACGAACCGATCCGGACAGGACACCTGGAGCCGGACATCGATCTGGTCGGCTTCACGAGCATCAACCGCTCGTGTCAGGCGTGTGACGCAGGCTCCGACCTTCTCCGCATGGTGGGCATCAACCTCTAGTCAGAGCGTCGAGGGCCTTCGGGCCCTGAGTGAGCCGCCCGTCCTCGACGTCGTGGATCAGCGAGACGAGGTGCCGCGTCAGGGGTGTGTCCACGTCGACCTCCGCGCCGAGCGCGGCGATAGGCGCGATCTGCGCGTCGACCTCGGTCTGCCGCTTCCGGACAGCGAGATCCCTCCAAACACCGCTGTGACTCTTCGCCGAGCCTCTGTTGAACCGTACGAGCGCATCGAGGCTCGCGTGGGCCTCCTCGTCCAAGGCGCCGGGCATGAATGCGGAAGGATCGAAACCGTCGAACGCCTCCGGTCGAACACCCCTCGCCACCGCGACAGCCATCGCCTCTCGCGCCAGGCCGATGAGTGCTGGTCGGTGCGCTCGAGACTCCAACACGTCCGCGATGGAAGCGTCGCTCAGGGCGGTGGCGAAGAGCATCGCGCCGTATGCGAGCTTGCCCCACAAGAAGCCCCAGATGTTTTCGGTGGTCGAGGCATCGGGGTCGAAGAGACGGAGTAGTTCGCTGACAGCTCGGGCTCGCTCACTGACGCTACCATCCAGCTCCCCGACCACCACGGTGCCGCGATTCCCGCGCATGACGACCCCCGGCTCCAGCAGGTCGGCCCCGAAATTCACGAAACAGCCGAGCGTGCGATCCGCACCGATCCGATCTGCAATCACCATTTCGTTGAGCCCGTTCTGAACGGAAACGACGACGCCGCCTTCCGCGAGAAGAGGCTCGATCGAGTCCAGCGCGGATTCGGTGTGGTGCGCCTTCACCGCGAGCATCACCGTCCGGAGTTCCAGGTCGAGTTCCTCGGGCTGCACGCAGTGGGCCGACACGGTGAACGCCGCCACGGGACCGGCCACCCGTAACCCGTGCTCTCGGATGGCCGCAGCGTGGGCGTCGTCCGTGTCGACGAAGAGCACGTCCTTACCCTCGCGGATCAACGAGGCACCGATCGAGCCTCCCATGGCTCCGGCCCCCCATATGACGATCGGGTCGATCACCACTGACAATCACTCATGGCTTCCTCGGTATCGGCGGATGCTGGAGGAGTTACGGCAGACGGACGCTGGTCGAAAGGGCCCCGATGACGAACATTGCCAGACCCCAAGCCTGGAGGAGCTACTCGTGCGAGAGTGCCCTGATCCGACCGCCCGACCCCGTCCACGACGAAGGCGCCCCTGGACCGCGATGGTCCTCGGTACCGTCTGCGTCATCACGGGCTGCGTCGAGGCCGAGCCGGCAGACCTGATCCTCACAGGTGGCAAGGTTGCGATCGTGGATGAAGCCTTCACGATCCATGAAACGATCGTCGTGCGTGACGGGCGCGTTGTTGCTACTGGGGACGCACGACTCGCCTCACGGTACGAAGCTCCGAGAACCATCGACCTCGAAGGCCGACTCGTCGTACCGGGGTTCAACGACACCCACACGCACATCCGCGGAAACGCACGACGGCACATCAATCTCGCCGGAGTCGGATCGATCTCGGAAATTCAGGATCTGGTTCGTGCGAAGATCGCGGAGATGGGCGAAGGAGAGTGGATCACCGGGTATGGGTGGAGCGAGGACGAGCTGGATGAGCAGCGGAGGCCGCTGCGCTCCGACCTGGACGAGGCTGCACCCAGAAACCCTGTCATGCTCACTCGAGCTGGTGGGCACAGCGGCGTCGCAAACTCCCTCGCATTGGAACTCGCTGGGGTCGACCGGAACACACCCCAACCGGAAGGCGGCGTGATCGAACGCGACGAGTCGGGCGAACTCAATGGGGTGATAAGAGAACGTCAGGGCATGGTGGGTCGACTCTCGCCGCGGGCCACACCTGAAGAGCTTCGGGAAACTCAGATCCAGGTACTCCGGCAGCAGCTGTCACTCGGGATCACGAGCCTCATCCAGGCGGGCGAGAGTCCAGCGGGATTCGCTCGGTGGGAGGATATCTACGAAGAGCTGGGCGAGGAGCTACCCCGAGCGACGGTCCAGATTCGGTGGAGTAGTGAGGAGCGACTTGCCGACTTCGGTCGAATCACGGGAGCAGGCGACGACCGACTCCGTGTGGGCGCGATCAAGGTCCTCGTCGACGGTGGATTCACCGGCCCCGCAGCCTATACGATCGAGCCCTACAGGGGCATGGGCGACTATCGCGGGATGCTCAACCTCCCCGAAGCGGAACTGAGACAGTTGATCTTCGACGCACACGACCTGGGCTGGCAGCTGGGCTTTCACGCGATCGGTGACGCGGCCATCGAGCTGACGGTAGACGCCTTCGCCGACGCGCTCGAGCAGAACCCACGCACGGATCATCGGCACTACCTGAATCACTTCACGGTGACTCCTCCCGAGCGAACTCTAGACCAGATGGTCGAGCACGGCATCGCGATCGCACAGCAGCCGAACTTCACCTACACCCTCGAAGGCCGGTACGCGGCGAACCTCGATGGAGAGCGCCTGGCCCACAACAATCCGATCCGACTCCCGATGGATCACGGGATCTTCATGGCGCTCGGCAGTGACATCCTGCCCATTGATCCGATGGTCGGCCTCTACGCGTCAGTGACGCGGAAGGGCATGTCCGGCGAGGTCTACGGGCCCGACGAGGCACTCACCATCGAGGAAGCCATCCGCGGATATACGGCGAACGGTGCATGGCTGACTTTCGAGGAAGACACCAAGGGCACGCTCGAACCCGGGATGCTCGCCGATATGGTCGTGTTGGATCGGGACCTCCTGACCATCGATCCAGAGCACATCATGGACGTCGCAGTCGACATGACGATCCTCGGCGGACGAGTGGTGTTCGAGCGGAAATGAGCGGAAATGAGCGGACCTGGACGATTGCATCGCGCGAGTCGCACCGCGCGGCTGACATAAATACGTTGCCTTCCCCGCCAGCAGACCCTCCACAGGCAGGAGTGCCATGATGTCATCGAGCGCCCGGTGGTCCTCGCTCTTTTCACCCCTCGCCACATCACGAGCGCCGGCATTGTTCGGCGCCCTCCTCGCCGCGTCGACGCTCTTCGCATGTGCTCCGGCCGACCGGACAAGTGATGGCATCGACGACGTTGCCTTGGCCGATGAGTCCAGGGAAGACTGGCCGGCATACGGGCGCACCTCGAACGAGCAGCGCTTCAGCCCGCTGACCCAGATCAACGACACCAACGTGGGCCAGCTTTCCCCCGACTGGGTCGTCGAACTCCCCGACGACAAGGGGCTCGTTTCGACACCCCTCGTGATCGACGGAGTCCTGTACTTCATCGGGACCATGAACGTCGTGCGAGCCGTGGACGCGACTTCGGGGGACCTCATCTGGACGTACGATCCGCGTGTCAGCGACTACGCCGACCGCATGCGCGTCGGTTGGGACCACAACCGGGGCATCGCATACTGGAACGACAAGGTCTACGTGGCCACCTGGGATGGGCGGCTGAACGCGGTCGATGCCGCGACGGGTACGGAAGTCTGGTCCGCGACGACCATCGAGCCCGACCTGCCGATGTACATCACCGGGGCTCCGAAGGTCTTCAAGGGCCTCGTGCTGGTAGGAAACGGAGGAACCGAGCACGGCCCCTCCCGTGGGTACGTCACGGCATACGACGCCGAAACCGGGGCCCAGGCGTGGCGTTTCTGGATCGTGCCCGGTGATCCATCCGAAGGCTTCGAAGACGAAGCCATGGAGATGGCTGCCGAAACGTGGACCGGAGACTGGTGGATCCACGGCGGAGGCGGCAACGCGTGGCACGGATTCACCTACGACGAAGAGCTCGATCAACTCTACATCGGCACCGGAAACGGATCGCCGTGGAATCAGAAAATCCGAAGCCCGGATGGAGGCGACAACCTCTTCCTTTCCTCCGTCGTGGCACTCGACCCGGATACGGGCGAGTACCTGTGGCATCACCAGACCACACCGGGCGAGTCTTGGGATTACAACTCGAACATGGACATCGTGCTCGCGGACCTCGAAATCGAAGGCGAAGAGCGCAAGGTGATCATGCACGCTCCGAAGAACGGCTTCTTCTACGTGCTCGATCGAACGAACGGTGAGGTCATCTCGGCCGAACCATTTACCGAGGTGACGTGGGCTTCTCACTTCGACTACGAAACGGGACGCCCGGTCGAGACACCGGATGCCAGGTACGAGGACGGAAACGCAGTCGTCGCACCCGGCCCGCTTGGAGGGCACGGGTGGCATGCCATGTCGTACAATGCCCAGACAGGTCTGGCGTACTTCCCGCGGATTCATGCTTCGTACGTGTACGACGACACGAATATCGACCTCGAGACCTTCCGGTCGATTCCGTGGGTCGGTGGCCTCGGGATCGAGGGGGGCTTTGGTCCGAGCCTGAGAGAGGACGGCGTGTACAGCACGCTCGGCGCATGGGATCCGGTGCGGCAAGAACTGGCCTGGGAGGTCCGCCTCCCCGGCGTCTACAGTCCAGGCACCATGACGACGGCGGGCAATCTGGTCTTCCAGGGCCGACTCGACGGTACGTTCGCGGCTTATCGTGCAGACACAGGCGAGGAACTCTGGACGGACGACATGGGCCTAGGAATCTCGGCGCCCCCGATCACCTATTCGGTCGATGGAAAGCAGTACGTGGCCCTTCTCGTCGGGTGGGGCAGCGTGATGGCGGCCGTCGGCGGAGCGGGCTCGGCATCCTACGGGTGGGCCTACGGCGAACAGACCCGGTTACTCGTGGCGTTCTCTCTGGACGGCACAGCTGTACTCCCGGATCAGCCACCTCCCACCGTGCCGATCCCACGGGCGGAGGACTTCGCGGTGGACGCGCAGTTGGCCGCGCTGGGAGAGGCGGCTTACGCGAAATGTTCATGGTGTCATGGGACCGGCGCCGTGGCAGCCGGAATGACGCCGGACCTCCGCTCGTCCCGGATCATCACCTCGCTGGAGCGCTTCGCGGGTGTCGTGCGAGACGGAGAGCGCGCCCCGGACGGCATGCCTGCCTACGTGGACATGACCTACGACGAACTGGTGGCATTGCAGCACTACATCCGGCAGCAGGCGGACGCCGGTCTGGCTGCTCAGTCGGACGCGGGAGGCTGACCCGAGGAGTTCAGCCCTCGAGCTTCGCTTCAGCACCCCCGGGTTTCGGGATCGCTCTACCGCGCTTCGTACCGCCCCAGGAAGTGTCGAAGCGAAAGTTGTGTGCCACCTCTCCCAGGTATCCCCCCACCATTGCGATGAAAAAGGCGAGGACACAGGCGATCATCACCATGACGAAGGGGAACGGAGCCCTGAATCCGGCCAGTGCCAACATGGCATCTACCATGATTACGAGCGACGCGGCCACGGCCGGTTCGCGGACGGTAGCGCCTGGCGAGTAAAACGCGACGATGAAGCCCGTCACGAAGAAGCTGCCCAGGAACGCGATCAGGATCCCGAGCGAGCTGAGACTGAGAAGCGCATGCAGCACGAAGACGGAATAGACGCTTAGCAGAACGCCCAGAACCGAGCCGACACCCACCCAGACCCACTGGAACGACTCTCGGTCCCCGTCCTCTATCGTTCCCTGCATGATTTCGCCGACCCAACCGCCAGCTGTCGCGAGCAAGATGCCCGCAAAGACACCCAGAGTGGACACAGCCGGCGCGAGTGTGAAACCGAAACCGATTCGGAGAACGATCGGGGTCAGGACGCCCAACAACGCGCCAGCGACAGCGGGCTCGGCGATGGTCTTTCCAGGTGAGTGATACCCGACCAGGACACCCATGAGCACCGCCGTAAGCACGCCGACGAGCACGGCGACATCTGGACGCGGCGGAGCCGCCTCTACGATCGGTACCAGCGTGGCGAGAAGCGCACCTCCGATCACGACCCCCACCACGACCCATACCCACCGGAAGTAGGAGCGGGATGCCACGATATCACTCGAGTCGCTGCGCAATGGTCCACCTCCGAAGCAAGGCCGGAAGAGGGCAGCTGCCAGGCCGAGTGTCCGATGGAGCCAAAGTACCCAGAAGAGCCGGCAGGGGCGTGTCGGGAACGCACCCAACCCGAATGTGGGAGAAATTCCCGGATCCAGCCGACACTCGCTATCGAACGGGCGAAGAAAGCATGTTCCCGCTCCCGTCAGGTCTCGGTCAGGGTCGGTTTTCAGTAGCTTCCTGACATCCGACCAAGATGTCGGACGGGCCTGAGGAGCAGGTCGATCGACAACCCACTGAGAAGACCGGGGAGACTTTGGCAAGCACAGAATCCATGGAGAGCGCTGCAACGACTGCGCGGACCCGAGACGGTACGCGTCAGGGCTTCATCGTGCCCATCGGAGGTGCCGAGAAGAAGGTCGGTGCCAGTCGGATTCTGGCGCGGTTCGTAGAGCTGTGCGGCGGTGAGAAAGGCCGCATCGCAATCATCCCGACCGCCTCGGAGCTGGATGATACCGGGTCACGCTACGAAGAAATCTTCGAGCGCCTTGGGGTTGGACATGTCGAAGCCCTGCCGTTCAAGGTCCGGGAGGACTGTGAGCGCAAGGACTGGCTCGAGGTTCTGAATTCGGCTGACGGCATCTTCATGACAGGCGGCAACCAGCTTCGGCTCTCGACGATTCTCGGCGGCACGCCGGTCGCGAAGGCTCTACGGGAAGCGAGCGCCCGCGGTGCTCACGTCGGGGGAACGTCGGCGGGTGCGGGCTTCATGTCAGAGCACATGATCGCCTTTGGCGGTGAGGGCCTGCTGCCCCGGGCGGGCCTCGTATCGATGGCCCCGGGCCTGGGGCTGACGAATCGGGTGGTGGTCGATCATCATTTCGCCGAACGAGCCCGTCTGGGACGTCTGATGACAGCCCTGGGCCTGAATCCGTTCGCGGTCGGGCTGGGGCTCGATGAGAACACCGCCGCCTTCATTGGCCCGGACGACGTACTCGAAGTCGTGGGTAGCGGCTCCGTGACGGTGGTCGACCCCGCGGACGTCGAATTCTCCAACCTTTACGCGCGTGCAGAAGGCGAGCCGATTTGTCTGATAAACGTCCGGATCCACTTCCTCGTAGACGGATGGTCGTTCGACCTGAACACCCGCGAGGCTTCACATCGGCAGGCACTCCCAGGCTGACGCCAAGACCCGACCCTCACCATGAAATTCGTCGATCGTGCCGCCTACGTCGGCCCCAACCTCTACGCCTCGTTCCCGGTCATCCGCCTTCGGGTCGACCTCGGACCCCTCGAAGCCTGGCCCTCCGTCCGCCTCGGTGGCGACTTCACGGAGCGACTGCTCCCTGACCGAAGACGAAGGCACCTGGCTGGGCCACATCCTCGAGCACGTCGCGATCGAACTCCAGAACATGGCGGGCGAGAGTGTGACGTTCGGAAAGACGCGCGGGACGGGCACCGACGGCGAATACGACGTGGTCTTTGAGTACGATGACACGAAGGTCGGGCTCGCCGCCGGGGAACTCGCCAGGGAGCTACTTCTGACCCTGCTCCCGGACGAGGCGCGCGAGGGCATCGAGGACTTCCCCGACTCCTTCGAATGGGAGGAAGAGCGAGACTCCTACATCCGCTTCGTTCACCGGAACGCGTTCGGTCCGAGTACGGCGGCACTCGTGCGCGCAGCCGAAGAAAGAGACATTCCCTGGCTCCGCCTGAACGAGTACTCGATGGTCCAGTTCGGCCACGGTCGCTGGCAACAGCGCATCCAGGCCACGATCACGTCACGGACTCCGCATATCTCGGTCGAAATCGCC
>JBDGVT010000054.1:0-18493 GCA_039585495.1 Gemmatimonadota bacterium | reverse complement strand
CGCGCGAAATCGTGAACGGGCGCGACAAGAACTAGAGAAGGCGAAGGGACAGGACGAGGCCTCCCGCATCCTCCAGCGGGCTGAAAGCGAAGCCGAGAACACACGCAAAGCGGGTGAGCTGGCGGGTCGCGAAGAAGGATTTCGCCTCCGCGAAGCCTGGGAAGTCGAAGAGAGCCGCCGCCGGGAAGAGACGGAGCGAGCTGAGCGTAGAGCAGAGGAACGTTCGGACGCGCTCGATCGTCAATTCGATCGGCTGAACACGCGGGAGGAAGAGCTCGAGGGCCGTAGTGAGCAGCTCCTCGGTCGCGAGCAGGACCTGGCCCACCGGACCGAAGCCCTCGCCGGGCGTGAGGCCGAGTCCCGCGCGCGCCTCGAGCAACTCGCCGGCATGAACGCCGAAGAGGCGAAGAAGCAGCTCGTCGAGCAGCTCAAGGACGTGGCCCGGGCAGACGCGGCGAACGAGCTGCGTGAGATCAAGGAACAGGCCCATCACGATGCGGAACGCGAGGCGAAGAAGATCGTCGCACTCTCGATCCAGCGTATGGCCGCGGACCTCACGGCGGAGACGACCGTATCCGTGGTGCAGCTCCCATCGGACGAGATGAAGGGTCGCATCATCGGGCGCGAGGGGCGCAACATCCGGTCGTTCGAGCAGGCAACCGGCGTGGACGTGATCATCGATGATACGCCAGAGGCCGTGGTTCTGTCCGCCTTCGATCCGGTGCGGCGAGAGACGGCGCGCATTGCACTCGAGAAGCTCGTCGAGGACGGCCGGATCCACCCGGGGCGCATTGAGGAAGTGGTCGAGAAATCGGCCACCGAGGTCGAGCAGTCGATGTTGGAGGCCGCAGAGGAGGTGCTCTACGAGCTCGGGCTTCACAACGTGCACCACGAGATCGTGAAGACCCTGGGGCGGTTGCGGTTCAGAACCTCTTACGGCCAGAACCAATTGCAGCATGCGCGTGAGGTTGCGCTCCTCGCGGGCTCGATGGCCGCCGAGATGGGACTGGACGTTCAGGGCACCAAGCGTGCGGCCATCCTGCATGACGTGGGCAAGGGGATGACCCACGAGCACGAGGGTACACACGTCGAGCTCGGGTATCGTCTGTGCAAGAAACACGAGGAGACACCCCTGGTCCTGAACGCCATCAGGGCACACCACGACGAGGAGCCGCACTTCTTCGCCGAGACCTTCCTCGTCACGGCAGCTGATGCGATCAGCGGGTCGAGGCCAGGTGCTCGGCGGGAGATGCTCGAGGGGTACGTGAAGCGACTCGAGAAGCTCGAGGAGTTGGCCATGGGAGAAGAAGGCGTCGCGCGTTGTTTCGCGATTCAGGCCGGCCGCGAGCTGCGGGTGATGGTCGAACCTGACCAGGTCGGCGATGGTGAGATGGCACAGATTTCGGAGACGGTAGCGCGCAAGATCGAGAACGAGCTCCAGTACCCCGGCCAGATCAAGGTCGTCGTGGTCAGAGAGACACGGGCAGTCGACTTCGCGAGGTAGGTGGGCCCGGTGCTCGGCGGCGCCCGATCGGTTTAGATTCTCTGCTCAACAGGGGCCCACCACCAAAAAGCGCCGATGACAACCCAGATCATTTCCGGCCGAGACATCGCCGAGGAAATCCGAGCAGAACTCAAGGATCGAGTCGCGACCCTCACCAGCGAATCGGGCGTCACGCCAGGCCTGGCCACGGTGCTCGTGGGAGAGGATCCCGCATCGCAGATGTACGTCGGCATGAAGAACAAGGCGGCCGCTGCGATGGGGATCAACTCGCGCCAGATAACCCTCGCAGCCGACACGTCTGAAGACGAGTTGCTCGGCGTCGTAGAGGGCCTGAACGCCGATCCAGAGGTGCATGGGATTCTCGTTCAGCTGCCTCTACCCGACCATATCGACGAGGGCCGTGTCATCGAAGCGATCGATCCGCTGAAGGATGTGGATGGATTCCACCCCGTCAGCGTAGGGCGGCTCGCCACAGACTCGGGAGAGTTCTTCGCCCCCTGCACGCCTGCGGGCGTTGTCGAGATGCTCGTCCGAAGTGGCCACGATCCGAACGGAAAGCACGTCGTCATCGTCGGGCGCTCGAACATCGTGGGCCGCCCCCTCGCGTCCCTTCTGATGCGAAAGGCCCCGGGCGGGAATGCCACGGTGACGGTTGCCCACTCACGCACGCCTGATCTGGCGGCCGTGACGCGGACCGCCGAGATCCTGGTGGTCGCGATGGGTCGTCCGGAGATGATTACTGCGGACATGGTTTCTCCTGGCACCGTGGTGATCGACGTGGGAACGAATCGCGTCGATGACGCGAGCCGCGAGAAGGGCTACCGCGTGTGTGGTGACGTGCTCTTCGACGAGGTGAGCGAGGTCGCGGCGGCCATTTCCCCGGTCCCCGGAGGTGTCGGCCCGATGACGATCACGATGCTCCTGTCCAACACCGTGAAGTCGGCCGCACTCGCTGCGGGAGCCGCGGACTGATTCGTTGACCGACGATCTGAGTCTGGACCTGTTTGGGGAATCGCAAGACGGGCCGGAGTCCGAACCGCCGCCGGTGCAGGAGCCTGAACCGAAGGTCTGGTCGGTGTCGCAGGTCAACCGAGCCGTGCGTGGACTACTCGAAGACAATGTCGAGCCGCTCTGGGTGGGAGGCGAGATTGGCAGCTGGACACGGTCGCGCGCCGGACACTGCTACTTCTCCCTGAAGGACGAGAAGGCGCAGCTCAAGGCCGTGATGTTCGGGCGCGACGCCCAGCGGCTCCCGACGGATCCCGACGAAGGCTCCAAGGTGCGGGTCTTCGGTGACCTTACGCTCTACGAGGCCCGCGGTGACTACCAGATGGTCGTGCGGCGTCTCGAAGGGGAGGGTGCGGAGGGCCTCTGGCGTATCGCGTTCGAGAAGCTCCGCGCGAAGCTCGAGACGGAAGGACTCCTTGCCCCGGAGCGAAAGCGTCCAATCCCGCGGTTTCCGGCCTGCGTCGGCGTAGTGACGTCTCCGACCGGAGCCGCGCTGAGGGACATCATCTCCGTCCTGGAGCGTCGCGCCCCGTGGACCCGTGTCGTGCTATCGGGAAGCAGAGTCCAGGGAGAGGGCGCATCGACCGAGATCGCCGAGGCGATCCGCGCTCTGTGCGCCTCGGGCCAACCCGACGTGATCATCGTGGGGCGGGGTGGGGGATCACTGGAGGACCTCTGGGCGTTCAACGAAGAACCGGTGGCGCGCGCGATCGCAGATGCTACGGTCCCGGTGGTTTCTGCCGTGGGCCACGAGGTCGACGTGACGATTGCGGATCTGGTGGCCGACGTACGTGCTCCGACCCCCTCCGCCGCAGCGGAAACCGTCGTGCCGGATCGAGCCGTGCTCGTGACGCAACTGCGCGCAGCACCCGAGAGGCTCGGCCGGGGACTCAGGCAGGCGAACGAACGAAAAAGGGAGCGCGTCGCGGGCATGCTCGCTTCTCTCGCACGATCGGTGGAGCGCAGGCTCGGTCCGGCCCGGCAGGCGCTCGACCTCAGGACAGCCGGCATCGAGCGACGCATGCGCGGCCTGGCAGAACGCCGTGGCTCAGCCCTTTCCGCCATGTCTGGCCGACTGGAAGCGCTGTCACCGCTCGCCACCCTCGGGCGCGGGTACTCGGTGGCACGAACTTCGGAAGGAAGGGTTCTGAGGGAGGTTCAGGACTTCGAGCCGGGCCTGAGGTTCACGCTACGGGTCAGCGACGGTACGATCGCGGCCGATACTCACGAGATTCTGGAGGACGAGACCCCATGACCGACGCGACGAGCGATCAGGGAGCATCGGAGGTCACCCTCGAGGGTCGGCTTGCCCGTCTCGAGGAGATCCTCGCTCGGATGGAAGCCGAGGACGTGGCGCTGGAAGAGGCGCTGAAGCTCTTCGAGGAAGGTGTGTCACACGTACGCCAGGCGGAGCGTGTTCTCTCGGAGACCGAACTCCGCGTGGAAGAGCTTTTAGCCTCGGGCGAGACCAAGCCCATGGACATCGACGACGCGTGACCCAGCGCGAGGCGTTCACCGGGCTGAGCGATTATCTGGCCGAGCATGTGCCGGCCGTGGAAGCTGCGTTGGAACGCGCACTCGCGCGTGTCCGTCCCGGTGTGAGCCCTGAGTCATTCGGCGCGATGCGGCATGGCCTCATGGGGGGCGGGAAGCGTCTGCGCCCCATCCTGTGCGTGTCAGCGTACTATGCGTGCGGCGGTACTCCTTCCGAGGCCGCCTACGATCTGGCGGTGTCCCTCGAGATGATTCACGGCTATTCGCTCATGCACGACGATCTGCCTTGCATGGACGATGCCGATCTTCGGCGGGGCCGCCCGACGACGCATCGCGAACATGGTGAGGATGCGACGGTGGTCGCCGGGGCGCAGCTCATTCCGGCTGCGGCGATGCAGGCGATGACAGCCTGTCGCGCCCTGGGATGCCGGGAGGAGCAGGCCAAGTCGGTCGCGTTGCAGTTGATGCAGGCCGCCGGGGCCGGGGGAATGGTCGGAGGGCAATGGCTCGACCTGCTCGGTGAGGGCCGTACCCTCGGGGCCGACGACCTCGATGCGCTTCATCGCCGCAAGACCGGAGCGCTCCTCGCTGCATCACTCGTAATGGGCGCATCGGCGGCTGGAGCGGAGCCCGGAGTGCGAGACGCGCTCCATGCCTATGGTCGCTCCATCGGACTCGCTTTCCAGATTGCCGACGACGTTCTGGATGCGACGGCATCCGCCGAGGTGCTCGGAAAGAACCCGAGTGACGCGGTTCTGGATAAGTCGACCTACGTCGTGTTGTACGGGCTTGCCGAGGCTCGGGTCCGAGCGGACGAGCAGGTCCAGAACGCGCTCGACGCGCTGACAGGGGCGGGGGTGAACGCGCCGGCTCTCGAGGCCCTGGCGCACTACGTCGTCGAACGCGACAAGTAGCACCACGGCGGGCTGTTCGGCACGGTACATGCCAGTATCTTACTTCGGAAGTTGAAAATCTCGGGAAGGAGAGGATCCGGGTGTCGCTACTGGATCAGATCAAATATCCGTCGGACCTCCGACGTCTGAAGCGCGAGGACCTGCAGGAGGTCGTCGACGCCGTCCGTGATCGGCACATCGATGTCGTGTCAGAGAAGGGTGGGCATTTCGGGGCGAGCCTCGGGGTCACCGAACTCACGGTGGCGCTCCACTACATCTTCGATACACCGCGGGATCAGCTAGTCTGGGATACCGGCCACCAGGCCTACATCCACAAGATCCTGACCGGTCGCAACGAAGAACTGCCGACGATCCGAACACGTGGCGGCCTCGCGCCGTTCTGTCGGCGCGACGAGTCCGAATACGACGCCTTCGGTGCGGGCCATGCGGCGACATCGATTTCCGCGGCATGGGGCATGGCGGTCGGCCGCGATCTGACCGACCAGGACTTCAAGGTCGCCGCGATCATCGGGGATGGCGCGATGGGATGTGGGCTCGCGTACGAGGCCCTGAACAACGCGGGCCACACAGGTCGCGATTTCATCGTCGTACTCAACGACAACGACATGTCGATCGCACCGGCGGTCGGGGCGATGAACAAGTACCTCACGAGCATGATTACCAACCCGGCCTACAACAAAGTCCGAGGCCTGGTGAAGGAAGTGCTGCATCGTACTCCGACCGCGGTCGGGGATGTGATGGAGGAACTTGCTGGACGCATGGACGAAAGCCTCAAGCACCTATTTACACCCGGACTGATCTTCGAGGAGCTGGGCTTCCGATACGTGGGACCGGTCGATGGGCACGACGTCCATTCGCTCGTGGATACCTTCAAGCGAGTGCGTGGCATGACGGGGCCGATTCTGGTCCACGCGCTGACACAGAAGGGCAGGGGATTCGCCCATGCCGAGGACGATCCATGGACGTGGCACGCCGCTTCAGGGCCGTTCGACAAGATGACCGGCAAGGGCGCCAAGAAGTCCGGCGGGCTGCCACGATATCAGAAGGTGTTCGGGAAGGGCCTCATCGAACTGGCCGACGCGAACCCGCGGGTAGTGACCATTACGGCGGCCATGCCCGACGGTACCTCCACCGACATGTTCCAGGAAGCTCATCCGGATCGATACTTCGACGTGGGCATCGCGGAGGGCCACGGCGTGACCTTCGCTGCGGGGCTTGCGACGCAGGGCGTGAAGCCGGTGGTCGCGATTTACTCGACGTTCCTGCAGCGTGCGTTCGACAACATCGTGCACGATGTGGCGCTCCAGGAGCTGTCGGTCGTATTCGGCATGGACCGAGCGGGTATCGCCGGAGAAGACGGACCGACCCATCACGGTACGCTGGATATTTCGTACATGCTCTCCGTTCCGGGGATGACCGTTACCGCGCCGAAGGACGGCAGCGAGATGCTCGCCCTGTTGAGGCTCGGCACCGAGTCCGATGACGGGCCCTGGAGTGTCCGTTGGCCGCGCGCCGCTGTCCCGGAAGAAGTGCCCCATCTTTCGGAAATACCGCCGATCGAGCCGCACACGTGGGAGATCATGAGGAACGGAGGCGATTGCGTGATTCTCGCCACCGGCACCATGGTGTTCGAATCGGTCGCGGCGGCGGAGTTACTCGAAGCCGAGGGAATCCGCTGCACCGTCGTGAACTGCCGATTCCTCAAGCCCTACGATCGGACGGTCTTCGGAGAGATGGTCCGGAGTCACCCGACGGTAGTGACCGTCGAAGAGGGGCAGGTCTCCAACGGATTCGGTGCCTTCATGGCGCGTGAGATCGACGAGCTGGACCTCGCTCAACCGCCCCGGGTCGCGGCTCTGGGGATTCCCGACACCTTCATCGAGCATGGTGCGCGTGAAATCCTCATGCGCGAACTCGGACTCGATCCAGAGGGGATCGCGGACCGGGTCCGGAGCTTGGTGGGGAGCAGAGCGGAGCTCGAAACCGCGTGACCAGGGGCGGCCCCTCCCGTCTCGAGGGTCCGATTCGGAGCCTCGGCGTCGTCTATCGTGAGCACACATCGGACGTGCTCGCCATCGTCGATCGACTTCGGTCGTGGGCCGCTGAGCGAGACCTGGCGGTAACAGTGGAGGAAAACGCGGGCCAGGACCCGGAGACGGCACTCGATGTACGGGCGAACCCTGTGGATCTGGTCGTCGCGCTCGGAGGTGACGGGACGTTCCTTCGAGCCAGTCGGTTGGTCGTCGGAACCGCGATTCCGGTGTTGGGTGTGAACCTCGGGCGCCTCGGCTTCCTTACTGCGATTCCCGACTCTTACCTCGAGGGTGGCCTGCACGAGGTGATCTCGGGTGGCGCCGTCCTGGAGCACCGCTTCCGACTCGGTGCCCACATCGCGAGGCAAGGTGAAGTGACGAGCGATAAGTTCTTTGCTCTCAACGACATCGTGGTCCATACGACCGGGGCCGCCCGTGTGACGCCACTGACCTTGTCGATCGGGTACGATGGCGAAATGGAGGAGGTCGGCAGCTTTGCTGCCGATGGCGTGATCATCTCGACGCCGACGGGATCCACGGCGTATTCGATGTCCGCCGGAGGGCCGATCATCACCCCGACCGTCGAAGCGATCGTCGTGACCCCTATCTGTCCACACTCGCTTGCGGTGCGGCCGCTCGTGGTGCCTTCCGACCAGTTGGTGCAGGTGGGTTCGCTCGATCCGACCGGAGAGCATCAGCTCACCGTCGACGGTCAGGTGGTGCATACCCTCGAACCCGGGGATCACGTGATCGTCGGCCAGGAAGAGCGCCCTCTCGAACTCGTCCGGCTGCCAGGGCAGACGTTCTTCACGACCATGCGGAGAAAGCTGAACTGGGCCGCTCGACCGCCTGAACGCACCTGACCTTCCACGTAGCGGACCGTATGCCCGGGAGCCCATTGTAGCGTCCCGGTCTCACGCTCTACCTTCCCGGCCATGCTCGTAGAACTCCGCATTCGTGACTACGCCGTCGTCGAGGACCTTACACTCGAACTCGGCCCCGGCCTCAATGCGCTCACCGGTGAGACCGGGGCGGGAAAGTCGATCATCGTCGGGGCGCTCAGCCTGCTTCTAGGCGAACGAGCCTCGGCAAACGTCGTGCGCGTCGGCGCCGATCGGGCCAGCGTCGAGGCCGTCTTCGACGTCGAGCATGTGCCAGGCGTAGGGCGATTGCTCGACAAACATGGATTTCGGCTCGAGGACGGACTCCTGATTCTACGCCGCGAGGTGGCGGCGGCTGGCCGGAATCGAGCGTGGGTGGGAGGATCGCCAGCGACGGCAGGCGTGGTTGGAGCGCTGGGAACCGCATTGGTCGATCTGCATGGGCAGCATGAGCACCAGACACTCCTGCGCCCGAGAGATCAGCGGACCATCCTCGACGCGTACGGTGGCGCGCAGGAACTGGCGACCTCGGTCGCTGAGCGCTACGAAACCCTTCAGAGGCTCCAGAAGTCCCTCGACGAACGTGAGGATCGGCGAAGAGAGGTAGAATCGCGCGCTGACTTCCTCCGCTTTCAGCTCTCCGAGATCGATGATGCGCGGCTCGCACCCGGAGAGGACGAGGCGCTGGAGGCTGAGGCCGGACGCCATCAACACAGTGAGGAGCTGGCGCGAGGTGCTGCCGAGATTTATGACGCACTGTATGACGGCGACGACTCGGTCGCGGACCGATTGGCCGCAGTCCGACAGATTCTGCAACGCCTCGTGACCTTCGATCCGTCACTGGGAGAGACCCTCGAGCAGTTGTCCGAGGTGGTTCATGCGGTGGAAGAGGTGGGGCGCGGCGTCGGCGACTATGCGAGTTCGGTAGAGCACGATCCCGTTCGGCTGGAGGAGGTGCGAGTCCGCCTCGATCGCATCTTCCGCCTCAAGAGGAAGTACGGACCCGAGTTGGCCGACGTGCTGGCTTCCGCTCAGCGTGTCCGGGCCGAACTGGGCGACCTCGACGACGCCGACCACGATCTGGAGAGGATCAGGGCCGACATCGATGGCGAGCGAGAGCAGCTAGCCGCACTGGCCGCCGAACTCAGCGCTGCACGGCGAGCCGCGGCCGAGCGACTGGGTGCATCCGTGGGGGCCGTGCTACCCGCGGTGGGGCTCGGCGGCGCGACCTTCGAGGTCGGCCTTTCCTCGCACGACACGATCTCCGCCGGAGGCGCCGAGAGTGTGGAGTTCCTGGTCGCGCCCAACGAAGGGTTCGCGCCGATGGCCCTGGCCCGAATCGCGAGCGGTGGTGAGCTGTCCAGGATCATGCTGGCGCTCAAGTCCATTCTGGCTGCCGTGGACGAGGTACCCGTCCTGGTGTTCGACGAGATCGACGCGGGAGTGGGAGGACTGGTCGCGACCGCCGTTGCCGAGAAGCTCGTCGAGGTTTCCGGGCGGCATCAGGTCTTCGTCGTGACGCATCTGGCCCAAGTGGCCTCCAGGGCGACGAGTCACCTGCTGGTAGAGAAGGGGGCCGATGAAGGAGTCACATCCGCGTCGGTACGGGCCCTCGACGGTGATGCTCGGGTAGAGGAGATCGCGCGAATGCTCGGCGGAGATCCAGCCTCGACCACGTCACGTGATCATGCGCGCGAGATGCTGGGTACGATCCGACCTGATTAGCCCGGTTACTACCGACGCGGTCCCCAGAAACGCTTGTACAACCGGATGCCAGCTTCGACGCGGGTGGATTCCGGCGTCTGACCGCCGCTTCCCTCGAGGGTGTACAGCACCCGCACGTGGATCTCCATGGGGTTCCCGGCTAGCCCGCTGAGCCAGGGCTCCACGGTGTCGTAGCGGATCCCTCCCCCAACCTGGTGGGCCTTGATCCCACTTTCGAGCGCGAGCACCGTCGGATCCAGCGTAGACGCAGGGTCCGAGATCTCGAAAGAGTCACGGCGCTTATGGAAGAACCGGTACTGCCCGGTAAGCGAAACCGCGGATGTCACCCGGATCGACGGCGCGACCTCGATGCCGACGTAGGTGCCCGGGTTCCACGTAACCAACTGCCGCGTCAGCACGGGCGGCATGATCAACTCAGCGGGAGCCACCCGCTTGGTCAACGCCGTGGAACCCTGGACGCCGTACTTCCCACCCGCAGCGAGCGCAAAATGCCGCCCGAGGGTCAGACGCATGATCAGGCTGCCCTCGTAATCCGTCTGCGCATCGCCCGTCGGCTTGTCGAGGAGCACGTCCGGATCCTCGGGAAGCCCGGTCGGGAGCCTGGCCAGGAATCCGGCCGTAATCCGATATCCAAATCCGGGAAGCGGTTCGTCCCGATTCGGAGTGAGATTGTCCAGAAGGCGCACCAGGGCGGTGACTTCGACGTCTCCCGCGGCCCACAGGCCCTCCAGAGTGCGGAGGGGCGTGGCGTCGATCCCCGCGCCCGACATCGACGGGAGCGAGGAGAAGTCCTCCGTGGTAAGCCAATCCGTCGCGAATGCCATCGCCGCGGTGAGTCCACCAAGTCCGGCGGCGATGAGGTCGGCACTCAGGGCCGCGGCAGCCTGATCGAGGGCCGTGGCCGCAGCGGAGCCCGTAACCGGGAAGAAGGGCGAGGCGGTGTAGGCCGACTGTACCGATGCGTTGAACGCGGCGGCGCGGGCCGCCAGGGCCTGCGCGGCATCACATGCCGCCCCCGCACCTGCACCACAAATCGTGGACGCATTTCCGATCGATAGTTGCTCGGCCACGAGCGTCGACGCGAGAAACGAGTTCACGCCGGCCAGATTCGTAATCGTGGGGTTCAGACCCAGGTTCCCGTTCACCGAATCCGGCACGAAGTAGTCGTCGACCACGGTCTTCGGGCTGACCCAGGGAACCACGACACCCACGGTCAGCCAATCGAAGACACCGACATGGAGTCCGAAGTCGATGCGGGTCACGTCCTGTGTGATGCGACCTTCCGAAGAACCCAACACGGGCGAGAATCCTGAACCCACCAGATTCTCGACGTCGTTGCGGAGGGTGGCGATGCCCGGAAACAGAGAAAGGGCGGTAGGGTCAGTGAGATCTTCACCGAGCTGCTCGATCCCTTCCGTTCCGTCTGGAGCACGGCCAAAACGGGAATCCCACGCGGTGTAGTTCGGATACACCTGAAGGCGAACCTGCCCACGCGGGACCATCACCCGCTCGAGCAGTTGAGCCGCGACCGGCTGCCCCGCCAGGAGGGTCGTGAACAGCGCTGTGAGAAGGCTGCGGCGCATGGGTTGTCCGAGGAGTTTCAGGGTCCGACGGCCACGGAAACATCTGGCGTTGGGCGGGAGACGCAAACCCGCGATCGGCCGCACAACATAAGGGGTTTCGGGGATCCGAGGAACACGGTTCACGGCCCTAAACCCCATTGACCCCCTCTGGTGTTCTGTCTAGCTTCGTTACCGCATCACCCCATGCGGGAATAGCTCAGTTGGTAGAGCACAACCTTGCCAAGGTTGGGGTCGCCGGTTCGAGTCCGGTTTCCCGCTCTGGCGTATGTGAAACCCCGGTAGGGCTTTAGGGCTCCGCCGGGGTTTTCGCATCCGAGGGCCCCGTCCCTCAGCCCACCCAGTAGCTGAATTTCAGCATGAAGATGTTGGTCGTGGGCGCAGAGAATAGTCGGTCGAAGTCATTCGACACGTCCATGTCACCCGTGATCAGGTAATCGTTCCTGGCGGACGACCAGACAGCGAAGAAGGTCGAGCCGGGCTTGTATTCCCATCGAAGCACCGCGTTCGTGCTCATCTCTCGGACGTTGAAGTCGCGGTTGCGGAAGCGGTACTCCGGGTCGCCGTCGCCATTCTCGTCGACTTCGTACCTGATACCGGCCTCGGACAGGGATGCCGCATCGATCAGTGGCGCCCGCGCATCGAGGTCCCTCGCATCGGCATCCGCGACACGACGAAACGCCGAGTACCGTCCGCTACTCATGAACGGCTGGGCGTAGAGGTCGAACGCGAGATCGGGTGTGAAGGAGTAGCTGAGCCTCAGCGTCAGAGACGCGGTCTGTTGGTCGATCCGACCCATCACGTACTCGCTTGCCCCACCGGCGACCGCTGCACCGTTCAAGAGCCGCGGCACCCCATCGACGTACTGCTCGAGACTGCGGTTCCACGACAAATTGGGAGCGGCGGAGACGGTCATCCGACTTGAGGGTCGGACCTCGAGGGAAGGTGTGAGCGTGATGCGCTCGGAAACCTCCTCTGACTCGGTTCGGTAGCTCGCCTTGAAGGATGCCTTCCATGACTCCCGGGAATCCGAACTGATCGTGCCCGTTAGAGTGGTGTTGGGCTCCCGTCGAAGCGCCGGACCTCCACGCAAGGTCCACGGCCACACGCTGCTCCCCCAGTACATCACATCGAACTCCGCCGTCCAGAAGTTCAGAAGTTGGGCATGGAGTCGAGTTTGGATCGACTGGCGCACGAGCTGGCCGCCGAGGGTCGTGGCTGCCATGTCCGTGACGTTGACGTACCAGTTTCTGAAGACCGACCCCGGAGAGAACTCGCTGTATCGCACCGTGGCGGTACCCATCGCCACGTCCGTGTAGGTGAGGTACCCGATATCGTTCGTTTCGACCCCGGCTGTCCGGGTCCATCCACTGAGGCTGAAGGTCCAGTGCCCCCCGCCGATCTTGTTGAAGGCGAAATCCGCGGCCAGGCCGCTCAGCGAAGTCAGCGTAGGGTCGTACGTGAGATGGTCGGCATCCGGACGCTGATAGAGATGCACCAACGACCGTTGGGTGCGAGCGATCGCCTCCGGTGAGCCCGCAACGCGTGAGCCGAGGAGCGATGCCCGTATTTGGTAGCGTGACCCTCCGAACCGATGCCAGCCATTGAGCCCGGTCGCAAATGCTGAGGAGTGCATCGTCGCGAACGCGTCATCATCGAGCGAACGAAGCATCATCGTCCCAATCGCTTCCAAGCCACTCCGACCCTCGCGAAAGTCCTTTCCGAGCTTTGCGGACGAGTAGTTGGACAGCGGCTCGACCGGGGAATCGGTGAGCGTGCCGTCCGACGCCGCGATCCGTGCCTCTTCGCGATTGGTCACCGCGTTGAGGATCCCGATCGACCACCCCGAAGAGGTTTTTCCCGAGAGCTTGAGGGCACCGATGATCCGGGCTGCTTCTGGGGCATCGACAAAACCACCCGAGGGTGCCGATGCACGTCGCTGCGGTGGGCGACCGATCCGCCGGGAGTACATCGCCTCGCCTTCCGGAGGGAGGCGGAAGTTGAAAACTTCGGCTCCCTCCAAGAAGAACGGACGTTTCTCCGGATACCGGTTCTCGTTGGTTCCCAGATTCACCCGTGAGGGATCGGCGTCGACCTGACCGAAGTCGGGGTTGACCGTGGCGGTCAAGGTGAGTGCCGATGTCAGGCCGTACTTCATGTCGAGACCCATCGTCCCCCAGGTATCGTTCTCCTCTCGGAACGGATCATTCGGGTCGACAGTCTCCCGTCGCAGGCGCGCCACCGAATAGGGCACGATCTCGAGTCGGGCAGGGGCTTGTAGTCCGTCGAGTCCGTCGAGATCACCGAAGAGGGAGACCAAGCGACCCGACTCGGGCGGGATCTCCGCCCAGTGAGCAGATTCCGACCGCCGTGCGATCTGACGCATGAAATTCACGCCCCAGGTCATGTCGCCGCTGGTGCCGAAGCGGAGCTGCGATAGAGGGATCCGGAACTCGGCGGTCCACCCCTCTGAATCGACCGAGGTCTTCACGTCCCACACCGCGTCCCACGCCACGTCCTCCTTCGAATCCTGCGATCGGAGGATGTCGACCCGAGTTCCCGTCGGTGTGGTCGCGAAGTGAAAGGCGGTGCGTCGATCGTGGTGGCTGTCCAAATACACGTGCGCCCAGTCCGATACCGCTTTGTGGTCGTCGCGGCGAACGAACTGGGCACGGATGTTCTCCGGATCCCGATCGTACATGCGCATGCCGACGTAGATGGCGTCCTCGTCGTATAGCACGCGCGCTTCGGTGTTCTCGCTCGCCGGCATGCCCGGGTTCGGCGCGAACTGGCGAAATTCGCCCGCGGGGATCGCACGAAGCCATGCCTCTTCATCGAGACGACCATCGATCTCCGGCCGTTCGTCCGTCGAGACCAGCCGGAGCGCGGTCAGCGTACACGCGCCCGCCGATCCACTCGACCGCTCACATGCCACGGAACTCGGCGACCCGACCCGAATCGACACCGTATCAGCGGCCGCAAGTGTCGAAACTAGAGACAGAACGAAGGCAGCTGTGGGCAAGGCGTTCCTAGGGAATCGTATCGAGGCAGTCCCGTGATGCTCCAAGTAGCATCCACAGTCCTCGTCGAGTCAATTGCATTGCCGACACGAAAGCGCGCAAGGGGCAGGTACTCCACTATTGTCGCGCCCCGGGCGGACGTTAGGTTTTAGGCCGTGTTTCGGGGTGCGGCAGCGCAAGTTGCCCGCCCCGAAGCACATCTGGCGCCGTGGCCAAGTGGTAAGGCAGAGGACTGCAAATCCTTTATCCCCGGTTCGAATCCGGGCGGCGCCTCTAATTTTCGTGGGATTGCAAACAGGAAGACCCCGGTCCACATGGCCGGGGTCTTTCGCGTAGGTGAGGGCGCCGCCCGGATTCGCGGGCTCGTGGAACGAGCACGCGCCGAGCGCAAAGCGCACGGCAGAACCGTAGGTTCGACTCGAGCGGCCAGATTAGGCATCGGAGACCAGACCGGTTCCCCGCGAGAGGAGCGAGGATCGGGCGCAGCCCGACCGCAGCTCAATCCGAGCGGCGCCTCTGATGATAGGGACAAGTCGGGACTCCCTCGCGGTGTCCTGACCGGAGCCGCATCTTGAGCGCATGTCTGACCAAGACCCAATCACCCGCCCCAACGCATCCCAGCAAGGCCCCTACCACATCTCCGGGCTCCGATTCGTGGGCCTGTTGATTCTCGTCGGGCTTCAGGCCGGCGCGTGCGCCCACGCGGGACCTGAACCAGCCGGCGATGCGGTGGAGGAGACTCGCCGACGGTTGAGTGAGCTTCTGGCCGCGACGGGCGACGTGGTGTGCGCCGCCCAGGAGGCCGAGGGATCTCGCGCTGAGGCCGCTCTCCGGGCGTCGGATCTCACCAGACGCGAACACTTGTACGGACGCTCCTCCAGCAGGGTTGAACGATGGAGGAATGAACTCGTTCGGCAGACCGATCCTTCGACGACTCGCAACCTGAGTGGCGGACGTTGGTCTACATACGCGATGAACGAGTACGACCAGCGGCGGGGCGGGAACCGGATCGAAACGACGATGTCGGCCGCCCAGTTCGCCATGGTTTGGAGCGTCTATCTTGCCTCGCCCGAGGACGACGAAGGCCGCCAGCAGCTGCTGGACTGGCTCACGACGCGATCCATGGCGAACCCGGAGGATCTGCGCACCTATCACCGGGACTTCTTCCTCTACCTCCTCAGTAGCCCGTGCACGGGACAGGACTGAGATCTTGACGGGCAAGCGGCCCTCGCGGCTCTGCGTTAGTGGCTCCTTTCCGCATCCAACCCCATACGCGAAGCCACTTTCTCCTGTGGGGCTGGCCGATTCCGTTCTCACGGCCCACTGTGGCGGGACTCCCCACACGCCTTGTCTGCTAGATCCCCACGGCGCGACATCGCTTCACGACCGATGATGGGGCCGAAACCTCTTCGCCCAATGGAATCTTGCAGATGTCGGTATCTCGAATGCGGCCGGTGGCAGTGCTCCTGCTGTGCCTTCAGTCCTCGCGAGTTCATCGAGGTCGAAGACCCGTACAAGATTCGTTTTCGTGATGCCATCGGCGAGTGGATTGAGGTGTCGAATCCCCGCATAGAAGGCGACACGATCGCAGGAACCACGTTCGGCATGCGTCCCAATGGAAGGATGGGTGCCGTCCGGTTCCGGGTAGGTGTGGCGGATATCTCAGAGATCGATGCGAGGAAGATCAACGCACCCCAGACGATCGTCGCCGTCGGCGTTCTCTCTGCCGTCCTCATCGGCGCGATCCTCTGCGCGAGTGGGATCACCTGCTCGTCGGGTGAGCAGATCAATTGAGGAGGCCCACAGTGAGCAACAAAGCCCGCAGACTCGCCTACAAGCATCTTCGCAAGTGGCAAAGAGCGATCAATCGGGCTGAGTCGAAGGACGACACGGAACTACTGGTGGGACAGTTGAACAGCCGTATCTGGCTTCAGTTCAATGACTGGAAGCGGGGTGCAACCGAGGAGGACACGGTCAAGGTGCGCGAAGCATGTGAGGCCACCAAAGACTGTTTGCTGCAGAGCGATTTCGTGGGTGCGAGAGCGAAGCTCATTCACCTGCAACTAGCGCTTTAGGCGGCTCGCGATTCGCGGATCAGTTCTTCGAGAAGGTGAACGTCCCCACAGCCGCCGTGACATCGAACGGGCTCTCCGTGATCTGAACGATCGGTGCCGGCGGGACTGTCTCGACATTGGCGGACGTATAAGTCACGCCACTGTCGGTCCCTGCATCGTAGGCGCGTAAATCCACGACCAGGCTGTCCACCCAGGTTCCGTCGTCGAGTAACGAAACGCCTTGCACGCCGACGAACCAATCCGGGCTCGGCGCGATCATGGAGACGAGGGTCACGAGAGGGAAGGCGAGCTTCATCTCGAAGGTCAGCTCAATGTTCCCAGGTGACAGACCGATCCCTCCGCCGGATAGCACGCGGCTCGCGGTACCCGCCAGAATTGCGTCCTCGACCTCCAACCCGAGCGGACCTTTGCTACCGGCCTCCGCCATCGCTCGGATTCCCGGCGAGGACAGTCCGCCCGCCTCCCAGAAGGTCACCCCGGGCCCGTGGGTTCCCCCGATGAGACCCGAGAGATGTGGACCCGCAGGAAAGGACGTCGGATGGGTCGTTTGGCTCCACGTGGCGTCGAAAACGACGGTGTACGAAGCGGTCGATGAGTCGACCGTCTCCACGGTTGCGATCGGGTCTCCTCCGCAGCGCGCCAGCCCGACGACGAGTAGAGCCGCAAGGCACAGCGGCCTCTTACTGCTCATCCT
Source organism: Gemmatimonadota bacterium (assembly GCA_039585495.1). Classification (GTDB taxonomy): domain Bacteria; phylum Gemmatimonadota; class Gemmatimonadetes; order Longimicrobiales; family Gaopeijiaceae; genus UBA2589. The sequence continues at coordinate 1,565 of JBDGVT010000054.1, read as the reverse complement.
CTTCCTTCGGACCCCCGAAGATCTTGTACAGAATCCAACCCACGGCGCCGACTCCGATGACCACCGGTATCCATCCCAGAAGATTCCACAGGATCGCAGCGCCGAGCACGACTCCTGCCCCCTGCAACCAACCGACTACTCTCGAGGTGGTCTTTGCGCGAACGAGTTCGCTTTCGGTGTAGATCTTCTCGGGGAGGTTCACGGCCTGAGCTCCAGAGGGTGGTGGCCAGAGGTGACGCCACGATCCGTCTTGGGTAGCGCGGGAACGAGGGTGGCTCCTCGTCCCCATCCGCGGACTTCGACGACTCGCGATGTTACGGCTGTCTGACCGTTCGTCATGTCCCTGACGGTAACTGTAAGACGGTAGCCTCCTCGCTCGAGAGCGGACTCCACACGACGCAGCTCGCCCAGTGTGCCGCCTGCATCGGCCCTCGACTCGCCCGTGAAGACGGTCCGGACGACTCGATCGTCGCGGTCGTCATTGACGGGCTCGACGGAGATTTCGGTCTCGTAAGGGGTGTTCACGGGAAGGTTGTAAATTTCGTAATAGACGTCGAACGCGCTCTGTGGAAACTGATTCGTGGGGATCAGCGCCAGGGTGACTCCACGTCGCGTCCATCCACCCGTCACGTCGGGCAACCCGAAGGCGAGATCGCTGATCATCAACTGCGTGCCGCTGTAGTCGGGAATCGGGAACGGGGCGTTGTAGATCTGACCCACACCGGGCCTGGTCGCGTCGGTCACGACCACCCGCTGGAGCGTCGTAGTCGATGGCGGCGCATGAAGCTCGATCACGGTACTCAGCAGGTGCTGCCTGGCCAGAGCCTCCGGAAAGACGGCGAATACGGAGTCGACGGCGTTTACGACAGATCGTTGGACCGTGTCCGCCAGCACGAACCGTACGTCGAAGCGATACCGGAATTGGCCGTCCCTCCTCTCCCTGTTGAGTCCTGACACGGGCACCGCGATTGCGGCGACGACGGCCGTGCCGTTGCCCTCTCCTCGGAACGTGTGGAGGCCGTAGTGGAACGGGAGGGGCCCAGGCGCACCGTCGGTCAGAAGCCCGGAATCCACCGGATGCACAGCCGAGTCCATCCCCGTCGCCGCGAACGTCACCGCGAAGACGGCTCCCAGGATCGCGGCGCCCTTCAAGAAGGCGCGCGTTGGGTGGGCTCGATCAGTCAAGTGCATTACCAGGTAGTGGGTTCCTCTCACCAGTTATGACGATTCCGCCCCTGTTTGGCGCACGCCAAGTCTACGGCGTGCGTTACCCGCGGAACACCCGCCCGAGGAGTTGCGCTACCAGGCCCAGGGTCAGCAAGCCCACGATGAAGCAGCCGATGCCCACTTCCCATGAGGTCATGAGCCCGAGTCCGACACTCCCGAAAGCCCAGTACGGTAGCACCATGGTCTCGTACGCCCCGAACCCCGGATTCGATCCGTAGTTGGTCGGGATCGTGACCCGGACGAACTCCACAGACTTGAAGCCGACGCCGAGTGCTCCGAGTGAGATCAACGCGACCCCAAGTACCTCTGCGTAGGCGCTCACCTAAGCGACGCCCCGC
>JBDGVT010000053.1:0-31487 GCA_039585495.1 Gemmatimonadota bacterium | reverse complement strand
GGCTGCCGAGAAGGATCGCTATCCGCTCGTGCTCGATAACGGAGATCAGGTCTACATCGAGCCCCAGGCGATCTGGCCGATCTCGGGCGGGTTCCTCCTCGCCGGCTCCCCGAGCTATGTGTGGCGCCTGACCGACAACGGAGTGTGGAGCGTCGGGAATGGACGGCTGCTCGGTGCGTTCGTGCGCGATGGTGATCTCGAGCCCGTGATGCGGCCAGAAGAGGTGACGGATGTCGGATGGGTGCGCGTCACCTCGATCGGAGATGACCGATGGGCGTGGCTCCTCGAGGAGGTATCCAGGACCGGACCGGATCGGGTCAAGAAGATGGAGAGAATCGTCTATGCCGAGTCGATCGGTCCCGAGTGGACCCACCTGGAGGAGGTGCCGCAACCGGATGGCGGCAAGGTCCTCTTCTCGATCTCGTCGCCAATCGTCGCATCGCTCGGGGACCTGCACTGGGTCATACCCTTTCACGACGACCTCGGTGCGATGGCAGCGCTCCGGTATCGACGCACCGGGGGAGTCTGGACCTCGGACTTGGTGGTCGACGACTGGGTGGAGTCCCTCGACCTGGTCGATGATGAAGGGGAGGTCCGAATGGGGTATACGGGGCGAGATCTGGAGCTGGGACCGGATCACTTCTCACTGCGCGTAACGTCGGCAGGTACCGACGACGCGGGTCGCCTCTTCACCTCTCCGCGTGACGACCGCGTATCGCATGTCCGCTTCGCGTCGACGAAACGAGGTGTCCTGACGAGCTGGCATGTAGACAGCCCACACGGGGAGAGCTCATGGGCATCTCTGGGCGTGGGGGCTGCCGCCGCCCCGACGCTCGTGGACGGAAGCGCCCTGGCCACGGTCCCGGTCGCTGTGGGTGGTGCCGCGCTCACGCTGGTCCATCACCACAACGCCATCACCGGATCGCAGGAACTCCGGATCTATCGCATCGAGCCGGATCGATCAGAGCGCATCGCATCACTCCTTCATCCGTATCTCGGCTATTTCACAGCCGTCGGCACCGGTTCCAACGAGCTGAGTGTCATCGGGCCGGACTTCGATCCTGAATCGGCCCATCCCTTCGTCCGTAGCCTCGTTCTTCGTTTGAGCATCTCCTGCACCTAGCTCGCAGCTCCGGACCACCTGCCAGGCCAAGCACTCTTCTCATCCTGGAGGTCCCTTGTCCCCATCTCGAATTCTGCCCGTGCTGATGTCGTGCGTTTCCCTCAATGGGTGTACGGACGACGCGTCCGCCATCCTCGCGCCCGCTCTGGCGGCCGATGTGATCGAGGCTCTCGTCTTCACCGTCCCCGACTACGCCTCGCCGGCGGTCGCGGGACCCGCGCTCAGTGGACCCGGAGACGATCCGGACGGAGATGACTCCGAACCGCCGGACGACGTCGAGAGACCACTTCAGCGAATCATCGATCCTCGAACGATTACAGGACTATGGCCTGGGAAGGCGTGGGCCGAAGGGGCCAACCGATATGTCGGCAACGTCGGCCGGATCGAGACGACGGCGAAGGTGACGTTCGAGGGACAGTCCCTCGCTGAGCAGCCAGTGGTCATCCAGGACCATGTCCCGTTCATCTTCGATTTCGGGGACCGTCCGAGGTAGTTCGTTGCACGCGGCGTCCTGGCAGTTCTTTACCGGCGCGGGGGCCCCCGCCTGGGGCGAGGCGATCGTTACCACCGTCGCCACCCACTCGTCTCAGCCGATCTGTCCTGTCGATGACCCGGGTCCGACGGGGGTCAGCGGGCCGGGCCCGGGAGGCTCGACGTGCCATTACCGGATCGAGTACGACCTGGACTCCGGCCAGGTCATATCCGTCGAGCTCCTCTACTGCTCTGCAAGCCTGGGAGACGGACTATGATCGCCGCGTCCAAAGCTCGCCGTGTCCTCTTCGTTGCTGTGGCGATGCTCATGCTGCCTCTCCACGTCCACGGTCAGACGACCGAGCGGGGTGGGTTCTTCGTCGCGATTCCCGACGTCTTTCCGGACATCGAAGCTCGGGCGCTCATCATCCGGGAGCCAGGCATGGAGGTTCTCTTGCTGAGGGCCGATGAGGCCACGCCCGAGGTGCTCTCGATGTCCCTCGTCGCCTTGCGGCGGGCTCGACGGGACAACCCCAGACTGGAGCGAGGGGAGATGATCCCCGTCGTCAACTTCGTGATCACGAGAGACATGACCGCCGAATACCGGGCCGCGATGGGAGCGGTCCTGACGCGCCTCGAGCGCCGGCCGAGAACGAACGTGGGCAATCTCGGCCGCGGCAGATGGGTCCGATATCGGGAACGGTAGCCGGTCGACAGGGCATCGCCGGGCGAGGGCCTGTCAGGTCGTCAAAGGGGTGGGGTCTTCTCGGACTCCACCCCGACCGCCTCGCTGTCGATCCCGACGGCCCAGGGGCTAGTCCTGCTGCTGTTGCTCCGCTTCCTGCATCCAGCCCGTGAGCCCATCCGGGCCGCGGACGTATAGGAAGCCATCGAAACGTCCGAGCACGGGCACTTCAGTACCGACGTCGAGCGTGGTCATGACCGGCGCAGCCATCGAAGGCCTGACCCTGAGTGATTCCGTGGCGGCGACCACCTGCGAGCTGACAGGTCGGTCGGCGGGTTCGGTCAGTCTAGCCGCGACGTACCCGTTTTTGCCGTCTGGCAGGAGCACGCGGAAATACTCACCCGATCCACCGAGCACACGCAAAGGCGTATGCTGGCCGAGCTCTCTCAGGACCGGACTTCGACTGCCGGGAGCGGCTCTCAAGCGGATTCCCTCATTACGCAGCCTTACCCAGCCGCCGAGTTGCTCCAGGTCAGCCGACATTTCGGCCATCGTGCCTGAGGGGCGCCGGAGGAACGGTGCGGGATCCACAGGCCCCTCTCCACGGCGGTACACGCCGAAGTGCAGGTGGGGCGGCGTCGTGCGGGCGTTGCCCGTGTTTCCAACGAAGCCGATGGTGTCGCCGACTTCCAGCCGATCGCCGTTTGCCACGTGCTGACTGTCGAGATGTGCGTAGTAGATATTCGAGTTTCGAACGGGGTCCCGCAGCCACACGACCTTCCCGCCCAGATTGGTGACATTCACCCGATTCGCGACGCCCGCGGCTACAGCCAGTACCGGTGTGCCACGCCGAGCGAAGATGTCGACGCCGTCGTGGGTCCTTCGACCTGCGTCCCGATCCGCGCCAAATGCGCTCTGAATCGCTCGCATGCCGTGGGCTTCCACAGGGAACGCGAGTTGCGCGTCGAGCTTGAGCGTCACCCGGTATTGCCCACCTCGGAGGAGTTCGGGCTGCACGCGCAGAATGAAGTCTCCTCCCCGCCAAGGTTCGTGGACGAAGGTCCCGGGAGAGGACTCGGAGGAGTAGATGGGGCGGGGCGGGTCGCCTTCGGACGCAGGCAACCGGAAGAGGTCGACGAAGAGGCGTGTTCCATCGTCGCTATCGAGTGTGACCTCGGCGGTCAGCTTCTGACCGCGCCCGATCGAGATCCGGTACGCCATCGCACCCGGGTCTTCCGCCGTGATGAAGCCCTCTTCCTCGAAGGGAAGCGTGATGGGCGCTGCTGCGTCGACGGCGACACGACCGGCGGCCAGCCAATCCCGACCGAGGGCCGCATCTACGAGCCCCGCGTCGGTCAGCGACTGCTGGTACGCTTCGTAGGGAGTCATGTCCCGGAACCGGTCCTGGACCTGCTCCACCTTTTCGCACGCTGCCGCGCCAACCGCCAGCAGCATGAACACGATGTTCCGGTGTCTACCCCGCATCACATTCCTCACGTCGTCCACACCTGATCGGAAGGCCCGCTGTCATTCGCCCTCCACCTAGAGTAAGACCCCGACTTCGGATTCCGGGTTTCGAAGCTGTGGGAAGGAAGCCGTTTCGGTCAAGGCGACAAATTGTAGAGACCTATGGCCTCGGTTAGCTTTGCCAGCCCCCGAACACCCCGAAGTCCGTCCCGGCCCAGGCTTTCCGTGGTCCGAATCGCCGAAATCGAAGCTGGTAGTATCGCCGACGAGTTGAATCTCGAGATCGGCTCGCGCGTCGTGCGCATCAACGGCGACCGCGTGCGTGACGGCATCGACCTCACCTACCTCCTGGCCGACACCGATCTCGAGATTGAAACCGTCTCTTCGACCGGAGAAACGGTGGTGTTCGACATCGAGCGTGAGGCTGGCGATGTGATCGGGATCGTGCCCGAGCCCGACACGATTCGTGAGTGCGCCAACAAGTGCGTGTTCTGCTTCATCGATGGCAATCCGAAGGGGGCACGCCAGACGCTGTGGCTTCGCGACGACGATTTCCGTCTTTCGTTCACGTACGGCAGCTACGTCACACTGACGAATCTGGGTCCAAAGGGGTTGAAGCGGTTGGTCGACCAGCGGATTTCCCCGCTCTACGTGAGCGTGCACGCCACGGAGCCGGAGGTGCGCGAGCGATTGCTCGTGAATAGTCGGGCCGGTCTGATCATGGATCAGCTCAGAGAGCTCATCGACGGGGGGCTCGAGGTCCACACCCAGATCGTGCTGTGTCCAGAGTGGAACGACGGGACCCATCTCGACAGGACGATCGAGGATCTGTGGGGCCTGGGGCCTGCGATTCGTTCGCTCTCGGTGGTCCCGGTGGGCCTGACGCGATTCAACATGAACCGCCCCGTACGACCGCTCGAACCGTCCGAAGCAGGCGCTGCGATCGATCGGGTCGACCTGGCGCGGGCCAGGGGGCTCGCGGACCGCGGACTCGGATGGTGCTACGCAGCCGACGAGATGTACCTCATTGCGGCTCGCCAGATTCCCGACGCGCCGTACTATGACGATGGAGCTCTCTACGAGAACGGCGTCGGGGCGGTTCGTCGCTTCCTCAGGGGCTTCGAAGACGGACTGCCGGCGGTGCCGAAGTTCACTCGGGGTCGTATTCGTCTCGTCACCGGTGGTTCGATGGCCCCATTCCTCCGTGACCTCGCGCCTCGACTGGCGAACCAGACGGGCGCCGACGTGGAGGTGGTCAATGTCCGCAACGAGTACTTCGGGGAGTCCGTGACGATCGCCGGGCTGCTTGGCGGAAGAGACATTCTCGCCGCGCTGGGCGACCCACGCGATGGCGACACGATCGTACTCCCGGCTGAGGCGCTGAACGCCGACGAGGTGTTCATCGACGACATGCCTCTCTCCGATTTCTCGACCGCTCTCGGCTCTACGGATGTGCGGACGGGCTACGAGATCACCGAAGCCTTGAGGGCTCCATGAGCATCACTCTTCCGGTCATCGCCGTGGTCGGGCGGCCGAACGTCGGAAAGTCGACCTTCTTCAATCGGATCATCGGGCGGCGTATTGCCATCGTTGACGACCAGCCCGGTGTGACGAGAGATCGCAACTTCGCCCGGGCCGACTGGGCCGGTCACGACTTCTTCATCGTCGATACCGGGGGTGTAATCGAAGGCAGCGACGAGCGACTGGACATCGCGATCCGTGATCAGGCGATGGCGGCGGTGGATGAAGCCGACGTCATCCTCTTTCTCGTGGACGGAAAGACGGGCGCCCACCCGCTCGACGAGCGTCTCGCGGAGGTGTTGCGCAAGGCGAACAAGCCGGTGGTTCTGGTCGCGAACAAGATCGACAACCTCCCGTATGATCAGGGGCATCAGGACTTCTGGTCTCTCGGCATCGGGGAGCCGATTCCCGTAAGTGCCTTATCGGGGAAGGGCACCGGAGACCTGCTCGACCGTGTCCTTGAGGTTCTCCCGGAGTCACCGAACGTCGAGGAAGAGGAAGACCTGATCCGCGTGGCGGTGGTGGGTAAACCGAACGTCGGCAAGTCCAGCCTGGTGAATCGGCTCATCGGCGAAGATCGGGTCGTGGTTTCCGAGATCGCCGGCACCACACGCGATCCCATCGACACGACCTTTCAATATCACGGGCACACGCTGGTGTTCGTTGATACGGCGGGGCTCCGGCGGCAGGCCAAGGTCAAGGACAGCCTGGAGTACTACAGCGCGCTCCGTACGGACCGAGTGGTCCATTCGGCGGACGTTTGTGTCGTGCTCGTGGATGCGAGCGAGGATGAACTCCACGCTCAGGATATCCGGATCGCGCAGACCGCGTGGGACGCCGGAAAGGGCGTTATCCTCCTCGCCAACAAGTGGGACCTGGTCCAGAAAGACACCATGACCGCGCCCGGCTGGGAGAAGAAGGTCCGAGATCGGATCCCGTTCCTCCAGTGGGTGCCCATCGTCTTCACGTCGGCTCTGACCGGGCAGCGGGTCAGAAAGTGCCTCGACCTGATCCTCGAGGTCAGTGCGGAGCGAGGGCGCCGCATCGAGACGCACGAGGTCAACGAGGTGCTGGAGAAGCTCGTGCGGCGTCAGCCGCCGCCTCATCATCGGGGCCGGCCAGTCAAAGTGAAGTACGCGACGCAGGCGAGCGTTCGACCACCGACATTCGCGATCTTCTCCAACTTCCCGAAGTCGCTGCCGGCACACTACATTCGCTTCCTCCACAACGGCTTCCGCGACGCGTGGACCTTCATGGGGACACCGATTCGCCTGCGTCTGCGGGGCGGAAGGGAAGACGAATAGAGGCCCGTACCATTCAAGGACGACTCATTTGACGTACGCCTTTCTCGGGCTCTCATACATGCTCGGAGCCATCCCGACCAGTTACTGGGTCGGGAAGGCCTTCCATGGTCTGGATCTACGTGAGCATGGGTCCGGTAATCTGGGCGCTACCAACGCGTTACGAGTTCTGGGATGGAAGTCGGCTGCGCCGGTCGTAATCGTCGATATCGCGAAAGGCTACGTCCCGGTTCAAGTATTCGCGCAACTCGCGGGCGTGGCATTTCCATGGACGCTCGCGTTTGGTACGGCCGCGATTTTCGGCCACATGTTCAGCCTTTTCGTCGGATTCAAAGGTGGGAAGGGCATGGCGACGAGCTCGGGTGTGTTCCTCGGCCTCGCCCCGCTGGCTGTACTCGGGGGCCTCATCGTATGGCTGGGGCTGACCGTGCCGACTGGCTACGTCTCGCTCGGATCGATCGGTGCGGCGTTGGTTCTGCCAGGTCTGATCGCATTCACGCCCCACGAAGGAGGAGCGGCGCTCGTCTGGTTCTCATCCGCGCTCGCCGTGTTCGTGATCTGGAAGCACCGGACAAACGTTGGGCGTCTCATTCGGGGCGAGGAAAACAGCTTCCGGGTGAAGAAGAGCAAGGCGTCCGGGCCCGAGCAGCGCGCATCCGAGGAGCCGTCGTGAGCGGCTCGAAGGCCACCGTCGTCGGAGCTGGCGCATGGGGCACGGCACTGGCGACCGTACTCGCGGAGAAGGGCCACGAGGTTACGATCTGGTCGTATGAGGAGGAGGTCGCCGCGTCGATCAACGCCGGAAAGGGTAATCCGTACCTGCCGGATGCGACGTTGCCGGACGGGCTCCGCGCCGAGCCGGATCTCGCTGCGGCCGTCCGTGGTGCCGACATCGTCCTTTCGGTGAGCCCGTCGCAGGTGGTTCGATCCGTCATGCAGGTCGCTGGCCCGCACATTGGGCCCGGAGCCCTCCTCGTGAGTGCCTCCAAGGGCGTCGAATTGACGTCCCTCCTCAGGATGGACGAGGTCCTCGGATCCCTCGTCTCGCCGGAGGTGATGAGCCGGTTCTGCGTTCTGTCCGGCCCCAGCTTTGCCCGGGAGGTGGTGGATCGCGTGCCCACCGCCGTTGTCGTCGCCAGCCAGGATACCGAGGCCGCGGTCGCCGCCCAGGAAGCGTTTCAGACCCTCTGGTTCCGCGTCTACACCAACCCCGACGTGATTGGCGTCGAGCTCGGGGGCGCGCTCAAGAACGTGATCGCACTCGCCGCGGGGGTCACGGCCGGATTGGGCCACGGACACAACACGACGGCTGCGCTCATTACACGGGGCTTGGCAGAGATCACGCGGCTCGGTGTCGCGATGGGTGCGCAGAAGGCTACTTTCTACGGGTTGGCGGGCATGGGCGACCTCGTGCTTACATGCACCGGTTCCTTGAGCCGCAATCGCACCGTCGGCTATCGGTTGGGGCAGGGGGAATCGTTGGCTGGAATCCTCTCCGAGATGACCGCCGTGGCCGAGGGGGTGAAGACGGCAGCCGCGGTTCACGAACTCGCCCTTCGACACGGAGTCGAGATGCCGATTGCCGAGCAGGTTTATGCCATCGTCGAAGAAGGCCGCAGCCCGGCCGAGGCGGTGCGGGTCCTGATGCTCAGGGATCCGAAGCCCGAAGAGTGGTCATGAGCGAGGACGACATGAACGATCAGCCCGTCGCGAAGAAGGTCTACTACTCGATCGGCGAGGTGTGTGATCTGACCGGGCTCAAGCCTCACGTCCTGCGTTACTGGGAGACGCAATTCCGGGTGCTCAATCCGACCAAGAATCGCGCCGGGAATCGTGTCTATCGGTCACGCGACGTTGAGGTTGTACTCCTTGTGAAGCACCTGCTCTACGACGAGAAGTACACCATAGAGGGCGCGAATCAGAAGCTCATCGACATGCGGCGGGAAGGAGAGATCAAGGAGGAGGGGCATGAGGTCGTTGCTCCCGACTTTCTGACGGGCATCAAGGCGGAGCTCGAAGAGTTGCGCGCGCTCTTGACGATGCCCACCTCGGGAGCCGATCGCTGACCAGAATCCTCTGTACCAACGACGACGGGTATCTGTCGACGGGGATTGGAGTCCTGGCCGCGGCCGCAGGTACCCTCGGGTCTGTGGCTACCGTCGCGCCCGACCGCGAACAGAGTGCTTCGAGCAGCTCACTCACGCTGCACAATCCTCTGCGTGCGCGGAGATCCCCGGACGGGGTGTGGATCGTCGACGGTACGCCCACTGACTGCGTCATTCTCGCCGTGAACGAACTCCTGGCCGAGCGCCCGGAGGTTTGCGTATCGGGCGTCAATCACGGCTCGAATATGGGCGAGGACGTCCTGTACTCGGGCACTGTCGCGGCTGCGATGGAGGCGACCGTCATGGGAATTCCGGCCATCGCGCTCTCCTACTGCGGTCAGTTTCCGGAGGAGCTCGAGGGATGCGAGGACCTCGTGGCCGCTGTCCTTCGTTCGATTCTCGGACGCGGTTCATTTCCCGAGGACACCCTGTTCAACGTGAACCTCCCGGCGATGCCCGCTGACGAGGTGAGGGGGATCCGGGTCACGTCGCTCGGACGTCGGCGGTACGCGGACTCGATCACTCGAGCGAACGACCCGTCCGGTCGGGAGTACTTCTGGATTGGCGGGGGCGTGGCGCACTGGAGGGGGCCGGAGGACTCGGACTTCCAGGCGATCGAAGACGGCTTCGTTTCGGTCACACCTCTTCATCTTGATCTCACCAATTATGAGCTACTCGAGGACATTCGTGCGTGGGATCTGACGCTCTGAACGACGCCCGCTTCGTCGGATACCGTCGCAAGCTCATCGAGGACATCCGAGCTCGCGGCGTCGACGATCTGGAGACGCTGCAACTATTCGATCGAGTGCCCCGGCATCTCTTCTTGCCCGAAGGCGTTCAGCCCCGGGCCTATGAAGACGGTCCGATTCCCATCGGGTTCGGCCAGACTGCGTCCCAGCCGTCGCTGCAGGCGTACTACCTCTCGATTCTCAATCCAGGCAAAGACGATAAGGTCCTCGAGATCGGGACGGGGTGTGGCTACCTGACCGCGCTGCTCTGCCTTATGGCCGATCGAGTCTATTCCGTGGAGCGGGTGCGTGAGTTGTCCCAGCGCTCTCGTCGGGCCCTCGACGACTTCGGGGTGAAGAACGCAGCACTGCTCGTGGGAGACGGGACGATTGGCTGGCGCAAGTACGCGCCCTTCGACGTAATCGTGGTCTCGGCCGCGTCACCGTCCGTACCCCAGGCTCTGGTGGATCAACTCGCGGACGGAGGTCGGATGCTGATTCCGGTCGGCGCTCTCGACTTACAGGAACTGATTCTGGTGCAGAAGACGGGTTTCGCGGTGACGCAGGAGAAGGTGGGTGGCAAAGTGAAGTTCGTTCCGTTGCTGGGTCGCTTTGCGTGGAGTGAGGAGGCTGGCGGATGAGTAGTGAATCCTCCGAGGCGCCGAAGGCCCGATCGGGGAATCCCATCCGACGGCTGTATGACTGGGTCCTTCACTGGGCGGATACACCCTACGGGATGCCCGCGCTCTTTCTGATCGCGTTGGCCGAGTCATCGTTCTTCCCGCTGCCTCCCGACCCTTTGCTTCTCGCGCTCTGTCTCGGCGCGTCGAAACGCTCGTTCAAATTCGCCGGGGTGGCGACCCTGGCGTCCGTGGTAGGCGGGATCATCGGGTACGGGATCGGGGCAGGGGCCTGGACGCTGACGCAGGATTGGTTTTTCGCCTACGTCCCGGGCGTGACACCCGAGGCATTCGAGGGTGTTCGAGCCTTCTACGACGAATACGGGTTCGCGGCGGTCTTCCTGGCTGGTCTCACACCCATTCCGTACAAGGTGTTCACCCTCGCGTCGGGCGTCTTCTCCATCAACTTTGGTGTGTTCGTGCTGGCGTCGATTCTGAGCCGAGGGTTCCGGTTCTTCCTGATCGCGTCGCTCATCTACAAGTTCGGCGCCCCGGTGGAACGGTTCATTGATCTGCATTTCGACAAGCTCGTCATCTTCTTCAGTGTCCTCTTCGTCGGCGGGTTCGTCGTGTTGGAGTTCATTCTCTGACGCCTTTCGGGCCGGAGCAGAGGAAACCCTTTGTTCCAGCTCCATGATCCTCCGTATATTGGCTGTCGATGGCGGGCGGAGCACCGTCCGCGGACTCACGATGGAGTTGCCGTCGCAATGAGCGAGAACACCAACGAGAACCGGCTGCCGCCTCCCGCCTTCCCGCCCGGCTCGCGCAAGCACGTTCACCGCGACTCGCCCGCGACCCATTCGACCGCGCCCGCGGAGGAGTCCGAGGAGCAGGTCTTCATCTCTCCCGATGAGCCGCTCCCGAAAAGGACCGATGCGGTCCAACAGGCATTCATTTCGCCTGATGAGCCGATCCCCGAACGGAAGATCGAGCTCGTCGAGGCGTTCCGAGGCGAAGAGCCCTTCGATCCCAACGAGGAAGGGCAGGTCGTGGGGATGGATCTTGACGCCCATCTCGAGGCGGACGAAATCGTGTCGGGCGGTGACCCCCACGTCATGGAGGTGATGAACATCGTGGCCAAGCTCGCCGATGCGCTCAAGCGGCGGGGCGAGGCCGGGCTACGATCGTCGCCTGAAATGTCGCGATTCGAGGCTACGCTCCGGAGCTACTGCGTCGGATACCTCGCCGGCCGCCGCGCCGAGGATCCGCTGCCGCCGGAGCTGGAGGAGCCGCTTCCCTCGGACTTCTAGGAGGGAGGGGCGAGACTCGGTCGCGGCGGAGTCCTAGCCGCCTCTCGTCATCACTCCTGGCTCTTCGCGAGTATGAGTTGTTCGTCGGTGAAGCCCGAGCCGTTGAGGGTTCCGGTGATCGAGTTTTCCGAGACGGTGCCGTTGAATACGACGACCTCGGAGCCCAATCCGACCAGGAGAAGGGCGATGCGCGGGAAGGCGTGACTCCCAACAACGGTTACATCTGTGCTGTCCCCGGCCGTCGTCGTGATGGTACCGTCACCCGACACCTCTCCGCTCGCAGCCTCGCTGAGCTCCAGACTGGCCGTGGAGTACGGACCGCTGAGCTGACCTTGCCAGAATCCTGTGACCGTCGGGTCAGGCTGGGTCGAATCCGGCCCTGTCGGCCCACCGCCACAGGAGATCGTAGCGAGGCAGATGGCCACGGATATCGCTTTCGTGCGCACACGCATCGGAAACGTCTCCCGCCTCCTTATGGTCGTCACCAGCCGACTCAGGTAGTAGGATCGTCCCTGCCGTGACTCTTTTCAATGGGTACCCGTTGCCGCCTTCACTCATTGCCTCAAGACCTCTCGATCCCGAGCCTCTGGGTAGCATCCACCAGGAGGACATATGTCGGGCGGGTCTTCGAGCGGCATGGAGAGATCCATCGTGAGTGATTCGATACGCGAGTGCGGTTCCTGCTCCGCCTGCTGCACCGTGATCGGCGTTCATGAGATCGAGAAGGGCATGTACGAGACCTGCCAGCACCTCTGCGCGGCGGGCTGCCGGATCTACGCCGAACGCCCGGGGTCGTGCCGGACGTTCGAATGCCAGTGGCTCCGCGGAGCGCTCGAGGTCGATGGCTCCATCGACACCGAAATGCGCCCGGACGCCTGCGGCGTGATCTTCGACTACCAGCCTGAAACGGTGTTCGGCGAAATGTTCACGGCCTGGGAGGTCGAGCCCGGTGCGTCGGCCAGCGGCCACGCGAGGAGCATCATCCAGGGACTCGAGGAGAGATTCCTGGTCAGTCTCGTGACCTGCGGTCCGGACGGCGAGAAGGAGCCAGGCGAACGGAGGTTCGTCGGTCCTCCACATCTGGTGAGGCAGGCCATTGACCTGATGTGGTCCGCCTCGCCACCCGGCTCCCTCAGCTGATCAACCGCCTCGTCATGTCCTTGACGATGAAGAGCCCGTCGCCAGTCCCGGTGACCGCAATGAGCCCGCTCTTGAAGAAGGGATAATTGCTCCACGAGGCCCCGCCCTGGTACGGCGAGGTATCGATGTACCCTACCTCGACTGGCTGCTCAGGATCGGAGATGTCGAGGACCCGAAAACCAGCGGAGTAGTTCGACTGATACATCCTGTCGCCGACGATGTAGAGGTTGTGGTCCGTGGCGGTCGTCTCAGCGATGTACTCGTTCACGAGGATCGGGTCGTCGAGATCCTGCACGTCCCACACGAGCGTCCGAGTCCCCTCGACCAACCCGCTCGGCTCGTCGCCCTCGTCGTTCATGTAGAAATAGCGGTGATCGTCGGTGAGCCAGCCCTGGTGGGCATAGGCAACGTTGGGATATGTCGCGCTGGCGAGCGTACGCGGCGCATCCTTGTCGGTGAGATCCGCGATACTCAACGCGGTTTCGTTCGAACCGAGGCAGATCTCTCTGCCCACGTGTTCGGTGTCCGGGCCTCGGTAGGTCACGCACTGGGCGTCGTGCGAGTAGCCGGTCAGGCGCCGACCCGTGTTCGTGTCCGCGTAGCAGCCGCTGAAGGTGGGGCGCGACGGGTCCTCGAGGTTCAGCATGTGGAAGGCGCCGCCGCAGGTCTCACCTCCGGAGCTGTTCCCGACCGCATAGGCGAACCCGGTCTCCTCATTGATCACGATGTTGTGGGCGCTGTGGATGCCGTCGTAATGGAAGGTCTCTTCGAACGTGATCGGCTCGCCCTGGAAGCGACGTAGCTCCCGCAGGTCGAACACCTGCATACCGTGGGCTCCGGCGCCGTCGGCCACGATGTAGACGTGATCGCTGTAGACCTTCATGTCCCGCCAGATCGCGCTACGCGAGCCGGGCGTCTTGGGAAGGTCACCGACATAGACCGGATTCGACGGATCCCTGAGGCTGACGAACGACGTTCCATTCGTCCGGCCCACGATCGCGTACTCTGTTCCGCTCTCCGGGTCCGCCCATCCCCAGATGTCGTTCACGCGGGTCCCGCGTACGCCACCGATCTCGTGGATGGGCATGAACGAGACGATGTTGACACTTTCGCATTCGAAGACGTCCACGCGGCCCTCGGCGCATTCCACCTCATCGCCTGTGATCGACGGAAAGCCTCTGGCCTCGTTGATGACCGTGCCCTGCTCGATCCATCCCTCGAAGACAACCGCGGCGCCTGCGCGTTCGTCCACACCGAGCGCGCCGACCGCCACCACGCCGTCAACGGCAGCCACCGAGCCGCCGAACCCGGCGCCTTCACCGGCCGTCTCGCTGCCCAGAAGGCTCACCTGCATCATTCCCTGCGTCCGGCTCAGGCGGTATAGGGCGCCGGCTCCACCGTTCGCGCCGGGCGCGCCCACGAGGAGCCCTTGGGAGCTCGTCACGATCGACGCGCCGAACTGCGTGTTCCGAGCAGCGACGACTGGCCGAAGCGGAGCGGCCTCCGTCCACCCGTCGTCACCGAGCTCGAACACAAAGACGGCGCCAACGCGGTTGTCGAAGCCCGACGCGCCGACGAAAGCGAAGCCATCCCGCACGGCGAGCGAGCTCCCGTAGGCGGAACGCTCCGGAAGGCCGTCCGCCAAGAGCTGACCCAGCGGCTCGAGGCCGTCCAGAGTGTAGGCGTGGACCGAGCCCGCCGCGGCCCGGGGAATCGCGGCACCAACCACCAGCTGGATGCCGTCGGTGGCCAGCGTCGAGCCGAATGCGCCGTCCACGCCACTCGGTGCCGCCAACCTACGGGGGCTCTCGGGCGAGGATCGTTCATACACGTAGACCACGCCGGTCCCCTCGGCCGGGGCGGAGACGATCACGAAGCGATCGGTCAGAGCGACTGCGGCTCCGAAGTCCG
This sequence comes from Gemmatimonadota bacterium, assembly GCA_039585495.1. Classification (GTDB taxonomy): domain Bacteria; phylum Gemmatimonadota; class Gemmatimonadetes; order Longimicrobiales; family Gaopeijiaceae; genus UBA2589. The sequence continues at coordinate 17,105 of JBDGVT010000053.1, read as the reverse complement.
AGTCGGCCGGCCCGGCCAGCCGCGTAGGCTCACCCCACCCACCCGCGGCTGCCCGCTCGAACACATAAGCCGCTCCCTCGATCGGCGCGCCGGCGAGGAGCGTCGTTCCGTCCGCCGCGATTGCCCGACCGAACCCGTCCGGGGAGCGCGCCACGTCCGTCACACGGATCTGATCGATCTCGCTCCACGTACCGTTCATGTCCCCGAACACGTAGACGATTCCGGAGAGGGTTTGATTCCCGGCCTCGCCGACGAGAATCTGGTCGCCGCTGACCGCGAGCGGTCCGCCGAACTGCTGGGCAGTGAGCGGGGCGGCGAAGAGGACAGCGAGAGCGAGCGAGAATGTGCAGGTCGCGGCGCGGTTCATCTGAGCAGGACTCCTTCGAAAGGCGGCTCCGGCGGCGACCCACCCAGGAGGAGGCCGCGACGGACACCGCCATAGGACCTCGGTCGGCCGCGGTTGGCAAGAGCCGGCCCACAGGATTCCCCGGTCCTACGAGCCCGTTATCCGGCGACGTCCGGGCTACCGTCCCGGCCGCAGACCGATCAAAGTCACGAGGCGCGCATCATGGCGCGACCCTTAGAGAATCCCAGGTCCTCTCGAGCTCTCCCTGTTCGCGGCCAGGCTTGAACAAAACTGAGTTTTGCTCCAGTCTTTGGCACAGTTTCGAAAATGACGACAGGCAGCAAAGGGCCCAAGTCGTTGCGGAACAAGACGTTGCCCTCGTAGCTCAGGTGGATAGAGCGACTGCCTCCTAAGCAGTAGGTCCCGCGTTCGAGTCGCGGCGAGGGCATGTGGGCTAGCCCCTCTTGGCTTCCGGCTGAGAGGGGCTAGCTCAAGAGCACGCGAGGAGCGCCTAGCCCCGCCTCATCCGCCGGTACGGGAAAGCACGTAGTGCCCGCCCCCCTGGTCGACTCGGAGTGCGTTGATCACCCCCGACTCACGGACGAAGGTCAGCTTCAAGGCGCCTTGCGACCAGGTCAGATCGCCTCGATAGCCCGGGTGCATCGCGGGCCCCTGTGAAGGCTGCAGGGTCAGCGACCCGTCTTCGACGGACACGACGACCGTCATGGGATTCCCCCTCGCGGGCCCAGAGTAGGTGCCGGCGAATTCCTCGAGGTCTCCCGAGTAGGTCAACGATTCGGGCTCGGCGAGCGGGCCGAGCACCAGGTCGGCCAGGGCGCCGCCGAGCATCCCCACGGATGCCCCCGTAGAGTTCTGCAGGACGACGATGGTCAGCTCTTCGTCAGGATAGTACCGGCCGTCCGATACGAAACCGTTGATGCCGCCACCATGCGCGATGATTCTGCGTCCACCGGGTGCATCTACCCCGAGACCCATCGCATATCGGGTGGGTGTCCCGTCCACGAGTGGCGCAGGCCTCGTCATGGCCCGGTATGAGTCTCTCGAGACGATGCGTCCTCCATGGAGCGCCTGGTTCCAGGCAATCATGTCGCCGACGCTCGAACACACTGATCCCGCGGCGAAGGGCCACGTGTGGTCGAGGTATCCCTTCCGTTGCAGCCCATCCGGGCCAGCGTCGTAGCCGTGCGCTCGCTGACCCCGAATCGCACTCTCACTGCAGTAGTACGAGTCGGCCATCCCCACCGGACCGAAGATGTATTCGGCCAGATAATCCTCGTACGACTGGCCAGAGATCTTCTCGATGATGAGGCCGAGGAAATAGTAGGCCGAGTTATTGTAGATCATCGCCGTCCCGGGTTCGAAGTCGAACGGGACGTCCTCGACGAGCCGCACCAGGGTGTCCCGGGGCAGTTTGAACGGAGCCAGCTCGCCGAGCGCGGACATCTCCGTGTAGCTCCGGATACCGGAGGTATGGTCCAGAAGTCTCCGCACCGGCACGGAGCGACCCTGTGTGTCGAAGTCCAGGTACTCGGTGAAGTCCGCATCGAGGTCGATCAGGCCTTGCTCGACGAGCTGCATGATCGCCGCTGATGTGAACTGCTTCGTGATCGATCCGGTCTCGTAGGTTGCGCTGCCATCACGAGGGGTGGCCACCTCCCACTCCAGGTCGACGAAGCCGTAGCCCCCCATCAAGAGTGTGTCGCCTCCCTGGACGACCGCGACCGAAATGCCGGCGACGCCCGGCTGTCCCACCCAGGCGTGGGCTGCGGAGTCCAGTGAGGTGACGAGGGCGCTGCGGTCCGCTTGCCCCTCGACCAGCGCCGGGCTCACGCCCAGCAGTGCGAGCGCCATTGTGGACCCGAGGATTCGTCCGAGAGTACCGCGCGCACCGTTCACCATTGATTCACGTCTCTTGGGGTGTCAGCCGGATGCCACTCTAGATCTGCATATCGCCCGGAACAAGCGTCACGAGCGTCGCCGGGCGAGGAAGAGTGGATGCGCCTTCCTGTGGGCCATGACGAAACGCTGGGAGGCCGTCCGTCTTGATCCTAGCTTTATGGGATGCCCGGCGCGCGGAGGTGCCGGTCTGCTGATGCTGCCACCAATACCGTTTTCAAGGAGCCAATCGATCTCAGCACAGGGCATTCTCACTCGGTTGGATCAGGGCGATACGAGCGCGGAACGGGTCGTACTCGCCATCGTCTTCGGAGTGGTTCTGGTCGCGTTCTGGCCGAGCTTGGTGGCTCTGCCCGGTACCTGGGGTTCGTTCAACGAACATGGGTACTTCGTCTCGGCGCTCGTGGCCTGGTTGGTTTGGCGCGACGGGCCCAAGGTGTTGGCCGTGGAGTCGACGGGGGTGGGCGATCTCCGCCCGGTATTGGTCCTCGTCTCGATCGCGTGGATGTTTGGCGTGATCGGCGACATGACCGTCGTCCACGAGTTCTTTCTCCCGGTCCTGCTCACGCTGTGGGCCCTGTGTGTCTTCGGTTGGCAGTCGCGGCGCCTCGTGCTTCCGATCGGCCTGACCTTCTTCCTGGCCCTTCCGATTTGGGACCAACTGGTCCCCGTGCTCCAGAGACTGACCGTCATCATGAGCGGCGGAGCGACCCGACTTTCCGGAATCACCGCGGAAATCGGGTACGATTACATCGCTCTGACGTCGGGCACGTTACTCGTCGAGGAGGGATGCGCCGGGCTCAATTATCTAATGGGAGGACTCGTACTAGGGGCCTTCTACGCCCACTTCTTCGTGGCCCGCTGGCAGACGCAACTCAAGATCGTGGTGCTGGCGGGATTGGTGACGATCGTCGGGAATTGGATTCGAGTGAGCGCGCTCGTATTCCTTGCCATCACCTCTGGCAGGGTTGGCTGATCTTCACGCTGCTCATGATCCCGACTTATTTCGTGGCTCGGAAGATCGAGCGCCACGATGCATTGAAGGTGACCGAAGCCGACAAGGAACCCGCGACGGACTCGACTGTCACGCCCACGTTCGACCCCCACCGCGTGCGTCGAGCGATCATCGCCGGCCTGATGGCCACGTCCGGATCGCTCCTGTATATGGCCGTCGGTGTGATCCCGAGAGCGAGCGCACTGGATCAGAACCCCAACACGCTCGAACTCGTCGCGGTCGACGACCTCACGCCTGCGGAGGAAGACGCTGCAGACGTCTGGCGTCCGAACTTCAGTGGCGTGGATGAGAGGGCGGCGTGGCGTGGTCACCTGGACGGTTCGGAAATCCAGGCGGTCCGGCACTACTTCATCGACCAGAAGCAAGGCGAGGAGTTGATCGGATACCCCAACGCCATCGCCCCTGACTCACTCTTCGTCACAGAGCGATTCGTCGGTCCGATGGGGACGTCGAGGCGAATCGTCCGTGAGGCCGTCGTCCGCACCGCTGACCGACCGAGAGTGGTTTGGTATTGGTACCGCGTCGGAGGTGTCGATACCGCGTTCCCCATCCAGGCGAAGCTGCTTGAGATTATCTCGTTCTTCCGCCGGTCCGCAGCTTCTGAGCTGATCACCATGTCCGTCGAGTGCCAGGAAGACGACTGCACGGACGCGGCGAACACGCTCCGGGCAGCGGTAGGGGTCCAGTAGCCGACTTCGTCGTCGTTGCAAGGGGAGGGACCGAGGACTCTATTCGGGGACCGTCCGATCCTGTGGAGAGCCCAATGCCCGGAACCCGAAGCTTCCTGACCATATCCCTGTTCGCATTTGCGGCGTGCGGCGAAAACGGCGAAGTCCCGCCCACCGACACGCCCTCACTCCCCGAAGGCGCCGAGGCGATCTCGTTCCTCGGCGACACCCTCATGCCTCCCGAGTTTCCGGACGAGGTACGGGCCGTGTACCTGGAACGCTACGCCGAGGCGGAAGACGCCCTGGTGGCGGCCCCGGAAGAAGCCGATGCGCTCATCTGGATGGGCCGACGCACGGCCTACCTCGGGCAGTACCGATCGGCCCTCGACATCTACTCTCACGCCCTGACGCTCCACCCGGACGATCCGAGGATCTTCAGGCATCGTGGGCATCGCTACCTCAGCGTTCGAGAGCCGGATAATGCGATCGCCGACCTCGAGCGCGCGGCCGAGCTCGTTGCCGGCCAGCCCGACGAGGTTGAACTCGACGGTCTTCCCAACCGGCTGAACATCCCGACCGGGACGCTCCACTTCAACATCTGGTACCACCTCGCCCTGGGGCACTATTTCAAGGGTGATTTCGAGCAGGCCCTGGAGGCCCAGAAGGCCTGTCTCGCCGTTTCCGTGCATCCGGACTCGGTCGTGGCCACCTCGTATTGGCTGTACATGACGTTACGTCGACTCGGTAGGGATGCCGAAGCCGCGGAGGTTCTCCGTAACATCTCAGCCGACATGGAGATCATCGAATCGACCTCGTATCTCGACCTGCTCCTCCTCTTCAAGGGAGAGCGCACCCTCGAGGACCTCGTCGGACCTCCGGGTGAGGAGGCGTCGCTGCAAAGCACGACGACGGCGTACGGCATCGGGGTCTGGCACATGCTGAACGACCGACCGGCAGAAGCCCGCGAGACCTGGGAGCGGATGAGGATGGCCCGGAACCAGTGGGCTGCCTTCGGTTACATCGCAGCGGAAAGCGAGCTAGCACACGGAGATGCACGATGACGAACGGCTTGGCGACACTCTTCATGATTGCGGCGGTCCAGGTCGCACCTGCTCAAGTACGGATCACGCCGGAGCGAGCAGAAATCGAGGTGACCGAGACGGCGCAGCTCGAGATTCGGGCGCTCGATGGGGCTGGCCGGGTCATGGAGGACGTTACGGTTCGCTGGATCGCGTCGACGCCGGAGCTCGCAACGGTCGACCAGTCGGGGCGGGTGACCGCTCTCAACGCGGGCATGGCGAAGATCACCGCCGTGGTCGATGGACAACCCACGTCCGTATCCGTGGTAATCCGCGCCCTTCCCCCGGCGGAGTTACGGGCGGAGATGCCGACCACCGAGCCCTACGCGGGTCAGGTCGTCCCCATGCGCGTCCGTGCCTTCAATCGGCTCGGCGAGCCTGTGGATGATCCAGAGCTATCGTATTCGAGTGACCATGCCGACATCGCCGCCGTCGACGGTGCGGGGCTGATCTTCGCCCGGGAGACCGGCGAAGCGGTGATCAGCATTACCGGTGCGGGCGTCACGACCACGGCTTCACTGTCGGTGCGCCCAGACCCTGGCGTGAGCTACGGTTTGGAGCCTCTGGAGGCTCGTGTTCGTACGGGGGACGTCGTGCGCTTCGTTGCGACCGCCGCTTCAGCCGACGGCTCGGAGGTTCAGGCGTATCCGGAGTGGTCGATCAGCGGTGTCGGTGCTCAGGTCGACGACGACCGGGGCGAGGGTGTCTTCGTGGCCGAAGAGCCAGGTACCTATCGGGTGACCGCGCGCATGGGGGAGGATGACGTGATCAGTGGAGTCGTCCGCGTCGAGCCGCGCGGTGTCGATGCAGAACTGGTTCAGATAGGCCGCGGCGGAGTTTCCGAGCACCATTCGGGTGACGTCTGGGTCTTCGAAGGCCTGGACGGTCGAGACTATGCCTATATCGGCACGTTCTACTGGGATTGGATGAAGGTCTGGGACGTTACGAATCCGGCGAACCCGGTGCTCACCGATTCCCTTCAACTAGATGCCCGTCGGATCAACGACGTGAAGATCCATCCGAACAACAGGCTCGGGATCGTCACGCGTGAGGGAGCGTCGAGCCGTCGTAACGGCATGGTGCTTCTCGACCTCACCGAGCCGGCGCATCCGACGATCCTCTCGGAGTACACCGAGACCCTCACCGGCGGTGTCCACAACGTCTGGATCTCGGGTGAGCACGAGCTCGTGTACGCGGTTCACAACGGAACACGCGCGGTCCACGTCATCGACATTTCGAACCCTGAAGCTCCCCACGAGGTCGGGCGGTGGGGAATAGACAACGAGCAACGATCTCTGCACGACCTGATCGTTCAGGATGGCTACGCCTACGTGTCGTACTGGGACGACGGCGCCATCGTGCTCGACGTCGGCGCCGGAACGCACGGTGGGACTCCGACTACGCCCACCTTCGTCAGCCAATACAAGTATCCCATCGGCAACACGCATGTCGCGTGGCGGTATGGCAAATACCTGTTCGTAGGGGACGAGATCTTCCCAGCGGGTTGGGATGCGGACAAGCCGATTCATGCGCGCGGGTACATTCACGTGCTCGACATGACCGACATGGAAAACCCGGTCGAGGTCGCCACCTACGAGGTGCCCGAGGCAGGCGTTCACAACGTCTGGGCCGAGGATGACAAGCTCTACGTCGGATACTATCAGGCGGGGCTTCGAGTGCTCGATATCTCCGGAGAGTTACGGGGAGATCTCTATGCACAGGGAAGGGAGATGGCCGTCATCATGACGACCGACGACCAGACCACGACGCCCAACTGGCCCATGGCCTGGGGGGCACAGATCCACAAGGGGAGGATCTTCTCGTCGGACCTGAACTCCGGCCTGTGGATCACCGAGCTCAAGGAGCGACCCCGCGTCGTCTTCTAGCGAGGGCCGCTCTTCCGTGATACCGAGCGCGGAGCATGTGCGGGCTGCGGTGTCCAGGCACGCGCGCGCGACCCCGCTCCTGCGTGCCTCCGATCTCTCGGAGCGCGTCGGGCGCGAGGTTTGGGTCAAGGCGGAGTGTCTGCAGTGCACCGGGTCGTTCAAGGTGCGAGGCGCGGCCGCTCGACTCGAGGCGCTCGAGGGCGGGGCGCGCGACCGAGGGGTGGTGGCGTGTTCCAGTGGGAATCACGGGCGCGCCGTGGCCTTCGTCGCCGAGCGCATGGGCATCTCCGCCACCGTGTTCGTGCCCGAGTGGGTCGATCCCGTCAAGCTGGAGGGCGTTCGAGCCTGCGGTGCAGATGCCCGCCTTATCGGGACCACCTTCGATGAGTCCGAGTCCCTCGCCATCGCATACGCCTCGGACACGGGCCGGATCTACGTTTCGGCATACGACGATCCGTGGGTCATCGCCGGTCAGGGCACGATCGGACTCGAGATCCTGGATCAGCTCAACGAGCAGCCGACTGCGATCATTGCGCCGCTATCGGGGGGCGGGCTGATCGGCGGGATCGCTGCGGCAGTGCGGGACCGCTGCGGTGCTGACCGGCCACGGTGCGTTGCGGTGTCCGCGACAAACGCTTCGGTGATGTTCGAGAGCATTCGCGTGGGCCACCCCGTCGACCTGCCTGAGGTGGAGACGCTCGCCAACGCGCTGGCGGGTGGAATAGGGCTCGACAACCGTCACTCGTTCGCGCTCATCCGAGACTTGATCGACGAGCACGTGTTGGTCGACGAGAGGCAGATCGCATCGGCCATGGCCCATGCCGTCCGGCATCTCCACTTGGTCGCGGAGGGTGGGGGCGCCGTGGGGATTGCGGCACTTCTGAGCGATGTCCCCATGCAGATCGCCAGAGAGGAGGGACCGATGGTTGTCGTGCTGAGCGGGGGGAACGTCTCGACCGACACGCTCGTGCGTATCCTTGGTGAGTAGTCCAGGGTCCTCGACTCAGATTCTATCGGATCCGTGAGACGATGATCTGGCCGTCCTCCGCTCCGTCCACCACCAGTTGGATCCCTGCACCGGCGCCGGACGAGACGAAGTCATGGAACCGGACGCCAGCGGGGCCGATGGGACACCGCGCGTTGGCCGGCGGAAGAACGTAGGTCTCGTTGTCCGGGTCCCCTTCCACGCGCAACGGACACGAGAAGACCGCGGTCGCAAAGTCGGCGGCAGGGGTCTGTGAACTCGGGGTCCCCGTGATCGGCCATGGATATCCGTGAGGTGGCGCAAAGATGGCCGGACTCTGGAAGATGGACATCGCGGATGCCATGTCCCATGTGGTGAAGGATCGCGCGGGTGTGGGTGCAATCGTGCCGTCGAGGCTCATCGCGACGACCACTTCCTCGAAGAGTTGATCGAAGGTCCGACCCGTCACCTGGGTGAGCGCTGCCACATCGACGCCTGTGAGGGAGTCGGTCATCTCCTTGAATAGAGCACCGTCGGCACCGGGTGTACTCGCGTTTCCGTAGGCGTCTCCCACGAACCGGTGAAAGTGCCAGGACGGCACGTAAAAGGAGTACCCGTCGACCGCTCCGTCGGGATTCGTGATGAGGCTGTTCGGCTGGGAGTTCATTGATCGGATGGCATCGGCCACCTCGAAGATGATCCCCCACATTTCAGGAGTGAAGGTGTTTCCCGCAGCCTGTACCCCGCTCAGGATTTCGCTCCCGTCGATCTCCTCACCCAGAGGTACGCCACCCACGGACGCCCATGCGTACCGCGACGCCATGACCTGAGAGATCTCCGCCGTGCCTTCTTCTACCCAGAGACTGTGCGACGCACCACGGGCGAGGCTGTGGTAGATGCTCACCACATGCTTTGCCTCGTGGGCCATGATCCCGAGTGCGGAGTAGGCCGGCTCGGCGTCGTCGAGCCAACTCACGACCTCGGGGTCGAAATATATGATCTCAGCCTCGTTCGACGAGGCGCAATCGGCCGATGATACCAGATCACCACTGAACGCAGCGGCTGAACCGGTCGTCGCGTTGGTCGTCGTGAGGATGATCCGCCCGTTACCATCGACGTCCGACATCTCGCCCCAGTACTGAGTGATCATGTCCCGGACGTGATTGCTGTAGTAGTCGAGCATCATGCTGGCGCCGGTCGACCCGATCGGGTCGTTCTCCCGGAGCACGCTGTCCTGATAGATCACGAGGTCGTCATTGAATGCGACGAGGTGCACCGGATTCGTCGACGTCTGGGTGCATGTGATTCCCAGGTAGAGGTCGCGTCGGCTCGGAGGGTCTGCCAGAGCGATATCCGGGCTCGTTGCCGGTCGATCGGGCAACAACGAACGGACCGTGAAGCCGAGCTGGGCTTCACGCTGGCGCAGCTCGATGTGAGCCTGTCTCGTCTGGTCTCTCATCTCCAGCGCCCGCTCGAAGACTGATCCATCGAGGAGGGGAAACTCTCCTGTCTGTGTGACCGTCGGCGATGCGTCGGTCGAGCGCTCTGCTGTCAGCGCGCTTCGAACTGCGGACGCCTGCTCAGCGTTGAAGACCGGGTCGACGGACAGTGTCACGTTCGGTACGTCCCCTGGGTCGGCGACCAGAGTCGGTCGCGTGATGGCGACTCGGTACACCTCTCCCCCAACGCCGGACGGAACGAGGAGGCAGGCATCGCCCGGATAGGCCACATGCCCACCCGGGCTCAGGCTCACTTCGACCCGGCCAGCGCACTGACTCGGGTCGACGATGAGGGGCTGTGAAGCCGAAGCACCCCCTGAGGCGGCGGAAATCGCCGTGGTGCCGACAGCCAGCGCATTAACCACACCCTCGCTCGTGACGGTCGCCACGGCGGGCTCGCTGCTCGCCCAGACGAAGGAGACGTCGGGTACCACGGCTCCCACCGCGTCGTACGCCGTGGCCTCGAACACGACGCTGAGACCGACTTCTGTGCTAGGGTTGGCGGGTGTGAGCGTTATGGAGGCCACGCCCGGTACGGCGGTGGACGTCTCTCCACAGGCCGCGAGGCCGAGCAGAACGATCAAGAGGCGCCAGGTAGGGGGCTTCATTCAGGGCAGGGTCGTGAGTCGTGGCGATCGGACATCGGGTGTGTCGGACGCCTTTGTCGCGTCCTCTCACAAGAGGACGCTCGAGTCAGCGCGTCTCGCACACCTTCAACATCACTAACCTACGACCTCCGGCACCAGTTTCCCGGCTTCCCCCAGGAGAGTGACCGCGGCACGGCCCGAGAGCGGGGTCGGCTCGAGGTTGATCTCTATCACCGCTCCGCCCGAATGGAGGGTCACCTCGGGGACCGAGGCGGCCGGGTAGACGAGCGCGCTGGTACCGACGACCATGCAAACGTCCGCCTTGCCGGCTGCATCGAATGCAGCCCCGATCACGTCGGCGTCGAGTGCCTCGCCGAACCAGACGACGTCGGGGCGGAGCGCCCCGTCGCATTCCGAACACCTCGGGAGAGTACCCACGGTCGAGGCGTCGACATCGGTCGCGCCCTCGGTACGCATACCACAGTCTGAACACCGGTCCCTGTGGATGGCCCCGTGGACCTCCAGGGGGAACGCCGGGCTCGGGTCGCTGGGGGCGACCGCTCGGGCCGCGCGGTGGTGGAGACCGTCCACGTTCTGAGTGATGATCTGCGTTCTTCCCGGAGTCGCGAGCGACATCCTGGCCATCGCGATGTGTGCCGGATTGGGGTCGCATGCTGCCACCAACGCTCTCCTCCACGCATACCATTCCCAGACCAGACAGGGATCCCGTGTGAACGCTTCGGGTGTCGCGAGCTCCTCAGGCCGATGGGATTTCCAGAGGCCTCGGTGGCCACGAAAGGTCGGGATGCCGGACTCCGCCGAGACCCCCGCACCCGTCAGGATGACGACGCGCCCGGCGTCCGCGACCAGACTACGCGCGCGGGCGAGGTCGTTCGTCATCCCCGCATCGCCGTCCAAGTGAGGAGTGCCCATCCAAGGATGAATGCCACACCCCCGATCGGCGTAATCGCTCCGAGCCAACGCGTTCCCGTGAGAACCAGCAGATAGAGGGATCCTGAGAACACCGCGATACCAATGACGAACGACCATCCGGCGATGGGGAGGGTGCTCGCCTCCCATCGCGTCATCGCCCATGCCACGGCAAGGAGCCCGAGCCCGTGGTACATCTGATAGCGGACGGCGATCTCGAAGGTCGCCAGGTCGGCCGGAGCAAGCTTGGTCTGGAGCGCGTGGGCCCCGAACGCACCCAAGGCCACGGCCAGTCCGGCGAACGCCGCTCCGAGCGCAAAGAAGAGCCTCATTTCGTGTCCTCTAGTAGGCGAGCGCGTAGGCCTCTCGGCGTGGATCGGCCGCAGCCGTCAGAACTCCGTGCTCCCGATCGTAGACGATCATTTGGGCTCCACCGAAGGTCGCTGTCCAACCCTGGATCAGGCTCAGGCGGTGACCTCGAGCCTGTAACCCCTCCAGCGCCTGAAGCGACACGCGATCCTCGATCGACACGTCGAGCCCACCGAGGGACCGGAATCTGGGTGCTTCGATCGCCTCCTGCGGGGTCATCCCGAATACGAGCAGGTTGTGAACGATTTGCAGGAGCGACTGCGGTTGACTGTCGCCGCCGGGCGTCCCGATGGCGAAGGCGAAGCCACCGTCATCGTCGAGTGCCATCATCGGGGTGAGCGTGTGATAAGGGCGCTTACCGGGTGCGACCTGGTTGGGATGCCCGTCGTCCAGGGTATAGAGAGCACCTCGGTTGTGGAGGAGGATTCCCGTTTCCGGCTCTAGAAGGCCCGATCCGAATCCCGCGAAATTGCTCTGGATCCAGCTTACGGCGTTGCCCCACTGGTCGACCGCGGTGAGGTATACCGTGTCACCACGATCGTCGGGCGCCTCTCCGTCATCGCCATGATCGTCGCCGAATCCCGGCGCTACCTCTTCCTCCGCACGGTCACCGACGAGCGCCGCGCGGTCGCGGAGGTAGGACGCATCGAGCAGCCGGGCGATCGGGACGTCGGCCTTTTCGGGGTCGGCGACCCATCGGTCACGGTCCGCGAAGGCGAGCTTCTTCAGCTCGATCAGCGTGTGCAGATACTCGGCACTGTTGTGACCCAACTCCGCGATCGGATGTGACTTGGACATCTCCATCAGCGCCAACTGGGCGGGACCCTGCGTGTTGGGAGGCATCACGATGAACGTGTGGTCGAGGTACCCCCCGCGTAGGGGCTCGACCCAGGTCGATGTGTGCGCGGCGAAGTCGCTCGCGCGAAGATGTCCCCCCTCAGACTCGACGAACGCGGCCAGCCTTCTTCCGATATCCCCGTTGTAGTACCCGGCCTTTCCGCGGCGGGCGATCGTCGATAGCGAAGCCGCGAGTTCAGGGTTCCTCAGAAGCGACCCGACCGGAGGGGGTGCGTCCTGAGGCAGGTACAGCTCGCGCCCCGCCTCGTTCAGACTGCCACCCTGGGCCTCGAAGTCGAGGGCAAGGCGGGTAGATACGGGGAAACCGTCGCGGGCGTAGTGGATTGCCGGGCCAAGCAGCTCCGCGAAAGGCCTCGTCCCGTAACGAGCGTGGGCATCTACCCATCCTGCGACGGCACCAGGTACGCTGACCGAGAGCCCTCCGGTTTGGGGGATCTCCTCGACCCCCGTGGACCGGAAGAACTCTGGCGTTGCGAGCGCACCGGATCGTCCACTCGCATTGAGCGCAGTGACCTCGCCGGTTTCGCCCTCGTAGAAGATCCCGAAGGCGTCGCCTCCGATGCCGTTCATGTGAGGTCGCACGACCGCGAGTACACCGGCCATCGCGATGATCGCATCGGTTGCGGTGCCGCCGTCCTTGAGGACCTCGAGGCCAGCCTGCGCGGCAAGCGGATGTCCGGCGGAAACCGCGCCGGTCGTCCCGCGAACGTCTGGCCGATTCTGTGGCGCGTAGTCCGTCGTGCTCATGACTGGCACATCGTCGACCTGTGCTTCAGGCGGGGTGCAGGCCGCCAGGATCAGGAGTGCCGCGAGCGGCACCATTCGAACGCCTCGGTCACGCATCGTAGTATCTCATTTTTCAGAACGGATTCGGACGGATCGGGTGCGACGACCCCACGTTGCGACGCCTGCGTTCGCCACGCCAGGGCATGGTGGTCGCGCTGAGCGGGCCCGGTTATCGTTGGTCCCGTTGCCGACACCGTTCCGGAGCCAGCCCCGTGCAAGTCGCCGCGCCGCCGGCCGAAACCAGGGTCACGAGAGGGTCTCCCCTCCGGCTCGCATGGGTCGTGGCGGCCGCCCACGGGCTCAACGATGCGTATGCGTCGTTCGTTCCGCCGCTTCTGCCGCGGATCATGGACGACCTGGGCTTGTCGATCACTCTGGCGACGACCCTGGCCGTGGCCTTCTCCGTGGCTGTGGCCTTGCCGCAGCCGCTCTTCGGCTACCTCGCCGATCGTCACGGTCGGAGGATCTTCGCGGTTCTGGGACCCGTCGTGTCCGGCGTGTTCGTTTCGATTATCGGTTGGGCGGACGGCTTCTGGATGCTCGTTCTCTTTCTGACCGTTGCGGGAATCGGAGGTGCGGCGTTCCACCCCCCGGGTGCCTCGTACGCGGTCCGCGTGGAAGAAGGGCAGGGGGGCGGGACGCGCTACTCGATCTTCGCGTTCGGCGGATCCGTCGGTTTCGCGCTCGGCCCGTTGATCGCGGTGGGAATCGTCCAAAGTCGGGGGATGGAAGGGCTTTGGATCGCGATGGTCCCGGTCGTGGCGTTTGCTCCTTTGATCTATCTCGGCCTCCCCAGCGGTCGAAAGGAGTCCCGAACCTCCAAGCGTCCTCCGCCGCCTCCACCTGGTGAGGTGTTGAGGCACCTTCGGGGGCCGCTCGGCCTCATCTTCGGCATCAGCGCGACGATGGCCTTCGTGCAGCGGGCTTTCCTCACGATGGAACCCATCATCGTAGCCGATACCGGCGGGTCCGAGACGCTCGGCGCGGTGGTCCTGACGGTCTATCTAGGGGCTCAGGCGTTCGGGACGGTGCTGGGCGGTGTGCTCGCCGACCGGGTGGACCGTCGTACGCTCCTGGCCACGCTCTGCTTCTGGTCGTTCGCCGCGCACTTCGTGGCGGTGTGGATCGGGCCTCAAGGGGCGCTGGGTCTCGTCGCTGCCGGCGCCGCCGGTCTCATGGGCATGGCGGTCCTCCCACCGATCGTCGTGATGGCTCAGGAGATGCTGCCCCACAACACATCCGCGAGCTCTGCGATCGTCATGGGCCTCGCCTGGGCTACGGGAGCGATGGTGGTGCTGGGCACCGGCGTCCTGGCTGATGCCGTTGGGCCGCGCGCAGCTACGCTCGCTTCCATGCCGATGGCGCTCTTCGCGGTGTTTCTCGCACTGCGGCTGGCTCCTTCCGCACAACGGAGCTGATCCGTGCCGTTTCGTCTTGTGCCCCCGCGTGACCGGAAGCTCTATCGGCTCGTCAAGCGAGCCGAGACGCTCGAACTGGTGAAGGGGCGATCCCTCTATTCCGCAGGAGATCCCGCGAGGGACGTCTTCCTCGTCCGATCCGGCTTCGTCCGTCTGGTATTGCCGGGCATGGAACGCGATCGGCCCGAGCGCACAGTGGCGGTTGCGCTCCCGTGGGAACTCTTCGGAGACGAGGCCTTCACCGAAGGACATCGCAGGTACGGCGCCGTGGCTGGCTCCACGTGTTCCGTGAGCCCGCTACCGAAGGCTGCGGTCCTTCACGGCCTCAAGACCGCCAGAAGCAGTCTCGACGCCTATCTGGAGGGGCAGGAGCGCGAGTTGCACAGACTTCGACACGCCCAGGGCGGCTCACGCGGTCCGAACACGGCGCAGCGCCTGGCTGAGGTCCTCATCGAAATGGGTGTGCGCTGTGGGGAGCCCTCGGGGCGCGGCATCCACCTGTCCGAGAAGCTCACCCATCAGGTGCTGGCTGATCTCGCCAGTGCGCACCGCGCCACGGTGACGACGCTTCTGAACGATTGGCTCTACGAGGGGGTTCTCGGCTCTACCGCCGACCATCGTCTGGCGATCCGGAGGCCGGCGGACCTATGGGTTCTCGCGGGGTATCATCCGACCTCGGAGACGCGCGCGGATAGCTCGGCGCGTTGACCGTAAAGTGCGTCACGTCTAGCTTTTGACGCTTTTCTGGAAGCGGCCTGCGGCCGCTCAGTCCCCTGAACGATTACACTATGTCGCAGCGTCATCCCGGTGCCCGCCGGACAATCAACGAGTCCAAGTCCGATCCCGACGACGCTTTTCTCGCGCGCGTTCTGGAGATCAGCAAGTGGGCGCAGGGCAATCAGCAGGCTCTCACGGTCATGGCGGTGGTGGGTGTGATCGTGATCACCAGTCGATCGCCATCAACGACACCGAAGGCGCCAAGGCAGACCTGGCCACGTTCCTGGACCGCTTCGGCGGGACGGCGTTCGCGGGCGAGGCTCGCCTCGTTCTGGGTGAATTGTATCTCACCGGTGGTGAGCCGCAGCAGGCGATGGCCGTTCTAGGCCCGCTCGGCACGTCTCCGAGGGATCCGATCGACTTCCAGGGGGCCGCGCTTCTTGGGGCGGCATATGAGCAGGAAGGTCGTTGGGACGAAGCCGCAGAGACGTATCTGAGCATCGCCGATCGCTCGGACCTCGATTTCCAGGTGCGTGACGCTTTGGCCAACGCGGCCGTGACGCTTTGGCCAACGCGGCGCGAATCCGGAGCCATCAGGGCGACGCGGAGGCCGCGATCGACCTGTACGAGCGTGTGCTGGACGTTCTCGATGAGAATTCGCCGGACCGCGGCATGTACGAGATGCGCATCCAGGAGATCCGGAGCGCCTCCGACAACACCTGAGCGGCTCCGTAGTCGATCGTAGGTGAAAAGGAGAACCCCTACCTGCATCGGACCAGTTACTTCGTATAATATATATTATGTTAAGTTGATGATTCGATGATCCGTACCCCGGTTCTCTCGCTCGTGCCCCTCGCTGCGCAGCCAACCCTCTCTTTCCCCGCGTAGAAAGAGTTGTCGAAGCGATAATCGCTCTCTATCGCACCCGGTACTGCCACGGCTCGACGGCCTGGACCCGTACCGATGCCGTGCCGGTCTCTACCATCCCGAGCCGAATGGCGGCCGCATAGGACACGTCGATGATGCGGCGGTCCGGATCTGCGAACGGCCCGCGATCGTTGAGGCGCAGCAGCAAGGATCGCCCATTGTTCAGATTCGTCACCCGCACCCATGCGGGTAGCGGCAGCGTTCTGTGAGCCCCTGAGAGCGCATACATGTCGAAGGGCTCACCGCTGCTGGTCGGACGACCCTGAAACTGTTCCCCGTACCAGGAAGCGATGCCGCGCTCGTCGTAGCCGTACGAGCTGTCGAGGACACGGTACGTGTGACCACTCTGCTCGTACTCCTCCATGTTCCCACCGCGACTGGCCGGCTCGTCGCGTGGTATACCGTCCGGAAAATTCTCAGCCGGCGGAGGTGGATTCTCGAGCTCGGGTGAACCGATCATGGTGCACGCCGCGAGGCCGATCACCATCGGTACGAGCGTCAGCCGCTGAGCCCTTTCCATCCCTTTACCTCCTTGTAGGCCTTCTTGACCAGCTTGCGTTGCTTCTTCACTTTCATGCGCGCTAAGTGGCCGCTGACAAACCGGTTATCATCGGTCACCTCACGTAAAATCTGTACACCTTTAGGCGGCTCGGGAATAGGATCGTCTTCCGCCTTGAGCTCGATCTCGAGCAGAGCCAGCCCCTCGAGCGCACCCATGAATCGGTCCAGTTCCCACGGACCGATCTTCCACCTCATCTTCTCGACGACGCGACCCTCGGCCGCGACCATGAGGTGTTGAGCGAGGTCGTCCGGGACTACGGCCTCGTATTCCTCCCGTCGGATACCTGAGCCGGTCTTGCACGTGAGAACCGCGCCACGTGACTCACCGAGCCGGATTCGGACCGACGGTGCCCCATTCCGGATGTAGCCCTGGCGGAAGTGGTGGCCTTCCCCGATCTGAAACCAAAGCGTCTCCGCAACCCGAACGAGAAAACGGCGCTCGATCTCCCAAGCCATGACGTCTTTATCCTCCCGGTTTTCGGCCCAGCACTGCGATCCGGCGTCTCAGGAATGGCACGAGCGGCTGCAGCAGTCGCTCAGCCACACGGAGCCCCGGAACGTGGGATTCCGCATAGTAC
>JBDGVT010000052.1:0-30704 GCA_039585495.1 Gemmatimonadota bacterium | reverse complement strand
ACTTCGATCTACACGAATGGTCGGGGAGGTTGTGCCGCGCTCAACTCGAGCCTGACGCGTGAGCAGTATCAGCCACCGCCGGTCACGCAACGAAAGGCTCCGTTCGGGGCGCAGATGGCCATGTATGGGCAGTACTTCGAGTGGCAGTGGTCCCGCGGCCTCAACCCCTCGGAGCTACCGGCCTCGGAGCGCGTCCCTTTCACGCTTCTCTTCCTCGCCCTGGGGCTCGCAGGCCTTGTGGCAACCTGGAGGTCGGACCTCGGTCTTTTCTTCTACCTGTCGCTCCTGACCGCGACGCTGACCATCGGACTCGTGGTATACCTGAACTTCCGCTACGGGTACTCTCTTTCGCCGGAGGTGGCCGACAGGGGCCAGCACGAAGTGCGAGAGCGAGACTACTTCTTCGTGGCCGGATTCCTTCTCTGGGGATGCCTGGCCGGAATCGGTTTGACCCTGGCGTGGCATTTGTTGACCCGGGCCCTGGGCGGTGGGGCGACCTGGTACCTCCGGACGTCTCCGGTACTGTTGGTCGCGTTGATTCCGCTCGTGCTGAACTGGAGTTGGGCGTCACGGGCCGGCGACTACGCTGCGCGGGACTGGGCCTACGACCTTCTCGTGAGCGTTGAGCCCTACGGAGTCCTGTTCACGAACGGTGACAACGACACTTTCCCGCTCTGGTACGTGCAGGAGGTCGAGGGAATTCGGAAGGACGTAACGGTCATCGTGGGGCAATACCTCCACACGGACTGGTATCCGAAGCAGCTTCAGGCCCTTACTTCGCCGGAGAATCAACGACCGTTCGACGCCTCGCGAGTGCCCGGGCTCTTCTCGGACCGCGCCGCCCCGACCGAGTCGATCATCGATCTGACCCACGACCTCATGGATCGGGTCGGGAGCGCGCGCCTGGCGGAGGACCTGACGATCTCTTTCCCTCGGCTGGCGGTGACCTACCCGACGGGCATGGTCCTGGATCGCGTGCAGCAAATGGCGCTCTCCATCATTCACGACGCGTCGGATGAACGTCCGATCTTCTTTGCAGCCTCGGGGGGGCTCCTGACCCAGCTCGGTCTCGAACGGTGGGGCGTTCGTCACGGTCTCACCACGAAGCTCGTCATGCGAAACCTCGAGACCGACCCGAATGAGGGCCTGGTCCAGGGCACGGCGCCATTCGGTGCGAACTGGTATGATCTCGACCAGTCCCGAAAGCTGTATGACGAGGTGTATGAATTCAGGGGTATAAAGGATCGACCCATCTGGCAGGATCGCTCGACTCTGAATATCCCATGGCAGTACTACGTGATGGCAATGCAGCTCTCGGATGCCGCCGCGGTGGCCGGCCTGGAGGTCTCCCTCGTGCAGGCACTCAGAGACGATGCGGATTCGTTCCAGCTGGTCGCGCAGGGTGGGAGCCGAGGGACACCCGGCCGCATCGACCCATAGGGAACCGAACCCCATGAACCTCCCTGAACTCGAGCGCGACGAGCTGTTCCGTTACGCCCGACATCTCGCGCTTCCCGAGGTGGGTATCGAGGGCCAGCAGCGCCTCAAGGCGGGGCGCGTGCTGTGCGTCGGGGCAGGTGGGCTGGGGTCACCCCTGGCTCTGTACCTGGCGGCGGCGGGGGTGGGCACCATCGGCATCGTCGACTTCGACGTCGTGGACGAGAGCAACCTTCAGCGCCAGCTGCTGCACGGGACCAAAGACGTAGGCCGCAGCAAGCTCGACAGCGCGGCGGATCGGCTGGCGGACGTCAATCCGCACGTCGTAGTGGAGCGACATGCCACACGACTGTCTTCGGCCAACGCCCTCGAGGTCCTCGGGGACTACGACGTGGTCGTGGATGGCACGGACAACTTCCCCACCCGATATCTCGTCAACGATGCGTGCGTGCTCCTGGGGAAGCCCAATGTGTACGGGTCGGTGTTCCGTTGGGAGGGGCAGGTGTCGGTCTTCGCGACGGAGGGCGGACCGTGCTACCGATGCCTCTTCCGTGAACCGCCTCCTCCAGGACTGGTTCCCAACTGTGCGGAGGGGGGGGTGCTCGGGGTCCTGCCAGGTATCATCGGCTCTGCCCAGGCGATGGAGACGATCAAGATCCTGCTGGGGGTCGGTACGACGCTGGCCGGTCGCCTTCTGATTTTCGACGCGCTGGAGATGTCGTGGCGGGAAGTGGCGCTCCGACGGAATCCGGGCTGCCCAGTGTGCGGTGACACACCCACCCAGACCGAGCTGATCGACTACGAGGTTTTTTGCGGCCTCAAGGCCGCTCCGGGAACCTCGGACACATCGGTGCTCCCAGGACACGCTCCAGACGGGGGTTCGACCGACGTCCTGGAGATCACGGCTTCCGAGCTGGCCGATCGATTGGGCTCGGGAGAGCCGCCGCTCCTGGTCGATGTCCGAGAGTCGTGGGAATGGGCGGTCGGAAACCTCTCCGACCAGGGAGCTCGGCTGATTCCGCTCGGAGAGCTCGGAGGGCGACTGCAAGAGCTGCCCGCGGACCGCCCGGTCATCGCGTACTGCCGCTCAGGCCAGCGGAGTCGCGTCGCCGTGCAGCGGATGTCGGACGCCGGTATCGTGGGCGCCTCGAGTCTTCGAGGGGGGCTCCTCGCGTGGGTCGACGAAACCGATTCCGATCTCCGCGTCGTGTAGCCGCTCATGAGCCGTCCGCGCGTGGTCGTCGTCGGCGCCGGTTTCGGTGGGCTGTGGGCGGCCCGGACCCTCGCACGGCGCGCGGCCGACGTCACCCTGATCGATCGGAACAACTACCACACGTTCTTCCCTCTTCTCTACCAGGTCGCCGCGGCCGAGCTCGTACCTACCGACATCGCGCACCCCATCCGCTCTATCTTCAGACGAGCGCCCAACGTCACGGTGCGAATGGCGGAGATGACCGGGCTGGACCTCGAAGCCAAGCTCGTCCACACGGATCATGGGAGCGTGCCTTACGACGCGCTCATCCTCGCGCTCGGGAGCGAGCCCGCATTCTTCGGGGTCGATGGCGCGGCGGAGAACGCCTTCCCGCTTCGGTGGATGTCCGACGCCGTGCCCCTTCGTCACCACGTCCTGACACGCTTCGAGGCTGCGCAGACGGCCGATCCGGAGGATCGGGTCCGCCTGCTCACCTTCACGGTGGTCGGCGGTGGACCGACCGGTGTCGAGTACGCGGGTGCACTCTCTGAGCTCATTCACGGGCCTCTGCTGAGGGACTTCCGCTGGGTCGAACCCGCGGAGGTCTCGATCGAGATCGTCGAGGCTTCCGACAGGCTCCTGGGTGGCATGCCGGAGCGACTGTCCTCGTTTGCACGAGATCGGCTGGAGCGGCGCAACGTGCGCATCCGACTCTCGACGGCGGTAGACGCTGTAGGTCCGACGGCGGTGCGACTGGACGATGGGAGCACGATCGCCACCGAAACGGTGGTCTGGACCGCGGGGGTGAAGGGGGAGCCCAGAGCCGCGGCGTGGGGTCTCCCGGTCGGAAGGGCGGGCCGCGTCAGAGTACTGCCAACCCTCGAGGTCGAGGAGCGGGAGGACGTCTACGTGGTTGGAGATCTGGCCTATCTCGAGGACTCGGATGGACGTCCGCTCCCTCAGGTTGCGCAACTCGCCATGCAGCAGGGTCGCCGGGCGGCCCTGAACGTGATGGCGCGGGCGATGGGCGGGGAAACCAAGGACTTCGTCTATAGGGACCCGGGGATGCTGGCGGTGATCGGCCGGAACGCAGCGGTCGCCCATGTGTTCGGCCGCGCGTTCCGAGGTTGGACGGCCTGGGTGCTCTGGCTGGCCATCCACATCACCTGGCTGATCGGCTACCGGAATCGAGCTCTGGTCCTGCTCAATTGGGGTTGGAACTACGTCTTCTACAGGCGGGCAGTCCGGCTCATCCTCCCCACAGTCACCGCCCGCGACGAGCAAGAGCCTTGACCCGGCCGGTGTCTGGCCATGAATTGCCGCCAACCCCCCTTCCCAATGCAACGGAGCTACGCGGCATTCCCGCTCGCGCCCGGAGAGGCTGGATGAAGCTAGTGCGACCCGTCACGCTCGCCCCTCTCCTCATCGCCGTATTGCTCTCGCCCTTCGAAGTCCGAGCTCAGGATCCGTGCCCGGCTGCGTCCACCGCGGACGCGGAAGCTGGTTGGGCGGCCTATCAGCAGAACGATATGGCGGCGGCTCGGATCCGGTTCGACGCTGCCCTCGCTCGATGTGACAACGATCAGTACTCGAGGACGGGCCTTGGATACGTCGAACTCCGCGAGGGGAACACGGCTCAGGCCGACACCCTGTTCAGTGTCGTGGTCGGGGCAGAGCCGAACAACGTGGACGGACTGGTCGGTCTCGGATTGGTGAAGTGGCGGACCGGAGACCTTGCGGCGGTGCGAGATCACTTCGTTCTGGTACTCGAGCTGTCCCCTGACCATCCAACCGCCATCGAGTACCTGGAACGGGTTTCCGGCCAGGTCCTGGGTGTGGCTCCCGATCGAGGTGCCCTCGTTTTGCCGGGCGAACTCGTGTATCCGGCCAGGACGGCCGGAGATCGGTTCGAAGTTCGCACTCAGGAGGGCTGGACACCCTTCTACATCAAGGGCGTGAATCTCGGGGCAGCTCTCCCCGGGAAGCATCCTAGCGAGTTTCCGGACTCCATGACCTACGCGCGCTGGATTCGCGGAATGGCGGATATGAACGCGAACGCGGTTCGCGTCTATACGGTCCACCCGCCTGCGTTCTACGACGCTCTGCACGACTGGAACGTGCAGAACCCTGATCGGCTACTCTGGCTCATTCATGGTGTCTGGACCGAGTTGCCTCCGGACGATGATTATGGGGCGGCCGCCTTCGAGAGAGAGTTCTTCTCGGAGATGCACAATGTGGTCGATCTGCTACATGGTCGGGCCGATATCGAGGCTCGTCCCGGTCACGCGTTCGGGTATTACACGTCGGACGTGTCCCCCTGGACGCTCGCCTACATCATCGGTCGCGAATGGGAGCCGTTCAGCGCCATGGCCTACGACTCGATTCGTGGCGGCGAGTCCGGCTTCAGCGGACAGTATGTGACCCTTTCGGGTGGCAACGCCCTTGATGCCTGGATGGCCCGGGCGATTGAGGAAATCGTCGCGTACGAGACCGAGACGTATCGCGCGCAGCGTCCGGTGGCCTATACCAACTGGCCCACTTTGGACCCACTGGCGCACCCCACCGAGCCGACGGTCGATGAGGAGATGGCGATTCGGCGCGCTCTGGGTGAGACGCCGAACCTGAGAATCAGAGAGTACGACAACGACGGTATCTCCCTCGACGCGGCGCTGGTCGCGGCGACGGATCGGCTCCCGGCCGGCTATTTCGCCTCGTTCCACGCATACCCCTATTACCCGGACTTCATGCTCCTGCAGGACGACTATCAATCGTCGAGCTCGGGACTGGGGCGCTCCAACTATTTTGGCTACCTGAGGTCACTCAAGGAGCACCATCCCGGGATGCCGGTGGTTATCTCGGAATACGGTGTCCCCGCTTCTCTCGGCGTGGGTCATCTGCAACCTCAGGGTTGGCATCACGGCGGTCTCACAGAAGCAGAGATGTCGGCCATCAACCGCCGGCTCACCCTGGAACTGGCTGAGGCCGGGATGGCGGGCGGAGCGATCTTCGCCTGGATGGACGAGTGGTTCAAGAAGAACTGGGTCACGACGGAGTTCGAGTTGCCGGCCGATCGTAACCGGCTTTGGTACAATCGTCTTGACGCCGAGCAGCACTATGGCCTCTGGGCCATGGAGGCTTCTTCCCCCATACCGGGCGGGACCTTCGAGGAGCGTCGCGCTTCCTGGAGCGGTGTGCCGGCACTCTACGAGGCGGACGGGATAACGGTCCGTGCTACCCACGATGAGGCCTATCTGTGGCTTTACGTGGAATCGCCTGGACTCGCGCCCACGGACACGATCATGGTGGGCTTCGACGTCATCTATCCGGCCGAAGGCGATTTCTCATGGCCTGGGCGAGCCGGGGGGCCGGTTCCCGTGGGCCTCGAGTTCGCGCTCGAAGCCGTGGGAGAGAGCGTTCGTGTGATGGCGGACCCACCTTCGAATCCGTTCAAGCACGTCGAGGTCGGTCAGGGTGCATCCGGGCTTACCGGCGTCGCGGTGCCGATTTCCTATCCGCCGGAGGGTTTCTTCTACGCGCGAGAGGAACAGCGACTGAACTTGCCGAACTACACCCGGGCCAACGATGACGGGCTGTACGATTCCCTGCGGGTGATCGTAAACCGTCGGCGATTCGCCAGGGATTCGACCGAGTATCTGGGTATCGGATATGATCGGGGCATACTTCCGCGGGGAGAGTCGCCAGACGGATTCTGGGAGCGAACGGCTGACGGAGTCCTCGAGGTGCGGATTCCGTGGCTGCTCATCAACGTCACGGATCCGTCGAGTCGGACGGTCCTTCAGGGACCCGGCACCGACAATGCCTGGAGCGCGGACCTGGGTCCCGATGGTCGCTGGCGGTTGAAGTCAGGGGTGCTGGCGTGGCCGGACACATTGGTGGGCGAGCTTGGCGTGGAGCAGATCGAAGGCATCGGCATTGTCGCTACCGTGTTGGACGGAACCTCAACGCCTCGTTCAGCGCCGGTGGCGGGCGGATCTGTAGCGTACTACGAGTGGCCCATGTGGGAGGCACCCAGGTACATCGAACGGGCGCGTCCGACGTACTACCAGATGAGGGACGTGTACCGCACGCTCAACCCTTACTCCGGCATCCCGTCCGTTCCTTCTCAGGTACCCGAACCGCCCCCCGCTCAGTCTGACGAGGCGGACGTCGCCTGGAGGGCCGGCGACACCGATCGGGCTTTCGAACTCTACGAAGCTCGGCTCGCCTCGAACCCCAACGATGGAGCGGCGCTTCACCGCGTGGCTCTGATGAGAGCGTGGATCGAGGAGTACGATGAGTCTCTGGAGATGTTCGACCGACTGCTGACGGTGGAGTCGGGAAACCTGGATGCACGGGTCGATCGGGCTCGCGTTCGGGCATGGCGGGGTGACACGGACCAAGCTCTGAGTGAATTGTCCGAGCTACTCGCCGCGCACCCCGATCATTCCGGGGCCCTTGAGGCTCGCGCTCTTTTCGAGGCCTGGGCGGGTCGATATGAAGAGTCCATATCGAGTTATGAAGAGCTGCTTTCCATAAGCCCCGACAACGGCGCCGCCCGTCGCCAACAGGCACAGGTAATGTCCTGGGCCTCGGACTTCGAGGGTTCACAGACCGCGTATGAAGCGCTGCTTGCCCAGAATCCGAACGATGTGGATGCTCGGATCGGATTGGCGCGGACGTTCGCGTTCTCCGACGAGCTGGATCTGGCGATTGCCGAGTACGACAGAATTCTCGAAGGTGACCCGGGAAACCTCGTGGCCCTTCAGGGCAAGGGCCGCACCCTGGCCTGGGCCGACCGCCTGATCGAAGGCGAGGAGGTGCTTCGCCTAGCGGTGGCGTTGGATGAGACGAATGCCGACTCCTACGTGGGGCTCGGGCAGATTCTGCAGTGGCAGGGGCGTAACGCGGCCGCCCAGGGCGTTCTGGAACGGGCGGTTGCGATCTCACCTACGAACGGGGACGCCCGTGAGCAACTGAGGACCGTAGGGCTGGCGCTCGCGCCGCGCGGTCAACCGACCGCCGTGTACGAGTCGGACTCTGACGGGAACCGGATGTTCACCACGTCACTCGCTGCGAGTTGGCACCCCGCGGCGCGGTTCGAGATTCGAGCGGATGCTTACCGACGACGCCTCGAACAAAACGCGCTCGAACGAGAGGCTTTCGGCGGAACCATGACCGGCGTACTCGAGTTGGAGCCGGGGTGGACGCTGACCGCCGGATTGGGCGGTAGCCTGACCGATGCTGCCGGCGATCCGACCTACCTCACCTACCGGGGTGGAGTACGTTCGCCAGGACGCCAGAAGTTCAGCGTGGGGCTCGATGTATCCTCACAGGCGCTGGACGAGACGGCCGCTCTGGCCGACCGGGGAGTTCAATACACCAGCTATGGAGCGAACCTGAGGTTGACTCGTCTGGCCGGCTGGCGGATCGACGGTAACGCAGGATACGCGGTCTTCGACGGTTCGGAGGAAAACGAACGTGTGAGCGGGTCGTTGGCCGTCTCACGAAGACTGGGGCGGTTCTTTTCGCTTGGGGCCAGTTTCAGGGCGTTCGAGTACGAGAAGGACCTCGACGACGGATACTTCGACCCGGACTTCTACGGTGTTGGAGAGATGACGAGCTACTGGCGGTACTCGCCCGTCCCGTGGTCGTTTCTTGTCGAGGCTGCACCGGGTGTGCAGCAGGTTACAAAGGCTGGGTCAAAAAGCTTCTCCTTTCGCGGCTCTGGCCGACTTGGGTACCTGATCGGTCAGGGAAGGGAGCTTTCTCTCTCCTTCGGGTATTCCTCTGCTGGACTCCTGAGCTTCTCTACCGGCTCTTCGGACTACCGATACACAGCACTCATCCTGGGTCTCAATTGGGTCTTCTGAGTGCATCCCATTGCTGGCGGCTTATCGGGGGTGCAAGCTAGGACCCTGCTCACACAGTCACCATCGGAACTCGAATGCGCCACATACTCTTTCTTCTTCTGGTTCTCGGCGTCTTCACTCCGATCGAGGTCCAAGCCCAGCCGCGGCTCCTGGTCGGCGGAGGCGTTACCGCCCCCAACGGTGACCTGTCTCAATCCGCGGAGGCCGGGTATCACTGGAAAGCAGGGCTTTGGGTCGCGATTCCCAGGCTCCCCGTCGGATTCCGTGCGGACGGGGCGCTCCACCGACTCTCGTCGGCCGATGACGGAGTACTCGAGCGTACCGAGGTTCTTGCCGGCTCCCTGAGCGGTGTGTTCATGCTACCGGGAGTGGGTCTGGCGCCGTACCTGTTCGGAGGGTTCGGCCGCTACCGTATCGAGTCTGGCCCTATCGACGCCACCACGACGGTTACCGATCCCGGATTCCACGGTGGCTTCGGGGTCAATATCGGAGCCGGAGGGCTCGGTGCCTTCGCGGAGATCCGCTACGTCCAGGTAAATGGGACGGACACCGAGAGCCGTTTCATTCCGCTGACGTTCGGTCTCCGCTTCTAGGCGAGCGAAGTCTACTCAGTACGCGGCGAGTTCCACGAGGGCGTCGACCACGTTGGGCGTCTGCGGAAGGATGACGTTCTCGACCTGAGGCGCGTAGGCGACCCAGGTATCCATCGACGCCACCCGTTTGACCGGGCCGTCGAGATACTCGAAGAGCTCGTCCGCGATGCGCGCCGCGATCTCCGAGCCGATACCCCAGGAGAGGCTGTCTTCGTGCACGACCACAACCTTGTTGGTCTTCTTCACCGAGTCGGCGATTCGCTCCATGTCGAAGGGCTGCACCGTCCGCAGATCGATGACCTCCGCTTCGATGCCGTGCTTCTCCGATGCGATCTTCGCCGCGTCGAGACTCCGCTTCACCAGCGCGCCACACGTTACCAGCGTGATGTCGCTTCCCTCTCGCCTGACCTTGGCTTTCCCGAAAGGGATCATGTATTCGGGGCCCGGATCTCTCCCCTTGTTGTAGACCTGGCGGTAGAGATGCTTGTGCTCGAGGAAGAGCACGGGGTCTTCACACCGAATGGCTGTGCGGAGGAGACCTGCCGCGTCTTGGGCCGTCGCGGGCATGCAGACGTGCAGTCCGGGGCAGTGCGTGAAGAGCGTCTCACCCGTCTGGGAGTGATAGATCGCTCCACCCTTCAGGTATCCGCCGTAGGTGACGCGCACGACCGCGGGCGACGAGAACATGGCCGCTGACCGATAACGCATCGTCGCCATCTCGTTCCGGATCTGCATCATCGCCGGCCAGATGTAGTCGAAGAACTGGATCTCTACGACCGGCTTCATTCCGGGTGAGTTGTACACGCGGTTCGAACCGAAGCGCTGTTGCAGGCCGTGCGTCACCTTGAAGACGCCGCCCTTTCCCTTCACTTCGCCGAGAATGTCTTCCCTCGACGCATCGGCTACGTCTTCACCAAAGACCACGATTCGCGGGTCGCGCGCCATCTCCGTGCTCATGCACGAATTCAGGAGATCGACCATCGTGAAGAGCTTGTCGTCGGCGTAGGCCGGGGCGTCCTCGGTATCGAAGTCGTTCGACCTCGGATCCACGTCCTCGGAGAACAAGTGCAACATCGCCGTGGACGGGTCGGGCTGAGGGGACTCGAGGGCCTCGTCCGCCGCGGCCGAGACCGCGGCTTCGATTTCGGCGTCGAGCGCGTCGAGCTCCTCCCCTGTCGCTGCCCCGACGGAGGTGATCAGCGTCCGCGCGCGGGTGAGCGGATCACGTGCCTCCTGCTCCTCCCGCTCCTCCGGCGTCCGGTATGTGCGCTCGTCATCCGACATCGAATGCGAATAGGGGCGCGTCGTACGGGCGTGGAGCATCGCCGGCCCGCGTCGGCCGCGCGCGTACGCCACGGCCTCACCGGCTGCGCGGTAGCTGTCGACCAGGTCCGTTCCATCGCACTCGACGATGTGCAGACCGGGGAAGCCCGACGCGAGCCGCGAAATGCTCCCGCCCGCCGTCTGGACCTCGACCGGCACACTGATGGCGTAGCCGTTGTCCTGGACCACGTAGACCACCGGCAGGCCCAGGTTACAGGCCGTGTTGAGTGACTCCCAGAACTCACCCTCGGACGTCGCTCCATCTCCCGTGCACACGATGACGACCTCGTCCTCTTCGAACGAGTCGATACGCGCGCGGAGGCCGTCGACCGTGCCGATCTTGGTCCCGGCTTCGGCAGCTCCGACCGCCTGGAGGAACTGCGTCCCGGTCGGGGAAGAGGAGGACACGATGTTGTAGCGGACGTCCCCGAAGTGACCTGGCATCTGTCGACCGCCAGACGCGGGATCCGCCTCGGCGCCGACCGCCTGCAGCAGGTGGTCGTAGGGTGTCTGGCCGAGGCCGAGCATCATGGCTCGGTCACGATAGTACGGGAAGAACCAGTCGTGCTTGGGCTTGCAGTGCTCGGCGACGGTGACCCCGATGGCTTCGTGTCCTGCTCCCGAAATCTGGAAGAAGATCTTGTTCTGTCGCTTCAGGCTGATCTCACGGTCGTCGATCCGGCGTGAGGTGACCATGGTGCGGTAGAACCGTAGAAGCTGCTCGTGGGTCAGCCCGGCGAGATCCGTGGCATCAAGGATCTCACGTTCTTGTGTCGCCATGTCGTACGGGGTGGGATGATCTTCAGGTAAGACCTCAAAGATACCCCAGTCGTGTTCGATACGAAGGGGTCGATCCCTTACGAGGGGTCGGATCCCCGCACTTCTGCGATAAGCCCCGCTGCTTCGGTTACGGGAAGCCGACAGGTGTAGCTCCTGCAGACCCATGCCGAGGGCTTGCCGTCGACTCGCTCTCGGCCCCGGAGCAGGCCGATCGGCTCCTCTGTCCCGTCCTCGCCCTCGAGCCGACCTACGATGACGGAATTCGGCAGGAAATCGGCGTGGGCTGCTCGTATCAGCGCTCGGGTGGCGTCGCTCGAATCACCTACGATGGCGATCTCGACGGGGGTGGCGAGGGTGCGGTCGACGACCGACAGCATCCGCCCGAAGGCCGGCCCGAAACGGAGGAGAGCGTCACCCTGTCCACTCAGGATCTCACGGGCGGCGTTTCGGTATCGGTCCTCGTCGAGTGCCTGGCCGAGACGCGAGAGCAGTTCTGCTGCTAGGGACGGTCCGGACGGTGTCGCGTTGTCCATCGGATCCCGCGGTCGGAGGATCAACTCCTCCGCGTCACTGGCCGTGTCGAAGACATCGCCCGTATCGGGGTCCCGGAACCGCTCCAGGATCTCCTCACAGAGCCAGATCGCTCGATCGAGCCATCGTCTCTCGAGCGTGGCACCGTGGAGGCTGAGAAGCGCATTGCCGAGGGCCGCGTGGTCGTCGAGGAACGCCGGAATCCGAGCCTCTCCATCCATGGAGCTGTGCAGGAGCCGACCATCGACACGCACGGTCGACCAGATGTGCTCGGCAGCCCGCGCGGCCAATTCGACGTAATCGCTTCGGCCGAGGGTCGCGCCTGCCTCCGCGAACGCGCGAATGGCGAGACCGTTCCAGGCGACGATGATCTTCTCGTCGCGAAACGGTGCTTCGCGGTTCGCTCGATGCTCGAGCAGGGTCGCCCTCGCCGTCGCCAGTTGCCGCTCCAGTTCAGCCTCACCGACTCCCTCGGCCGTGGCGATCGCCGCCAACCCGTGAGGGAGGTGCAGGATGTTGCGTCCCTCGAAGTTGCCCGACTCTGACACGTCGTACACGCGGCAGAACACGTCCGCCTTCTCGGGGCCGAGAATCGACTCGATCTCGCTCGGTGTCCACACATAGAACACACCCTCCTCACCTTCGGAGTCGGCGTCTCTGGCGGCGTAGAAACCCCCGTCGGGCGAGCACATGTCCGTGGCCAGATCGTCCAGGATCGCGACCACGATGTCGCGCAGGTCATCCGAGTCGGTCAGCCGGTAGGCGTCGAGAAAAGCCCGAGCCAGAAGGGCGTTGTCGTAGAGCATCTTCTCGAAGTGCGGGACCAGCCAGCGTGCATCGACCGAGTAGCGGTGGAAGCCTCCCCCCAGGTGATCGCGCATCCCCCCGGCGGCCATTCGGCGGAGCGTGTGCACGGACATGTCGAGGGCCGCGGAATCGCCCGTGCGGAGGTAGTGGCGCATGAGCGCTTCGAGCGTCACCGGCTGGGGAAACTTCGGAGCCCGGCCGAATCCGCCGTGTGTCGCGTCGTACTGATTGCTCAAGGAGCGGAACAGCCCGTCCAGCGTCTCGGTTCCGGCCTCCGTCCGCTCTCCACCGACGGTCGACGCACGCAGCGCCTCGAGGAGCTTCTCGCTGGTCTCCCGGATCGTGTCCCTCCGGTCACGATAGGCATCGGCTGCCGCGCGGAGCACCTGAGAGAACGAAGGCATCCCGTGCCGCGGCTCAGGAGGAAAGTACGTGCCTCCGTAGAAGGGCACCCCCTCCGGCGTGAGGAAGACGGTCATGGGCCATCCACCGCTGCCCGTCATGGCCTGGACCGCCTTCATGTAGATCTGATCGAGGTCGGGCCGTTCTTCCCTGTCGACCTTGATGTTGACGAACGATTCGTTCATCAACGCGGCCACGGAGGGATCCTCGAACGACTCCCGCTCCATCACGTGACACCAATGGCAAGACGAATAGCCGATGGAGAGCAGGATCGGACGATCCTCGTTGACGGCCCGTCCGAGCGCTTCGGGAGTCCAGGCGTACCAGTCGACCGGATTCTCCGAGTGCTGCTTCAGGTACGGACTGGATTCCGCTGCGAGTCGGTTCGTCATGCGGGCCCAAGAAGGTCGACTGACAAGAAACAGATGTGTATTCTAACGGTGTCGCGGGGCCATGGGTCCCACGGAGTGACGATCGGAAGGAGACCTGCCGCTGTACGCCAGAATCGCCGGAATGGCGCTGCGCCGCCCCCGGATGATCCCCTATCTGCTTCGGGCAGCATGGGCGTTTCGGGCCCGCGACTGGTTCCGCCGACCCCCATTTCTTCCGATGCCGCCGCGTTCGTACATGCGCTGGCGACTCGACACCGCGTACGGTGACCCCGACGCGCAACCGACCATCGACGAGTTGGAGCGATATCTGGTGTGGACCGCGCGCATGCGTGAGCAGATGAAGGGGCCGAATGGCTAGGCTGCTCCTGCTCATCGTGCTCGCGCTCGCGACCTGGTTCTACTTCCCCGAAACGCGATCGATGCTGGCTGACGTAGCCGAACCGATCGTCGTGCCGATCATTCGCTGGAGTACCCAGGAAGAGATGAGCCAGGTAGGACGAAACGTCGTCGAACATGAGCGCCTTACAGGGCGACTGCCTGAGGGCGGA
This sequence comes from Gemmatimonadota bacterium, assembly GCA_039585495.1. Taxonomy (GTDB): domain Bacteria; phylum Gemmatimonadota; class Gemmatimonadetes; order Longimicrobiales; family Gaopeijiaceae; genus UBA2589. The sequence goes on along the minus strand of JBDGVT010000052.1, from coordinate 16,829 downwards.
GCCTGGCTCGATTGGCTCGAGTATCGCTATCCGGCCGAAGATATGGTGCGGGACCCGTGGAACTCGATATACCAACTGGAGGTCACGAGCGATTCTGTCTCTGTTGTCTCGCTCGGACCGGACCGAACACGTCAGACCGCAGACGACTTCCGGGTCTCGACTCCGCGCAGCGAATGACGAGAGTGCGGTTGTTCGGGGTCCTGTTGACCGCTGTGATCGCGATCTTCTTCATCTCGACGACACTTGGCCAACAGATCTACGCGGGGCGGAGTCCGGGACTCGGGTCCTTCGCACTGATTCACTTCGCGGGATACCTCTTCTTCCTCCTCATGCCGGTCGAGGCGCTGGTCCCGCTTTATCAGTCGGAGGGGCACGAGGCGGTGACGTTGATCATGCTCGCGGTCTCGACCGCAATTGTCGCTCAGGTAATCGACTACTCCATCGGCAGAGCGGTAAGCGATCGAGTCATGCACGACTTGATCGGAGAGGATCGGTATCTCCGCTTCAAGGCGACAATCGAGAAATGGGGCGGGTGGGCGATCCTTCTCTTCAATCTGATGCCGCTGTCGTCGCCCAATATGCTTCTGGTCGCGGGCATGACCCGGTATAGCCCGTACCGTGCGTTTCTGTTCAGTGCCACCGGATTGATCGGCAAGTACGTCGGCATCGTCTACCTGTTCGACGCGGCGTCCTGGTGGATGTCTCGGGGGCCCTGATCCGATGACGGACCGGGGAGACCACTCCTGATCAGCGTCGGCCTTACGGGCAATGTGGCGTCCGGTAAGTCAACCGTTTCGGGTATCTGGATCGAGGCCGGCGTGCCGGTCGTGAGTGCCGACGACCTGGCCCGGCAGGCTGTACTTCCCGGGAGCGAAGGACTCCGGCAGGTGATCGATGTGTTTGGCGAGGACGTGCTCGCGGACGACGGATCGCTGGATCGAGGACGACTTCGTGAGACCGTGTTCGCGGATCCCGACGCCCGTGCACGCCTCGAGGGCATTCTGCATCCCATCATCTGGGCGCTGCGTCGCGAATGGATGGAGGCTCGACGGGAGGAAGGAGCCTCCATCGTAGGCGCTGAGATTCCGCTCCTCTTCGAGACCGGCCGCCAGGGGGAGTTCGACACGATCGTCTTCGTCGACGCGCCGGTCGATGTGCGTCTCGGACGCCTGGTGCGCGATCGGGGCCTTTCGGAAGGGGAAGCCCGTGCCATCATCGATGCTCAGATGGACCCTGCCGCCAAGCGCAGCCAGTCCGACTTCGTGATCGAGAATCGTGGCACCGAGGATGACCTTCGTTCGGTAGCGAAAGAAGTGCTCCGGGAATTACGGAATCAGGGTGGAGGCGGGCAGATGCGGATCGACATGCACCTGCACACTGCGGGTTCATGGGATTGCCTTTCCGATCCGGAACGAGTGCTTCGTGTCGCCCTCAGCCGTGGGTATGACCGAATCGCGATTACCGACCACAACCGGCTCCATGTCGCGCGTCGCATGGCCGAAGCTCATCCAGACCGGATCATTCCCGGCGAAGAAGTGAAGACCGCCGAGGGCATCGACGTCATCGGGCTCTACCTCACCAGCGAGATTCCCAAGGGAACTCCGGCCGAGGAGACCATCGAGCGGATTCGTGGACAGGGAGGCATTCCCTACCTCCCACACCCCTACGCCGGCGGGAAAGGCGGAGGAGGGAAGTATGCAGAGGCGCTCGGACCGCTGTGCGACGTGATCGAGGTGTTCAACGCCCGCCTGCACTCGGCTGACATGAACACGCGGGCTCTCGAGCTTGCGAGACGGCACGACAAGCTCACGGGGGCCGGCTCGGACGCACACACGGTAGGTGAACTGGGCCACGCATTCGTTGACTTGCCGGCCCACGCGAACCGGCCTGACGCGCTGCTCGCGGCGCTCCGCTCCGCGACGGTGGGAGGGCGCGAATCGTCACGACTCGTCCATCTCGCCTCGACGTGGGCGAAGGTGCGCAAGAAGCTTCCCGGTGCCCGTACGGCATAGTCGGTAGCGGGCCCACCCCTCCCCGCGGTAGCTTTGCCGACACGGTCGACCCTGCGTCGACGCGATCTTTCACCTCAGGGTCAGGAACCTTCTTGAGCTATCGGACGCCAGCGCATCGCGCGGCGGCGGTCAACGAGGCCAGGAACGTATTGTTGGCGTCCCGGCGAGCCGTTCTTACCACCCATCTGAACGCCGACGGAGACGGTGCGGGCTCTCAAGCCGCGCTTGCGTCCTGGTTGAGAGCGAACGGGACCGAAGCCTGGATCATCAATCCGACGAAGTTTCCCGACGCGTTCCGTTTCCTCATCGAGCACGACGATTGGGTCGTCCGGGCAGGATCGGGGCGCGCTCGCGACCTTTGTGACTCGGCTGATCTCGCCGTCGTACTCGATACGGGAGAAGTGTCACGGATTGGCAGAGTGCAAGAGATGATCCGTTCACTTCCGACCCTGGTGATCGATCACCACCCCATCGGGGACCAGGCCATCGGCGGCACCTCACTCCGTGATCAAGGAGCGTGCGCGACCGGTGAGCTCGTCTACGACGTCCTTCATTCGGCGAAGGGTCCGTGGAGCCGAGCGGCCGTCGAGGGCATGTACGTGGCGATCCTCACGGACACGGGCGGATTCCGCTTCGAGAACGCCACGCCGGGGTGTCACCGCGTCGTCGCCGATCTGGTCGAGCGGGGTGCTGAGCCCGAACGTCTTTATGAACTCGTGTACGGGGCCTCGCCGCTTCGGAAATACCAGCTGCTGAAGTACGCCCTCGATTCCCTCGAGCACGAGCACGAGACCGGAATTTCCTGGATGGTGGTCCCGCGGGACAAATACGACGAGTTGGGCGTGACCGCCGAGGACCTCGAAGGTATCGTGGACATACCACGCTCCATCGAGGGCACGGAGGTCGGTCTGCTCTTTCGAAGCACTCAGGCCGGCGAGGTGAAGATCTCGTTTCGGTCGAACGGGCGGGTCGACGTAAACGCGCTTGCCAGGCGCTTCAACGGTGGGGGGCACGTGAAGGCTTCGGGGGCCATGGTCGCCGGTCCAATGGAGAGGGGCGTAAACGAGATCCTCGAAGCGACCCGTGCTGCGGTTCGTAAGGTCAGGGCAAAGGAGGATACGCCATGACCCTGCCGGGCGTACGAAAAGACGCAGATCCGGGCGTTCCCGAGGCGCTACCCCGGACGTTGATCCGCCTGAGGGATCGCATCGGGGTCGAGAACATCGACCGCCTGTGGATCTTCCCTCCCGTGCGAACCGGGCGGAGGGAACAGGGACTTGTCGCTGTGAGCACCTTTCAGGACGGAGAGGAGCGGCGCAGCATGGTCACTGTCTCGTACGACGCGGAGCACACCGGGAAGGGGATCACGGTTGAGCCGTCCTTCACGAGGGAGGGCGAAGCTCCACCCGATCGGTTTCCGGGCGTCATGCAGGGTGTGGTGCGCCGTGGCGGTGAAGAGAAAGGACAGCCTCGCGAGGTCGAGATCGAGGCGTCGTCCGAGAGGTTCGAGGAGTTGATGGAAGAGTATGACTCGGTGTTTCTGGAGGCTCGGGAGCCGTGACGACCGATCAGGGTGCATCGCCCTTCCTTCGCCTGTTCAGCCGATACCTCAAGGACGTTGGCTTACCGGTCACGCATCAGCGCGAGGCGGTTGCAGAAGTCGTCTTCGACTCCGACGGTCATCTGTCCGTCGATGACATCGAGGGGGTGCTTCGAGAGCGAGGCGATCGGATCGGAAAAGCGACCATCTATCGCACCCTCGATCTCCTGGTCCGCAGCCGACTCGTCGAGGAGCACGACTTCGGCGAAGGGTTCAAGCGGTACGAGCACCGACTCTCGAACAGCCCGGTTCATGAGCATCTCGTGTGCGTCGAGTGCGGGACCGTGACCGAGTTCGAGAGCGACGAACTGTATCGGGTCGAAAACCGCGTCCGCTCCGATTTCGGTTTTCAGCCGGTGCGGCGGAGACTCGAAATCTACGGACTCTGCCGGACGTGCCAGGACGCCGGGGTGGAGTTGACGAATGAGGGTCTGATCTGCCCCATCGAGACCGTCTGAAGGATCAGAGGTAGCGCCCATGCCGAATCGCAGAGATCCCGACGCCGCCGGGAGGGGCCTCGAGGACGACGCGCCCAGGGGCGTGCCGAAGGGACTCGGCGATCTGCCTTGGGAGCTACCCCGCACCTTCCTCGGTCTCGACGACCCCCGGGCTTCGTTCGATCGGGCCGACGCCGTTCTGTTGCCGGTGCCATACGAGTCCACCACGTCCTGGGGTGGTGGGACGAGGCGTGGTCCGGAGGCCATCGTTTCGGCTTCGCGATACGTCGAACTGTACGATCAGGAGTTCGGGTGCGAGCCTGGAAATCTCCTCGGAATCCACACACTTCCTGCCCTGGAACTCACGAGGGCCGGAGCGACCCCGGCCATGGATGAACTCCATGCCGCGTATGGCCGTGTGGCCGAGGCATGCGGCGACCGCTTCCTGCTCATGCTCGGGGGTGAGCATTCGATCTCTTCACCCGCCGTTCTTGCTCAGGCCGAACGGCACGAAGATCGGATCAGCGTGCTCCAGATGGATGCTCATGCGGATCTGCGAGCTGAGTTCGAAGGAACGCCCCACTCGCATGCGTCCGCGATGGCTCGGGTCGTCGATCGCGCGGACGTGGTGGCCGTCGGCGTCAGGGGTGTCAGCAGCGAAGAGGTCGAGGCCTCCGAGTCCGTCGACGGGTCTACACTGATCTGGGCCGACGAGATGTGGAACGACGACGAGTGGATGGATCGTGCGATCGAGGCTCTGGGTCCGAAGGTGTATCTCACGTTCGACGTCGACTACTTCGATCCCTCGCTGATGCCGTCTACGGGTACGCCCGAGCCGGGCGGCGGCGACTGGTACCGGACGCTCCGCTTCCTGAAGAGGGTTTTTGCGGAGAGGGACGTCGTGGCTGCCGATATCGTCGAGTTGGCGCCGACGCCGGGGCTGAGTGCCCCGGACTTCCTCGTGGCCAAGCTGGCTTACAAGCTGATATCGTATCGGTTCCAGGACCGGCTCGGGTGATGTTGTAATCATTCAAGACGAAGCCTCGCACGGAGTGCATTCTGGTCGGGGGCCACGCGTTCGCAGGGGCGAGCGTATCCAATGGACGACGGGAGGAAGGGACCTGCCATGCTGCGCAATCTCCGACACACGGTACGAAGCCTCGTACGGGCACCCGGATACACAACAGCCTTCGTATTGACGCTGGGCCTCGGGATCGGGCTCAACACCGCCATCTTCAGCGTCATCAACGGGGTGCTGCTGTCGCCGCTTCCCTATCCGGATGCCGACCGGATCATGTACGTCCAGCAGCCGGCCGTTGCGGCCGGCGTGCCGAATGTCCGCTTCTCCTTCCAGGAGGTGCAGGACCTTCGCGAACAGGCCCGAACGCTCGATCAGTTCGTGGAATACGGAGACTGGACCTTCACCGTGGTCGGTGACGACGACCCGCACCGCGCCGTCGGCGGACTGGTTACATCGAACTACTTCGAGGTGCTCGCGCTCAATCCGGCGGTGGGGCGAACCCTCGGTCCGCAGGACGACGGCGAGGGCGCGGAACCCGTCGTGGTGCTCACGCACGACTACTGGACGCGCGTCTTCGGGGCCGACAGCGATGTGATCGATCGGACCGTTCGCCTCTTCGCGTTCTCACAGCCGAAAGTGGCCCGCATCGTGGGCGTGCTCGAGCCGGGCACGCACTACACCGGCACACGCACCCAGGACTTCTTCGTCAACTATGCGACGAACGAGCACTACCTGAGTGCGACCATGCAGGACGCGCGCACGCATCGCATGACCGACGTCTTCGCACGCCTGCGACCGGGTCAGAGTGCCGAAGCCGCGCAGTATGAGCTCGCCGCCCTGAGCGCTGCCATGCACGAGTCGTTCCCGGAGACGTACCCGGAGCATCAGGGGCTGACGGTACAGGCCAGCCTGTGGCAGGACGAATTGACTCGGGAAGCGAGGCCCACCCTCATCGTCCTCATGGGCACCGTGGTGCTGGTGCTCCTCCTGGCGTGCGCGAACGTGGCGAACCTCACACTTACGAGGATCGTGCGCCGCGAGCGTGAGTTGACCGTACGGGCAGCGCTCGGAGCCGGTCGGACGCGGCTTCGCAATCAACTCCTGACTGAGAACCTCGTGCTGTCACTGGCCGGCGCGGGCCTCGGACTCGTCCTGGCCGTGTTCGGCCTGGAACTGCTGGTCGAATACGCGAACCGGTTCACCGTAAGGACCGGCGAGATCGGAATCGACGTCCCGGTGCTCGTCTTCACCATCGCAGTGGCGATCCTCGTCGCCGTCCTGCTTGCGTGGACACCGGGTCTGCCAGGCCTCCAGGGGCTCGGCAACGCAGCAGGGGCTGGCGGCGGAGCCCGCGGTGCGATCGGCCTGCCGAAGAAGCACGTACAGAGGGCGCTCGTTGTCAGTCAGCTCGCGCTCTCGTTCACCCTGCTCATCGGTGCGGGCCTCATGGTGCGGAGCCTCGTCAATCTGACGCAGGTCGATACCGGTATCGACTATGAGAGCGTCGTGTCCATGCAGGTGCCGAATTCGACGGGGACGCCCGGCCCGGAGAACCTGCTGCTCATGGATCAGGTTCTCGAGGAGATCCGCGGCTTCCCTGGGGTCCGCTCGGCGTCTCACGCGAGCCGGGCTCCTTTTCAGCCCGTGACGCTGGTTCAGCGCAACTACCGGGTCGAGGGCATGGCGGAGGACGGTATCGCTTCGCCGATGGGGCAGATCAACATCGTCTCGCCGGATTACTTCGAGACCGTTGGGGTCCCGATGGTGCGCGGTCGTACGTTCCGAGACACGGACGTCGCGGACAGCGAGTCGGTCGTGATCATCAACGAGCGCATGGCGCTCGATCTGTTCGGAAATCAGGACCCGATCAACCAGCGCATCTCGCAGCAACAATTCGACGGGGCGTGGGCGGATTGGAGTCTCATCGTCGGCGTGGCAGCGAACACCCGTGAGTATGGGCTGTCTCTCTCAGGCGCACACACGATCTATTCGCCTGCGGCGCAGAGTTCAGCGGGCCCTGCTGTGGTCGTGGCCACGACGGGTGAGGCGGGGCCGTTGTCGCGAAGAGTCACCGAAATCGTCCAGGGCATGAACGCGGATCGCCCGGTCGATAACATCACTACGCTCACCGACCTGCGGACTGAGGACATCGCGGCGGAGAAGCTCAATGCCATGCTCTTCTCGACGTTCGCGGTCCTGGCCCTTCTCATCGCGGCTATCGGGGTCCTCGGGGTGCTCGCTTTCGCGGTAAGTCAGAGGACTCGGGAATTTGGTGTCCGCATGGCCTTGGGCGCTGAGCAGCGCCAGGTCCTGGGCATGGTCCTTCGGGAGGGGATGATCCTGGCGGCAGGTGCCCTCTTCGTCGGTGTCCTGGCGGCGATGGGGCTATCGCGATTCCTCGTAGAATTGCTCTTCGAGGTAAGTGCCACCGATCCGGCCACGTACGCCAGCGTGGGAGCCATACTCGCGATGGTCGCCGTCCTCGCGGCATACGTGCCGGCGAAACGCGCCACGCGTGTCGATCCAATGGAGGCGCTCCGCTCCGAATAGAGGGGCGGTTGGCTTGATCCGGGATGGGCGTCTCTCGAACTTTCGTGGGGCGCCCATCCTTTCGTCTGCGATGCCAGGCCCTTCGGCGTCGCGCTCCGGACGCATCCGTTGACCGAAGTCACAAGATCGCCACGCGGCATCCCCGCTCCTGCCCGACGGACACCACCAGAGGCAGAGGCCCGCTTTCCTCGGCCTGATCTCGCCCGTGCGACTGGCAGCGACACGATCACCGGCAACAGAATCGCGCTCCACTTCGAGGGGCCCAACACGTTTTCCTCGTGGATCGATTCAATCGAATCGGCGAAGCACTTCGTCTACTTCGAGAACTACCTCGTTCGAAACGACAAGGTGGGTCGGCGGTTCCGCGATGCTCTTGTCAGCAAGGCGCTGGAAGGTGTCCCGGTCTACCTGATCTATGACTGGTTCGGTTGCTGGGCCACGCCCCGGTCGTTCTGGAAACCTCTTCGGAAGGCTGGAGTCGAGGTCCGCGCGTTCAATCCACCGACGGTCGCGCTGGGTAACCCGTTCGGGGCTCTTCAGAGGGACCACCGCAAGCTGGTCGTCGTAGACGGTAAGGTCGCACACCTCGGCGGATTGTGTGTCGGGGTCGAGTGGGCGGGTACCACGAGCGAAGCACCGTGGCGCGACACCGGAGTGGAGGTCAGGGGCCCAGCGGCACGGGTGGCGGCGAGGGCCTTCGAGGCGGTCTGGGGGCAGATGACGGATCCGATCGCCTACTCGGCGTCCGTACCGGAGCCGACCGCCGAGGGCGACGTACCCGTTTGGATCATCGAGGGGGAGCCCGGTCGGGCCCGGGTCTACCGGACGCTGCACCTCGCGGCGAGTCGGGCACGCCGTTCCATCTGGATCACCGATGCGTATTTCGTGGCGCCGCCGCCGCTTTCCGAGGCGCTGGCGGCGGCTGCGGGGCAGGGGGTCGACGTCAGAATCCTGGTGCCGGCCCACAACAACTGGCCCATCGTCGGCTCCATGTCTCGTGGAGGGTATCGGTCCCTCCTCCAGGCGGGTGTCCGGATCTTCGAGTGGCAGGGCGAGATGATCCACGCGAAGACATCGGTGGTCGATGGGGTCTGGTGTCGGGTAGGCTCGAGCAATCTGAATTCTGCGAGCCTGCTCGGGAACTGGGAACTCGATGTCGGAGTTCTCGATGCGGGCCTCGGTGGACAGCTGGAGGGACTCTTTCTGGCCGACCTGACTTCTTCGGTCGAAATCGTTTTGCCCGGTCGCACAACGATCGGTGGAAGACCCGTGTCCACCGCGGTAGGAATGTCCACGGAGTCGCTCGATCCAGCGGGGTCGATTCCGGAGCGGATCGAGCAGCAACTGAGGGATATCCGGGGTGCGTCGCGAAGGCTAACCATGGCTTCTGTCGTGCGTGCAGGCGAGGTTCTTGGCGGCGCATTGGCTGGGAACCGCACGCTCGGGCGTGAAGACAGGACGGTCCTCGGCACGCTGTCCGTGGCAGTCATTGCCTTGGCCATAATGGCTGCGGTCGTGCCGGCGGTGGTCGGCTGGACGGTCGCGGTAATCGCCGGGTGGATCGGGATTACGACCGGAATCAGGGCGTTGGTGCAATCGCGACGCGCACGCGCGGAAGAGTACGCCGCAGAACAACAACAACTCGAATCGAAAAAGAGCAGACCGTGACTGAAGTCGAAGTAGGAATCTTCATCGCATTCACCGCCGGGATCTTCTCCTTCCTGTCGCCGTGCGTACTCCCGCTCGTGCCCAGCTACCTGACCTTCGTGACCGGCATGAGTCTCGAGGATCTCCAGGGCGGGGTGAATCGCAAGACGACGATGATCCACGCGACGCTGTTCGTCGTGGGCTTCAGCACGATCTTCATCCTGCTCGGGGCGTCCGCGTCTTTCCTGGGCCAGTTCTTCCGTCAGTACGAACTGTGGATTGCCCGGATCGGCGGACTGATCATCATTCTGCTCGGCCTCCATCTGTCCGGCGTATTGCGGTTGACGCCACTCATGCAGGAAAAGCGGATCCATCTCGCCAACAAGCCGGCCGGGTATTTTGGCACGTTCGGGGTCGGGATGGCGTTCGGCGCGGGCTGGACTCCCTGTATCGGACCGATTCTCGGAGCGATCCTGACGTACGGGTTCTCCCAGGACACGATGTGGGCCGGCGTTGGACTTCTGAGCGTCTACTCGCTTGGCCTGGCCGTCCCGTTCCTGATCGCGGCGCTCGCACTCGACTGGTTCCTCCAGACCTTCCAGAGATTCCGGCACTGGATCCCGATCATCGAGAAGGCATCGGGGGTCCTGCTCATCCTGCTGGGGATACTCCTGATCACGGGCCAGTTCACCCTGTTGAGCACCTGGCTGACGCGCTTCACTCCCGCGTTCATCCTGGAGCGCATCTAGGGAGCACTCCGCTTCAGCAGAGGATTCCTGGGGAGGTGTCAGTCGCCCAGAGCCTCTGCCGGCTCCGCCTCCAGGTTCTCCTCCAGGAGCTGTCTGCGTAGCAGTCGGGAGTAGGTTCCCTCGGCGGAGATGAGGTCGACGTGGGTGCCCTCCTGGACGACTCGACCGTCCTCCAGCACGACGATCTTGTCGGCATTCATCACCGCACTTACCCGGTGACTGATGATGAGGGCGGTACAGTTGCCCATGACCTCGCGGAGCTCACCGAGGATCGCAGCCTCGGTGTGGGTATCGACAGCGCTCAGCGCATCGTCCAGGATGAGCAGCGCTGGATCCCTCGCCAGGGCGCGGGCGAGCGTGGCACGCTGCTTCTGCCCGCCGGAGAGGTTGATTCCACGCTCCCCGAGCATCGTCTCGTACTCGTCCGGGAAGTCGAGAATCTGGTCGTGCAGCTGCGCGATGTCGGCGGCCGTCCTCACCGCCCGTTCGATCGAGCCATCGTCGTATTCCGCCCCGAGCCCGAGCCCGATGTTCCCCTCGATGGTATCCGAGAACAGAAACGGGTCCTGCGGCACCATGCCGATCCGTGCTCTCAGATCGGCGGGGTCCACCTCCGTCAGGGAAATGTCGCCGAACAGGACGCGCCCCTCGCTCGGATCGTAAAGCCTGGCGAGTAGGGCAATCAGGGTGCTCTTGCCGGATCCCGTTGGCCCCACGATGGCGACGGTTTGGCCCTCCTCCACCGTGAGGCTCACGTCTTCGAGTACCGCGCGCTCGGTACCTGGATAGACGAAGGTCACGTCCTCGAAGGCGATCGCGGCGGGTGCGCCCTCGAGCGAGACCGGGTACTCCGGAATGTCCACCGCAGCATGTGCGTTCAGAATGCGATTAAGGCGTCCCATCGAGGCCGCGCCACGCTGATACAGGTTCACGACCCAACCCAGGGCAATCATCGGCCATATGAGCAACACGAGGTAGAAGCCGAACGCCACGAAGTCCCCGATGGTCATGGTGTTCGCGATCACCTCGAGCGCCCCGAGCCACGTCACGAGGACCATTGCGATGCCGGAGATGAGCATCAGAACCGGGTGAAACGCCCCCGCTGTCAGCACCAGCTTCATGTTCTTCGTGCGGTAGTCCTGATTGTAGTTCTCGAACTGCCGTTCCTGCTCCTCTTCCTGGGTGTAGGCGCGGATGATGCGTACCCCGGTGAGGTTCTCCTGCACGAAGGTCGAGAGCGAGGAGAACTGCTCCTGGATCTCTTCGAATCGGCGGTGGATAATGCGGCCGAAACCGAGAACGATGGCGGGGAGCACGATCATCGGGATCATCGCGTAACCCGTGAGCTTCGGGCTGATCCAGAGCATGAAGCCGAGTGCGAAGACGAAGCTCGCAACGGTGTTCGCGGTGTACATGATCGCCGGGCCGGCTGCCATACGAACCGCCATCGTGTCGTTCGTGGCTCGGCTCATCAGGTCACCCGTACGGATGTCCCCGTAGAACGTCGCGTCCATACGCAACAGGTGGCCGAAGAAGTCGTTGCGGACGTCCCGCTCGATCTTCCTGCTGATGCCGTTCATGAACTCCCGCATGCCGTACCGGAACACGCCACCCACGAAGGCGGCCGCGACGATCAGGAATGCCAGAAAGCCGATCCGCCCGATCGTCACGTCAGGGTTGCCGAGCCCATCGATCGCGAGCTTCATCAGCCAGGGCCCCAGGATCTGGAACGCGTTCGCGAAGAACACGCACATCAGTCCCAGGACCAGCCCCTTCCTGTAGGGCTTGAAGTACGGTACGAGCGATCGGAGTTCATCCATGGCGCGGGCGTACCCTGCGGACGGCCCAGGCGATCCGACAGCCGCTTATCCTGACTCTCCGGAGGCCTATGGCGAGCGACGGAGGGCGATGGCGAGCAGCGCGAGGATGGCGATCGAGATTCCGATCACCAGGACCGGCACGGGGACGCTCCCGCTCGCGGCGCCTCCGGTCGATTGCCTTAGGAAGACGAAGCCTCCGACGGCGAGTGCCAGGAGCCCTCCCAGGGCAGGCGAGAAGCTTCTCGGACCTCCTGACCCGTCACGGACGGGTGACGCTGCTCGAAGTCGACGATCACCCGCGCCAGGAGATCTGCCAGCTCACGCGTTCGGGGCGAGGGCGGCTGCGGAGGGGGAACGACGATGGGCACATAAGACATCGGGACACCTCATGACGTAGGCTCGACGTATGGCAGGGTCTCGACTCGAATACGACTCCGGGTGCGCTCTTCTTCTCCCTGCGCTAGCCGACTGGGGTCAGGGCGTACAGGTCATTCGCCTCCGCCGCTGCCGCCTGCAGCGTTTCGATGACATCTGCGGGCAGCCCGAGACTGAAGAAGTCGGTGGACAACGCTCGAGGGTCCTGTCCTGAGAGCTGTTGGAGCATGACGAGTGCGGCCACGTAGCTACCGGCCACGCTGGGGTGGAATCCGTCATTGCCGTAGAGCTCGATAGCGGGATCGATTCGCCAGGCTGCGCGCCATGCTTCCCCGACCGGGAAGAGCATACCACCCACCTGTTCCGCGGCGGTCGTGTACGAATCGGCCACGCCATCGAAATCGAAGGAACGTGACTCGGAAGGCCAGACCATGTAGAGGGCCGGCACGCCACCGCCTGCCCGGATCTCGGTGGCGAAGAGGTTGGTGTACTCCAGCAGGGAAGGTCTCCCCTCCGTGGCGGAGGGTCCCTGCTGGAGTACGACCACGTCCCATCCACCCTGGGCGATCCGCGTTCGTGCATCGCCCAGCACCCAGTGATCCATCAGGCCGAAGTCCGGGTAGGTCGCTTGACCCACGAGCAGCGGGCCTACGCCGACGGCTTCGAGCATCGCCTCCAGGAGCTCGGGAATCGAATTCGTGTACGTCAGGCTGTTGCCGACGAACAGGATCGCGAGATCCTCATCGGCCGGTGCCGGTGCCGGCTCAGGCACCGGCGTGATCGGATCCGAGCCACAACTGCTCAGTCCGATCAGGAGCACGAACAGAATCCCGAGCCGTCCCCGTACGTGGTGGTACGTCATCCCCTCACCCCTCATCCCCTTATCCCCCCGGTCTAGTGATCTCGTACCCTCGCGGTGGCTCGACGCCCAGAAGGTTTCGGACGAAGTAGTCCCACCGTCGACGGATGAAGTAGGGCTCGTTGAGCCCGTGCGCCCGGTCGGGCGCAATGATCAGATCGAAGTCCTTGTTGGCCTTGATCAGTTCGTTGACGACCTGGATGGTCATCGCCGGATGCACGTTGTCGTCCATGTCGCCGTGCATCAGGAGCAGCTTGCCCTCGAGGTTCTCGGCGATCAGCTGATTCGCCTGACTTTCGTAGTTGTCGCCGCCGCCCACGGAGTCCCTTTCCAGAAGCCCCTGATAGAGCGGACCCCAATGCACTCCGTACGTGCGCTGGTCGTGATTGCCGGCGCCCGACACCGCGACCTTGTAGAAGTCCGGAAAGCGGAGGATCGCATCGGTCGAAGCGAACCCGCCACCGGAGTGCCCGTAGATCCCTACTCGATTCAGGTCGAGCGCCGGGTAACGGGCCGCAAGCTGCTGGACCGCCGTGACGTGATCCGGGATGCCATTGTCTCCCATGTTTCCGTAGTAGGCATCGTGCATGGCCTTGGAACGGTACGGCGTGCCCATGTGGTCGAGCTGTACGACGACGAAACCGAGTCGCGCGAGCGCATGGTTCTCCCCTCCGCTCTTGAACGACCAGCTTCCCACGCTGCCGATGAAGGGGCCCGGGTAGATGTGTTCAATGACCGGGTACGATCCTTCCGGATCGAAGTTGGGCGGGAAGTAGATCACGCCATACAGATCGGTGATCCCGTCGCGCGCCTTGACCTGGAACACCTCCGCCGGTGTCCACCCTTGCTCTTCGAGGAGCGAGATATCCGCGGTTTCGAGCCCGTCGACCAGGCTGCCGTCCCTGGTCCTTCGGAGCACGGACGTGGGCGGCGACTCGATCCGTGAGTAGGAGTCGACGAAGTACTCGCCCGAAGGTGAGAAGGAGACCTCGTGATTTCCGTCCTCTGGCGTGAGTAGCGTCAGGCCCGAGCCATCGAAGCCCACGCGGTAGAGGTGCGCGTAGTAGAGGTTGCGTCCGGCCTCACGACCCCGACCCGTGAAGTAGATTTGACGGTTGGCCTCGTCCACCCTCACGAGGGTACCGACCGTCCAGGGTCCGGATGTCAGCTGCGTAGTCGCTCCGCTGGCGGTGTCGATTCTGTAGAGGTGAGCCCACCCGTCTCGTTCCGACCACCAGATGACGGTGCCCTCGTCCGCGCTGGCCCAGTAGCTCTTCGGCCCCGTCCAGTTGTTGCCGATCACGTTGGTCTTGGAGCTGTCGGCGGCCAGCACGCGGTGGTCACCGGTGGCCGCGTCCACCGCGGCGAAGACGAGCTTCTTCGCGCCACGTGTGAAGTAGTTGACTCGGAGGGTCTCCGAGTCCTGCGACCAGACCGAGTCCGCGACCGCGCCACCGAACGAGAGCGACCAGATATCCGGCTCGAACACGACCTGGTGGTTCGACACGGCGTGGGCGCCGGTCGAGTCCGCGGTGGCCGCTGCCGCCGCGATGTCCGATGGGAGTTCGAGAACGTGGAAGATCGGCTGTGGAATGATCGAGTCACCCGGCAGCGCGTACGGTCGTTCGAAGTGTCTCGGGCGACTCGGCGTCGACGAGATGTAGTGCATCATCTCGACGCCACGTTCGTCCGGGCGGTTCACCGCGAGACGACGCGAATCCGGAGCCCAGCTCACACCTGGCCGGCGAGGAGACGGGTTGCGCTGCTGCCCGGGGCTCGGCGCTCCCGCACCATATGCGAAGAACTCCTCTCCGTCGTTCGTGAGTCGGAGCGTGTCGCCTCCACCGAAGGGTCGAGCGTACAGGTCGTATCCCTGCATGAACACTTCGACCGTAGAGTCCGGCGACACCGAGAACGCCCGGCTGTCAGGCAGCGAGTCCACGGCCATACAGGCATAGGCGACGAGGTCGCACTCGAAACGGTCTCCGTTCGCTTCGACCGCGATCCGGGTCTCGGACCCGGCGAAGTCGAAGGAGCTGAAGGGCAGTTTGGTACCGACGAATGAGGTGTCCGCGGCGAGCGACAGCGCCGAGGCCAACCTGTGCCGATCGAACAGCAGGCTTCGCGAGGGGCCTGCCGGGTCGATGACCACGAACTCATACCCCTCCTGCACGCGATTCCTGTACCAGAAGCGGTTCCCGTCGTCCATCCAACGAGGCTGTACCGCTCCGCCCATTACCAGATTGTTCGTGTTCCATCCGAGCATCTGGGCCGCGCGGTTGTAGTCTGCGGGCGTGAGGTCCTGTGCAGATGCTGGAGTCGCTCCCCAGGTGAATGCGAGCAGAAGCGCGAGCATGAGGCGACCCGCGAGTCGGGGCGCTGCGGGAATGTGTCGGTCGGTGTGTGTCATCTCACTGTCCCGGTCGAATGATCTGGTACTCTCTCGGCGGCTCGTGCCCAAGCAGGTGCTCGACGAAGTAGTCCCACGTCCGGCGGATCACGTAAGGTTCCCCGGCGTAACCGTGGTTTCGGTTCGGCATCACGATCAGGTCGAAGTCCTTGTTGTTTCGGATCAGCTCATCGATGACCAGCAGTGTCGCATTTGGATGTACGTTGTCATCGAGCGTTCCATACAGGAGGAGCAGTTTGCCCTCCAACTGATCGGCGATGTTCTGGTTGGCCTGACTGTCGAACGAGTCCGTGCCGTCGTCGTTTCGCTCCAGTAGGCCGTGGTACTTCTCCCCCCACGTGTAGTCGTAGCTCCGGTTGTCGTGATTGCCGGCGCTGGAGACGGCGACCTTGAAGAAGTCCGGATAGCTCAGAATCGCGTCCGTCGAGCTGAAGCCGCCTCCCGAGTGGCCGAAGATGCCCACCCTGTCGAGGTCCATCTGAGGGTAGCGACGCGCGAGTTGGCGCATCGCCGCGATGTGATCCGGTAGGCCGTTGTCGCGCATGTTGGCGTAGTACGCGTCGTGGAACGCCTTGTCTCTCAACGGCGTGCCCAGAGCGTCGATCAAGAACACGATGAACCCGAGTTCCGCGAGCGCAGCGGCGTTTCCGGCCGGAGCCACGGACGCCTGGCGTCCGCGGATGGGCCCGACCTGAGGGCCAGGATAGATGTAGTCCACGACGGGGTAGGTCGCGTTCTCATCGAAGTCCGACGGGAAGTAGAGGAATCCGTGGACCGGTGTAACTCCATCCCGGCCGACCGCCGTGAAGTGCTCCGGGTACCTCCATCCCATCTCGACCAGCCTCGAGAAGTCGGCCGTCTCGAGGGTCATCATGACGTTGCCATCTCGTCCACGCAGCACCGTAGTCGGGGGCGATTCCATGGTCCCGTATTGATCGACGAAATACTCGCCGGACGGGCCCGCCCAGATGTTGTGATCGGCGTCTTCGGTCGAGAGTAGCTCGACGCGACCTCCGTCCAGTGACGCGCGGTAGAAGTGTCGATTGTAGATGTCGCGCCCGTCTTCCCGACCGAGGCCCGTGAAGTAGGCCCATCGCTCGACGTCGTCCACGTGTAGCAGGTCGAGCACCATCCACGGGCCCTCAGTGATGCGGTTCTTCATCGCGCCCGTGGCTGCGTCGAAGAGGTAGAGGTGCCCCCAGCCGTCGCGTTCCGACCACCAGACCACTTCCTGATCGTCGCTGACGACACGCCAGTTCGGCGGTCCGCCCGAACGGCCGTTGGCCTCGACGTACGTCTTCGATGTCTCCTCGATGATCTTCCGCGGCTGCCCCGTGGACGCATCGGCA
>JBDGVT010000051.1:0-27557 GCA_039585495.1 Gemmatimonadota bacterium | reverse complement strand
GGAGTGCCGGTGGGACCGATTGCTTCCATCGGAGAGATGCTGGAACACCCACAGACCATCGCGCGAGAGATGGTTATCGAGGTCGAGCACAGTCGCCTGGGCACCGTGAAGGCGCTCGGTAGCCCGGTGAAGGTGTCCCGCGGGGAGGCTTGGCCCGAGGATGACGCACCACGGGTGGGGTCCCCTCGATTAGGTGAACACACGCGGGAGATCCTCCTCGAGGCCGGGTGGGCGCCCGAGGAGGTGGAGGGCCTTCTGTCGTCCGGAGTGGCTCTGGAGTCTTCCGTACCATGACCGAAGAAGGGTGGGGGCTGGCGGATTGGGGTTGGGGGAAGGACTGCGACGAGCGGGTTGCGGTAACCGAGCGCGACGGCGAGTACGTCTATGCCCGTGTGACCGAGCAGAATCGCGATCAGTGGATCATCCAGACGGCGGCGCAGTCGTTACCTGCGCGTCTCCGAGTGGTTGCCGGTGGCGCGACGATTCCGGTCGTGGGTGATTGGGTTGCGATACCCTCGGACTGGATCGATTCGGATCCGGTCTTCATCGACCACGTGCTCCCGAGGCGCACCGAACTGACGCGCGGCGCGGCGGGGAGCGGGACCACACCCCAGGTGCTCGCCGCGAACATCGATCGGGTCTGGATCGTCCACGGCCTCGACATGGCCCCGAATCTGCGTAGCCTCGAGCGATATCTGGCGCTCGCATGGGAGACGGGTGCGACACCCGAGATCCTGCTGACGAAGGCGGACCTCGCGTCGGACGTGGATGGTGCCATCGCCGAGGTGCAGGCGATCGCGTTCGGGACCCCGGTCCGGGCGGTGAGTGTGAGCGACGTGGAGGGTGTGACCCGTCTCAGAGACAGCCTCCACCCCGGGCGAACCGTGGTGCTCATCGGCCCATCGGGCGTCGGCAAGTCGACGTTGATCAACCTGCTGGCTGCGTCGGATCTGGCTGCCACCGGAGGGGTGCGTGACGGAGATCGAAAGGGCCGTCACACGACCACGCGCCGGGAGCTATTCAGGCTGGACGGTGGTGCTCTACTGCTCGACACGCCGGGTGTTCGGGAGCTTCGGGTCTGGGAGCTGGAGGAGGGATTGGGGAGTGCCTTCCCGGAGATCGCCGAGCTTTCCGCGTCGTGCCGCTTTCGAGACTGTGCGCACGACTCCGAGCCAGGGTGCGCGGTACTCGAAGCGTTGGAGACAGGCGCGCTCGATGATGCCAGGCTCGACAGCTTCCGCAAATTGCGGGCAGAGGCCGACTACCAGAGAAGGAAGGCCGACCCCGTGGCTCGCGCCGCACATGTATCGGAATTCAAGTCGATCATGCGGACGCTGAAGTACCATCCCAAACACCGCGACCGGTCCTGAGCACCTGGAGGGTGGCTAGACGAGCTGCCAGAAGTCGCCGACCAGACCAACGTCGTCGATGATCGCCTGGGCCTCTTGAGCGCTCCGGCCTCGCCATGCCTCCGAGAGTCGGCCCCGATACCACGGCTGCACCAGAGCCCACATTTCGGCGAAGGTGACCGTCGCTCCGCGCGGGTATCCCGTGCGTTGGAGCCAGCCCTCGATGTCCCCCTCCGACCGGAAGGCGAGGTAGTTCGCTCACGTGAATCCGATGTCGACCCAGGCGTCGCGAATCGGGGTGACGAGATGGATAAGCCCGTCGGTGCCCTCCAGCGCTCCGTCGACGACACCGAACTCGATGGGAGCCCCACTCTGAGGGCAGGTCGTTCGGATCCAGCCGTCGGTGTCGAGGATTGCCGGCACGCCGAGAGCGTCCCAGGCACAGGGCGCGTAACAGGTCATCATCGGCGTCTCGACCGGATATGCCGTCGGGATGCCTGAGAACGGATTCGCCATCCAGACACCGTTCCCGTTCCTCAACGGAGCGATCTCGTGGGCCGCGAAGAGGCGCCCCAACGATTCCCGAACCTGGAACTCGGTCCCACCTGCGGCCGCGGCGAGCTCCGGAATGACCGGCGCGCCACCCGTCGCCTCGAAGGTCCGGTAGATGTGCGCCCGTACGGCCCAGTCGAAGTCGGTCACGACAGGGCCGTTTCCCTCGCCCGAGGGGTGGCCCTCGGACTCGGTCACCGGATGACTCCGTAGCTCCGGAGAATCTCGACGGTCTCGTCGATGGGGAGTGCCTGCACGGTCATCCCGTTGCTGGTCACCGTGACCGCTTTGAGCAGCGAGTTGTAGATCGCTTCTTCCGTGGCTTCGACGGTCGCCTCGAAGAGCGAGCTCATGTCGTTGTTCGCGAGATCATCGAAGGAAGCAGTTCCTCCCTGCGGAGACCTCCTCACCGTGTTCGCCGTCGAAAACGCAATCACGTAGTCGCCGGAGCCGTTGCTCGCATAGGAGCCGGTTCGAGAGAGGCCCATGACGGCGCGACGGGCGATGCGCTCCAGGTTCCGGGAGGAGAGCGGGGCGTCGGTTGCGACGACCATCATGATCGAGCCCCACTCCTGTACGTCAGCTTCGGGATCGTAGCTCTCGGCTGTCCCAACCTGACTCGCGAACGCGTACTGGCCGAGCTCCTCGCCGACGGGAGCCCCGTCGATCTGGAGGATTCCGCCGAAGTTGGACTGCACCAGGACCCCCACGGTATACCCTCCGAGGCTCTCGGGAAGGAGGCGACTGCTCGTTCCGATGCCTCCTTTCCATCCGAAGGCGACGGTTCCTGCCCCTGCGCCCACGGCTCCTTCCTCGACGGGGCCCTCACTGGCTCCTTCGAGTGCGGCCACGACGTGTTCGGGCGTAATGGGGCGCGAGCGGATGTCGTTCAGGCCGCCGTCGTTCGTTTCCCCCACGAGTGCGTTGAGGGACCGCACGTTTTCCATCCGATCCTGGCCGAGCATCCACTCCACCATCGCGTCCGCGGCCTTCCAAACGCACAACGTGCAGGTCAGCAGAATCGGGGTCTCCATCTCCCCGAGTTCCCTCACCTGGGTAACGCCGAGCAGCTTGCCGAACCCGTTGCCCACATGGATTGCGGCGGGCACGCGCGAGGCGTACGGGTTGCCAGAGTGTGGGAGGATAGCCGTCACACCGGTGCCCTGAACGACGGTCGTATGCCCGACCCGGACACCCCGCACATCGGTGATCGCGTTGAGTGGCCCTGGCTGGAAGATGCCGACTTCGATCCCGAGATCGCGGGCGCGAGGCCGGGTAGTGTCCTGAGCCACCGCGGAGAGCGGCGGCGCCGCGAGGAGGGCGCTAATGAGTACGGAGCGGAGCACGGGTCCTTCTCCTGCGTCAGAGTCGAACGGTGTCGAACAGCATCAATCCGAGCAGCAGGGGATGATAGAGCAGCGAGGCGAAGAACACCCCCCTCGCTTTGGCGTCGGTCATGTCGAGCGCAGCGCGGACAGCGGTCGAGACGAAAGCGATACTCAGAAGTATCGCACCCACGGCGTACACATCCCCGGTAAGACCGAGGTATGTCGGCGCGAGGCTGGCCGGAACCAGCAGCAACGTCGCGGCGACCATCTGTGCCCCGATGGACCGTGCTCCACCCGGAGGGATGAGCATGAACCCGACGCGTGCGTAGTCCTCCCTCAGCATCCATGCCAGACCCAGCACATGGGGCAACTGCCACAGATATCCGATCGCGAACATGATCATTCCACCTCGGTCCACCGCCCCGGTCGATGCGGTCCACCCGATCAGCATCGGCAGGGCACCCGGGACGGCCCCTGCGAGTGTCGCCACGTACGAGCGGCTCTTGAGCGGCGTGTAGACTCCGTGGTACATGGCGGCGCTCGCGGCGATCAGCATGGCCGGGAGTGCGCCCACTGCTACCGCCGCATAGATCAATCCACCCATCAGCAGCGCCGCTCCAAAGGCGAGCGCTTCCATCGGCTGGACGCGCCGTGTCGGAAGCGGACGTCCTCGGGTACGATGCATGACGGCGTCGGCTTCGCGCTCTACGTACTGATTGAGTGTGAGCGCACCCGCCGTGGCGAGCCCGGTGGCGGCCATCGTATGAAGTACCAGTGCGAGCTCAGGGCCGCCGCGCGCAGCTACGAACGCGCTGACGCCGGCCGTGATCATCACGTACCCGGCGATACCCGGCTTCGTCAGCTCGTAATAGGCTCTCGTCTTCGACGAGTCCGCGGGCTCGATCTGCTCGTCGGCTTCTGCCATGGGCAGTCTGCGGCATGCTGGGGATAGAAGCGCCGGCGACCCAGAAGGCAGGCCGCCGGCGTTCCGAAGGACCCGAAAGGTAGGTGCGACTACTCGCTCCGCAACGCCCGGACGGGGTCCACGCGCGCAGCCCGCCGAGCCGGTAGATACGTGGCGAGACCAGCCACCAGAGCGAGCATGAGAGGAGCCGCGAAAATAGTGACCGGATCGAGGCCGCCGACCCCGTAGAGGAACTGCTCGACGATCTGGCCGAGCCCAACCGAAGCGACGATCCCGATACCTGCCCCGATCCCGACGAGGGTCAGTCCGCTCATGAGAACCATTCGGATCACCTCGCTGCGTTCGGCTCCGAGGGCCATTCGGATTCCCACCTCCCTCGTCCTGCGCGAGACGCCGTAGCTCACCATTCCGTAAAGCCCCATGCTCGCGAGCGAGAGGGCCAGGACGCCCACGAGAGAGAGCATCACCGCAGCCATGCGGGGCAGGAAGTAGACGTAGCCGAGATGGTCCTCGAGCGTCCCCACCTGCGTGAGGAAGATCTCCGGGTCGATCGCTCGGGCCTCGGCGCGGACGAGGGCCGCGATCTCTCCGGGAGGAGCATTACCGCGGGCCGTGATCGAGAAGCCGCTGAACTCGAGACCTTGAAGGTAGGGCCGGTACATATAGGGGCGCGGCCCTTCACCCAGACTCCAGATCTTCACGTTGCCGGCGACACCCACGACGGTGAGCGCATCGGAGCCGTCCGGGTCACGGATGAGTGTCTTCCCGATCGCGCTTTCTCCTGGCCAGAATTGATCCGCCGCCGCCTTGCTCAGGATCGTTACGAGCGGGGCTCCGTCTCGGTCCGTCTCGTCGAAGGCGCGACCTTCGAGCAAGGGGATTCCCATCGTCTCGAAGAAGCCTGGAGTGATCGGGGCCATCTCGAGGACGTGCTGGTTCCGGTCGGGGGGTGGATCGACGCCCGGCACATCGAACGCGGTCTGTGTTACGCCAACGTCCAGCGGCATCCGGGCCGTGAGGCCGAAACTCTCGACAACGGGTTGGCTCGCAAGGCGTCGCCCGAGTTCCTCGATGAAGGCGACCCGTTCTTCGGTCGAATACTCGTTCGCTCCCGACTCCACCTTGACCACGGCCGCGGCCCGCGTGGAGAATCCGACGTCTAGCGCCGATGCCTCCTGGAGCGATCGTACAAAGAGCCCCGCGCCGAAGAGCAAGACGGTGGAGAGTGCCATTTGACTGGCCACGAGGAGTCCCCGTGCTCCCACCTTCCTGCGGCTACCGCTCGAACCGGTCTCATCGCGCAGGGTCGCGGCCACCGGGGCTCGCGTAGCCTCCAATGCGGGTGTCAGACCAAAGAGCACCGCGGCGACGAGTGCGGTTCCGACGGTGAAGAGGAGCAGAGGGGCGCTCAAGCCTACTTCGAGTTCGAGGGGGACTGGAATCGGAGGCTCGATCGAGACCAGCGCCTGCATCGCCAGCTGCCCGAGCGCGAGGCCCAACGCTGCCCCCGCACCCGAGAGTACCAGCGACTCCACCAGCAACTGTCGGATGATCGCCCCACGTCCCGCGCCCATGGCCACCCGTACGGCCATCTCTTTTCGGCGTTCGGAAGCACGACTCAGGAGGAAGCCGGCAAGGTTGACGCAGGCTACGAGCAATACCAGTCCGACTGCGACGAACAGGAGAAGCGCGAACCTCGTCAGAATCGCGTCGAAGTTCGGATGGAGCCGTACGTCCGCGAGGGAAACGCCGATCAGTGCAAAGCGTCCCCTTCGCTCCGGGTCTAGGGCCTGTCGCTCCGCGTTCTCGCGGGCTGATATCGTCTCGACGGCGGCTATCGCGGTGCCCGGGGCGACGCCCTCTCTCAACCGGCCGGTGATCGTCAGGTCACCGTTCGTCATCTTGGATGGCAGGAGGTGCGGGAACATCCGGAACGGAACCCAGAAGTCGGTCCCGAGCCCGGGCGCTAGCCGACCACGGAACTCTTCCGGGGCGATCCCGACGACGGTGTAGGGGCGACCGTTAAGCCGGATCTCGGAGCCGACGAGCCCTGGCTCGCCCGCATGACGCGTCTGCCAGTATCGGTGTCCCAGGACGACGACCGGGTGGGTTCCCTCGGTCGCATCTTCCTCGGGAAGGAAGGTCCGCCCAATCAGCGCACGCACGCCCATGACGTCGAAGTAGTTTCCCGAGACCATCTCACCGAGAACCAACTCGGCCTCGCCCGACTCGCCTTCGATCCGGCCCGTGAACACGCTGTGCTGCGCGACGCTCTCGAAGATGTCCGTCGCTCCTTCATCGATGAGCTCGAAGGAGGAGTAAGGACTGAAGAAGTACTCTCCTTCCGAGGTGAGCGTATAGATGTCCACCAGCCGTTCAGGGTCGTCGACACCCCATTCCTCGAAGAGCACCGCATCGACGAGGGAGAAGATCGCCGTGTTCGGTCCGATCCCGAGCGCCAATGAGAAGACTGCCACCGCCGTGAAGGCGGGTGACTTGGACAGGGTTCGGAGGGCGAACCTCAGGTCGGCATATAGCGCACTCAAGAGACCATCTCCTCTTCCCCAGCGCGGAGACGCGCCAGGAGGCAGGGGCGTGCCACGGGCTTCGCGTCGAAGCTGAAGCACCGTGGGTGATAGAACGTCCTTCCAGTATCCGCGGCGGGCAGCGGATGGATCCTGCTCCGCGACCCGATGGAACCGCTCTTCCAGGTCGCCCGCCAATACCTCATGCAAGTCCTTACGGAGTACCGATCGCAGGAGTAAACGGGCGAGCCAGGGAGGGCGGCGTCGGGTCATGGTCTGGTTGATCAGGCGCTCTCAGGGAGGCCTTCCCACAGCCGTTCCATGGCGGCTCGTGCGGCCTTCACGCCCGCGATGCCTTCGGGCTGGATCTCGAAGAACCGTTTCGCCTTGCCGCCCCGGACGGGAGTCGGATCAGCGAGGTGGGAGTGGAGGTATCCCTTCTTCTCGAGCCGGATGAGCGTCACGTAGACGGCGCCCGGAGCGACCGCGCGCCCCGTCCGCGCCTCCAACTCCTCTCGAACCGCGGCACCGTAGGCGTGTTCTCCGAGGCGCCATACGGCAAGGAGCACTTGCTGCTCGAAATCGCTCGGGATCGTGGGTGTCACGCCCACCTCCATCTGCGGGTCGGTCGGGATAATAATAAATACAATGTAGTTATTATTCTTCAGTCGCAACCCCTCGAATCGGGAAGGGCGGTGCGGAAACACGACGGCGCAACTACCTGTAGTAAGAGGTGTGAGGGACGCATGAACCAGAACCACGACATCAGCACGAAAGACCGCCGCCGGCGAGAACGACGCATTTGGCGGACAGGCCTTCTGGTGTCCGTGCTTTTCCACCTGCTCCTCTTCTTCGGGTGGCGCGGAAACGTGATTCCGATGTCGCCCTTCGCAGCCGCCGGACCACGAGCCGGGGACAACCGAGCCGCTTCGGGATCGCTTCAGGCGTTGAACATCCGGACGCCCCCGAGTGTGGCGATCATCCCTCCGCCCGAGCCGATCATCGTTGAGGTGGCGATCGAACCGGTCGAGTTCGAGCAGGAGGTCGTGCTCGACCCCGCGTCGGTACTCGGCGAACAGCCCGGTCTTCTCGACGGACCCGGACTCGAGGACGGCACGGGTGAAGGGGATGGTGGTAATGCGGACGAAGGACTCTACAGACTTCAGCCGGCGTCACCGCGCGGCATGATCATTCCTCCCACGAATCGAGACTTGAGGGGGACCGAAGTGCAGGTGTGGGTCTTCGTGGATGCGGCCGGTCGTGTCGTCGCCGACTCCACCCGCCTCGATCCGCCCACCCGCGATGGTGGATTCAACCGACGCCTCATTCGCGAGGCCGCCGAGTGGGTCTTCCGTCCCGCGGTGCAGGAGGGTCGAGCCATCGCCTCCTGGTTCCCCTACAGAATCAGCATGTAGCGAAGGCTCAGTCCGCGCGAAGCGCCAGGTCCAGCGCTTGAGTTCCCGCCGCCTCCTGTACGATCATCTTCCAATGACGAATGAAATCAGGATCGAACTGGCAGAGAACGACGCGGTCGCGGCGGTGATCGGAGCGGTCGCCGCGAGCCTTGGTGCAGATCTGGTCGTCGCGAACTCGGCGTCCGATGTCACTTCGATCGGAGACCGGGCGTTGCCCACCGACCCCCCCGAGTGGCACGTGGAGGCCGCGGCCCTCCGTGCCCTCTCACCGAGTCACATCCTCTTCCTTTGTGTCGCCAACTCGGCCAGAAGCCAACTCGCGGAAGGCATTGCCCGTAGCCTTGCTCCGGCTGGAGTACGGGTGTCTTCGGCCGGCTCGGTACCGACGTCGGTGCGTCCTCAGGCGATCACGGTTCTGGACGAGATCGGGATCGACATTTCCGATCACGCATCGACCGCCATCGGAGACATCCCGCGGCCCGTCGATGCGGTCATCACCCTTTGCGCAGAAGAGGTCTGTCCCGTGTGGCTCGGAGACGCGTGGCGACTCCACTGGGGCCTTCCGGATCCAGCCGACGTGGAAGGCACGGAAGAGGAGAAGCTCGAAGCCTTCAGGTCCGTCAGAGACGAGCTTCGCAGGCGCCTCAGCGTCTTGTTGTAGCTTTCGGGGCCATGCAACAATCCACTCGCGCGAAGAAGCGCATTCTCTGGGTCGATGACGAAATCGACCTCTTGCGGCCCCACCTGCTGTTTCTGCAGGCGCGGAGCTATCACGTCGACGCCATTTCCAACGGCGATGACGCGCTCGAGCTCATGCGTGAAGCTCCGTACGACCTCGTGCTCCTGGACGAACAGATGCCGGGCAGGAGCGGTCTGGAGGTGCTCGAGATCATGCGTCGCGAGGCACCTCATCAGCGAGTCGTCATGGTCACCAAGTCCGAAGAGGACCAGACCATGACCGAGGCGATCGGCAGACGGGTCGACGACTATCTGGTCAAGCCGACGAGCCCGAGGCAGGTCCTGTCCGTGGTCACCAGAATCCTCGAGGGCTCGTCCATTCGGCAACAGAGAGTCGCCCAGGACTTCGCGGCGCGCTTCCCCGCGCTCTCACAGGATGCGCAGGACGCCCGGACGGCCGACGAGTTCGCCTCGGTGTACACCGAACTCGTCGACTGGCAGCTGAGTCTCGGCCAGGCAGGGGAAAGAGGCCTCCTGGATACGGTCGACGCCCTCAGCGTCGATCTAAGGCGGGAATTCGGCGCCTGGGTCATGAGCGAGTATCCGCGGTGGACCCAGGATGTGGACGATCGCCCTCGCCTCTCGGTGGATCTCGTGCGCGAGTTTCTCCTCCCGCGTCTCGGGTCGGATCCGGTCTACTTCGTGGTTCTAGACTGCATGCGTCTCGACCAGTGGAGGGCGTTGTCGCCGCTCTTGGCCGAGTACTTCGAGATCGAAGAGACCTATCATTATTCGATTCTGCCGACCGCGACCCCATACGCACGAAACGCGATCTTCAGTGGCCAGTATCCCGACCAGATCGCCGAAGCCCGTCCGGAGTGGTGGGACGCATCGGACGACGAGGGCAGCCTCAACGCGTTCGAAGACGAACTTCTCGTCGAACAGCTCAGGCGCCTTACTGGCCGTGACGTTCCTGTCCACTACGAGAAGATCTTCTCCGACCGGCAGGGCGAGCAGGTTCGTGGACGCGTGAACTCGGCATTGAAGACGCCCGGCACGGTCGTCGCGCTCGTGTTCAACTTCGTGGACCTCATGACCCATGGTCGGTCCGAGTCGCCGATTCTCATGGAGGTCGCGCGCGACGAGGCTGCGCTCCGGGATCTGACCCGAGCGTGGTTCGAGCGATCGACGGCGTTCGACGTTTTGCGTGAAGCGTCCAGGCGTGGTCACAAGGTCATTCTCACGACGGACCATGGCTCGATTCTCTGCCAACACCCGTCGACTGTATATGCACGCCGCGACGCCACGGCCAACCTGCGCTACAAGTTCGGTCGTGATCTTCGTGCTGAGGTGCCCTCGACCGCCTTTTTCACGCGCGACGAAAAGGGGCTGCGTCTACCTGCAGGGCGCCTGGGAATGACATACCTACTGGCCCTGGACGACTATTTCTTCGTGTATCCCACGAAGCTGCGCGAGTATCAGGCGAGGTATCGGAACTCGTTCCTGCACGGGGGCATCAGCCCCGAAGAGATGATCGTGCCCGTGGCGAGTCTGACTCCGCGCGGATAGGGCTCCGCGCCCGTGGCACTTTATCGACGCATTCTCGCGTACCTGAGGCCGCATACGCCGTGGGTACTCATGGCGGTGGGTGCCGCCGCGATCTACGCGGTTCTCGACGCCGTCACGTACGTACTCCTCATTCCGTTTGTCGAGGCGCTCTTTCTGAGCAGGGGCGCCCCGGGCTCAACCGCCGTGAATGGGATGCAGCGCCTGCTCGACGCGACGGTCTATCGCTATGTGGACCTGACCGGGGACCCGCTCGTCGCGGTCGGACGGATCATCGGCCTCATCGTGATCGTGCTCCTGATCAAGAACCTCTTCGCGTTCGCCCGCACCTACCTTCTTTCTCGGGCGGAACAGGGGGTAAACCGAGATCTTCGCAACGCGGTCTACGATCACCTGGTCGGCCTGGACCTGAGCTTCTTCGGGCGCGTGCGTATCGGACAGATCGTGAGCCGGCTCACCACGGAGATCGAGCAGCTTCGGGTGCTGGTGACACGTGAGATGTCTCGTATGGTCTCATCCGTCTTCGAGTTCGTGGTGGCCTTGATCGCCATGTCCCTGATTTCGTGGAAGCTGACGCTGGCCGCGTTCGTGGTGATCCCAGCCGCGATGGGAATCTGGGGTCCCCTGGTCAACGTCCTCCGACGCCGCGACCGACGGGTGCTCAACCTTGGCGCCGAGGTGAACGCACACGTTCAGGAGACGCTCGCGGGCATCCGGCTCGTAAAGTCGTCGTCGTCAGAGATGCGTGAGCGGGAGCGTTTTCATCGCCTGACCGCATGCTCGCTGCCGCCGGGACCGTACTCCTCCTCTGGTACGGGGCACGCCTTGTCGTGTCGGGTGAACTGACCGGAGCACAGTTCGTCGGATTCCTCGGCCTTTCCCTGAAGCTCTACCAGCCGGTCAAGCACGTGGCCAGACTCCCGGCGACGGCGCAGCCGGGTCTCGTCGCTGCCGAGCGCGTCTTCGAGTTCATGGACGCGCCCGTCGAGATTGCGGACTCCTCGGAGGCGGTACACATAGAGACGCTCGAGCGAGAGGTCGCCTTCGACGATGTCTCGTTCGCATACCGGACCGGAGAGGCCGCCTTGAGCGGTGTGTCCTTCTCCGTTCCCAAGGGGACGGTAGTCGCTCTCGTGGGTCCGAGTGGCTCGGGAAAGAGTACGGTCGTCGACCTGCTCAGCCGCTTCTTCGATGTTTCGAGCGGAGCCGTCAGGATCGATGGGCGAGACGTTCGAGACATCCGGATCGGCAGCCTACGGCGGCTCATGGGGATCGTGTCGCAGGAGACGGTTCTGTTCCACGACTCGGTACGCGCGAACATCTCGTATGGGCGGCCGGATGCCTCGTTCGAGGAAGTCACGGCTGCCGCGCGGGCGGCCAACGCCCATGACTTCATCGAGCAGATGGCGGACGGGTACGACACGGTGGTGGGTGAGCGCGGCGTGGCACTGTCCGGGGGACAGCGCCAACGTCTCGCCATCGCACGGGCCCTCCTGCGGGATCCGCCGATCCTGATCCTCGATGAGGCGACCAGCGCGCTCGACACCGGGTCCGAACGCCTCATTCAGCAGGCGATCGAAACGCTGCTCGAGGGCCGAACGGTGTTCGTGATCGCTCACCGACTCTCGACCGTGCATCGGGCCGACCAGATTCTGGTGCTCGAAGAGGGTACGATCGTGGAGCAGGGAGACCACGCGACGCTCCTGGCCAGCGCGGGCCGATACAAGCGGCTCTACGATATGCAGTTCGAGGGCGTCGATTCACCTGTCGAGCCGTGAGGCGGACGATCGAGGGTGTGGCGCGATGACGCTCAGACATGACCTCGAGTACGGGGCCTTTCGGCTCGTGCGCACCATGTGGGGACTCCTTCCTGAACTGATCGCCGTCGGGCTGGGTGCATGGGTGGGTTGGTTGGCAGGGAGCGTGTTCCGGGTTCGTCGGAGCCAGGTCGACGAACACCTCAGGATCGCCTTTCCGGAGGAGTCCCCGTCCTGGAGAAGGAGGGTGGCCCGAGGCAGCTACATGCATTTCGGCCGCGAGGCCGCGGTGCTCCTTCGTATGGGCCGCTGGACCTCGGAGCGGGTTATGGATCGAGTTCGCATGCTCGACTTCGACATGGTCCACAACGCGGTGGCAGAGGAGACCGGCGCGGTCCTGCTCACCGGCCATCTCGGAAACTGGGAGGTGGGGGGTGCCGGGATGGCGGCGCTCGGACTTCCGCTCGACGTGGTCGGCAAGGGAATGGCCAACCGACGATTCGAGCAGGATCTGTTCGAGATTCGGGAGAACCTCGGCTTACGCATGATCCAGATGAGCGATGCCCCGAAAGGCGTCCTCCGATCGCTTGCCCGGGGTCGGGTCGCTGCGCTTCTCGGAGATCAGAACGCCCATCGCAATGGGGTCTTCCTCCCCTTCTTCGGTAAACTCGCCTCGACCTCGAGGGGACCGGCGCTGCTCGCGCTTCGGGCCGACGCCCCCATCTTCGTCGGATTCACGATCCGTGACCCGGGGTGGAGACAGCGATATACCCTTGTCGCGGAGCGGCTCGAGTTCGCGAGGACGGGGGACCTGGAAGCGGATGTGGATGGGCTGTTGCTGGCGTTCCACGCGAGGCTGGAGAGGGCGATAAGATCCGCCCCGGACCAGTACTTCTGGCAACATCGACGCTGGAAAACGCGCCCTCCCGAGGAACAGCCGTCCCGCCGCTAGGTTAATACCCACACGGTCGGTGACGCGGCGACGCGCACCGACTTCGGCACGTGAGCCTGAACCGGTATCCAACCTTGATTTACGTCTGCATTCCGACCCACAACGAGGCTGCGACCATCGGCGTCCTTCTTTGGAAGACGCGGAAGGTTCTGGGCGAATTCGGTCGAGACTACCGGGTTGTGGTACACGACGACGCTTCGGATGACGACACGGCCGACGTATTGCAGCGGTATCGTCGTTCGCTTCCCCTCACCATCCTGCGTTCCGAGACGCGGCTCGGGCACGGTGCGTCGGTCGAGCGCCTCCTCCGACATGTTCGCGACGAGGCTCCCTATCCAAAGCGCGACTGCGCCGTGGTCATGCAGGGCGACTTCACCGAGTCGCCCGATGACATCGTGACGCTGGTGAAGCTGCTCGAAGGTGGAGCCGACATCGTTGCAGGTGCGGTCGAGCAAGATGACGCCGAGCAGGCGAAGGGAATGAAACTCGCCCGATGGGCTGCGGGGACTTTCCTTCGAAAGGTGGTCGCGGCAGCACCGGTTTCCGATCCGCTGGCCGGGCTTCGCGCCTACCGGGTGATCGTGCTCAAGAAGGCGCTGCGCGACCGTGGGGAAGACGATCCGCTCATCCAGTCGGACGGGTGGGCCGCGAACGTCGAACTTCTGGGGCAACTGGCGCCACATGCGCGCCGTATCGCGGAAGCGCCCCTGACCCTGCGTTATGACCTGCAGACTCGCCCCTCACGTTTCCGCGCCTGGAAGACCTTCGTGTCGCTCGCTCGCCTCCCGGGCTCTCTTTGGTCTTCGCCCGGTGCGGAGGCCGCATGAACACGGCACGGCTGACCTTGCTTGCCGGCCTCTTGACGGTCGTTGGCGGTTCACCGCTGACCGGTCAGGAGGCGGAGCCCGATTCCCTCCCGAATCCGTTCGCGGCGGTAGCGGTCCCGGTCGTGTACACGGAGGATGGTGTGCCACTCGATCCTCTTTCTGCTCAGGCACCCTTTGGGCCCGGCGAGCACCTCATCTACAAGGTGAAAGTCGGCGTGTTCGGCGTGGGTGAGGGATACATGAGTGTCGTGGGCGTAGAGGACGTTCGTGGCGACCCCTCCTACAGGGTAGCGATGGGGATTGCTGGTGGCCTCGGTCCGCTCAAGGTCCGCGACACGCACCAGAGCTGGTTCGACGTGTCGACGCTACAGAGCCGACGCTTCATCCAGGACATCGACGACCCGGGATACTCGGCCTATCGCCACTTCGAGTTCTATCCGGACCGCATGGTGTGGGAACGACAGGACCGCGACGAGTCGGGCGATCTCGGTTCCGCCCTCCCCCTCGATGAGATCAGCTTCATCTACTTCCTGCGTACGCTTCCGCTAGAGGTAGGCATGTCGTACACGATGAACCGGTACTTCAAGGAAACCGGCAATCCTGTCACGATCCGTGTGCTTCGCAAAGACCAACGAGAGACGGAAGGAGTGGTCTACAACACCATCGTCGTGTCCCCGGAGTTCCAGACCACGGGCCTTTTCGGCGAAGGCGGGGACGCGGAAATCCACTTCACCGACGACGATCGGAGATTACCCGTTTACCTGAAGTCGAACATCCGGGGGTTCCCAGGATCGTTGACGCTTCATCTCCGGTCGGTGCAGGAGGGCTACCCTCTCAACCCTGACTCCCGTGCCGAGGCCCTCGAAGGCCGCACGGCGCGTACCGAGGCCGCGGCCATCGAGAACAGGTGATCGGTTTTCTGACGGCCTGACCCGTGGATCCGAGGATGCGGTGGCTGCGCCTGAGGGCCGTGTGGCTCATCGTCGTCCCTTTCCTTTGGCTCGCTTCACCGACTCCGGATTTGTTGGCGATCGGGGGCGTACTTTCTCTGATCGGCCTGTGGATTCGCGGTTGGGCCGCGGGGACGATTCACAAGGATGAGCACCTTACGACGACGGGCCCGTACTCCCGTGTACGGCATCCCCTGTATCTCGGGAGCCTGTTCCTGGGGCTCGGGGTGTCCCTGGCGGGCGGACACTGGATCTGGCCGGCCGTGTACGTGCTCTACTTTGCCGGCGTCTACGGGAAGACCATGGCTGAAGAGGACCGGCGCCTGACCGGTCTATTCCCGGCCGACCATCCGGACTACCTCCGACGAGTCCCGGGCTTCGTGCCACACTTTGGTTCGTCCGGATCGGATGGCAGCGACCGATTCAGCTGGAGTCAGTACCGACGGAATCGGGAGTGGGAGGCCGCTCTCGGGGCCGTCGCGGCTTTCGCCCTGCTGACCGCCCGAGTGGTCTGGTTCTGAGGGCGCGACTCAGACCGACAGCGCCTTTCTGGCCGCGGCGACGGCCTCTTCGAGAAACGCGCGGACCACCTCGGTTCGGTCTTCCTGTGCGATCGCGTCGACCTCGACCCCAGTGAGCACGGCCCCGGTCCACCCTTCGGTGTGCCACTCGCCGGCACTGGACAGCGAAGGAAGAGCGGAGTCGGCCGGGTACGGCCATGGGGTGACATACCAGTACCAGCTCTCATAGCCACCTCCCATCGGGGCGAATCCCACCCCCACGGTCTTTGACGCGTCCCCGTCCTCGGTGGTCTCGACCGTGAGGAGCGTGGCGATATCGAAGTGATGTGGCCAGCACCTGATCGGCGAAGCGTCCGGGTCCTCCGCGAGGAGTTCGGAGAGGAGGTCGTGAGCGCCATCGAATAGCGACCCCATGGCCGCGAACTCGGGTCCGATCGGCGAGGAGAAGGGTGCGCCGTGTCCCACGGCGTGCTCGGGAATCCCGAATTCGGGCCGTTCGATGACGGGCGGGGCACCACCCATATAGGTCGCCATCCCGAGCGTGAGCCACTCGTACCCTTCGTCCAGTGTCGTCCCGCTGAGGGGGAAGACACTCAGCGGCTCGTCCGTGCGATCGAGGAGGAGCAGAGTCAGGTCCTCCGGCCGCAGGCCGACCCGGAACGGGTATGCTCCCGCGAAAGGGGAGCTGACGAACGCCCGTCTGTGCGTGTCCCACGCCATGGCCCGGTGGCTGTCGTCCGGGCGGATCTCGGCGAAGGTCTGCCCTGCCGAGGCCAGCAGCTGTGCCGCCCAATGAAGCTCCAGGGACGGTCCGATGAGGTCGGAGGCGGGAACGGAGTTCGGGGTGCTCGAGTGGTCGTTCACGGATGCTGTCTCTTCACCTGTTGGGCCTGTTGGATGTCCGTGTGGATCGTCTCATTGAGTGACGTACCGCTGCATCGCGATGGCCACCTTTGCCAAGACCTCCTCCACCCCGATTCGTTCCATCCCGTCACGGTAGCTCGGCGAAAGAGGGTATTCCTCCCCCGGGTATTCGGCATATCCGTCGACAACGAGGTCTTCGAATGCGCGGTACGGTCCAGAGCGCATGGGGTTCGTGTGTCCATAGAGACCCACCACCGGTGTGCCGAGTGCGCGGCTGATGTGGAGGGGGCCCGTGTCCGGAGAGAGGAGCAGGGCGCTTCCATCGAGGATCCACAGGAGCTTCCGCAGGTCGTCGCCGAGCGCATCGACCACGTCCACGCCGGTCTGCCTGATCACCTCTGAAGCGATCTCACGCTCGACGGGTGACGGCCCTCCCACGATCACGGGTTGGAGGCCATGTCGCTCATGGATGGCTTCGAGCACGCGCGCGTATTTCTCGGGCTCCCAGTTCTTTTCGATCTTGCTCGTGGCCGTTACGACAGCACACACTGGCGCGTTCAGGGACGCGAAGAAGGTTCTCTGTGCGTCCTTCTCGGCGCTCGAGAACTCGAATCCCCAGGTTACGGGCTCGGGGTCGATTCCGAGGTATTCGAGGAATTCGAAATACTGATCCTGTACGTGGCGATGGCCGCGCGCAGGGATCCTCCGGTTCGTGAACAGCCACTGCGCGTCACGCGCTCTGGCGCGGTCGAAGCCGAGTTTCACGCGAGCAGGCGTGAGCGACGTGATGATGCCTGCTTTCAGGTAGACCTGCAGCCCGATGAGGAGATCGAATCGTCGGCCCTTCATCTGACCTCGCACTTCCTGGAAACCCCTCCAGGCTCCTGACCCTCGACGTCGGTTGAAGACGATGAAGTCGTCGACGGCCGGGTGATCACGCACCAGTTGGTGTGCCACGGGTTGGATGACCCACGTGATCCGGCACTCGGGCCAGGCCCGCTTGAGGGCGTTCGCCACGGGGAGGACGTGAACGGCGTCACCGATCGCCGACATCATGACGATGCAGATGTCGCGGGGTGGGGGGCCTTTCCAGCCGGGCATCAGCTCGCCCGCAGGGGAGTCGTCAAGGCAGCCTCAACCTCCGAGACAGCCAGTCGCTCACCGGTCGGCGTGCCGATTTTCAGGATCGAGCGAATGAGGCGCGCGCGCATCCGGTCTGCCGTAGAGGCCGACGGGCGTTTCAGGATTCGGGCCCGATCGAGGTCGACCACGAAAGCTGTCTGTTCCGGTGTCGTCTGGAGCAGGACGTTTCGCGCGTTGAGGTCCACGTGGAATACCCCGGCCTCGGCCAGCTGTCGGATCAGCGCACCGGCCCTGGCCATCGCGACGAGCCATCCTCGAGTGCCGTCGTTGGCGAGCAGGGTATCCGCGAGTGTGGCGCTGTCGGGAACCACCTCCGTTACCAGGTCGGCGGTGTAGTGTCGGGACTCTACGTACGCGATCGCACAGACGACGGCTGGGGTCGGAATGCCGCGCGCCCGGGCGCTCGTCGCGGCGGCCAATTCCCGCCACGGGCGCAGTCGACCCACTCGGAAATACCGGTCCGCCATGTGCATCGCCATTGCGCCACCACGGTAGTAATGCCTGACGGCCCAGCGCTGCGCGTCCTCCGGTCCAGGCTGCGGTCGTGGTACGGAGAACACCCGCCCCCGTCCTGGGAACTCGCTGCGACCCTCCTGTTCCGAAGCCCACGAATAGACACTCGAACCGGAGGAGAGTACCTCGTCCAGCCAGGAGGCTGAGGGTTTCCAGACGATTGCCTGCGCAGATCCGAGCCTGCGGATCTCATACCCCTCCGGAACCGGGTCCGGCCTGTGCGGAAGGGGGGTAGACCTCATCAGGCGGTGGCTGCTTGCTCCGGAACCTCCATGAGGTAGACGCCGGGGCCGTCGAGCGTGTGCCCTTTGATCTTCACGCGGAAGGTGTACTGGCCGGGGCGGGGGAAGATCACGCCTTCCATCGGCATGATGAGCTGACTGCGGGCGGGTGGCTGATCCGGTGCGGGCCTGTGTACCTCTGTCTCACCCTCTACCGTGAGAGAGATGTCGCCGTCGTCACCTTCGAGGTCAGCCTTGAAGATGAATCGGCCGTGATCCTCCCTCTCCCACTCGATCACGAGAACCAGGACCAGTCGGTCCTGTTGCGCCGGAAATCCCGGAGCCGAGAGGTCGTGGAATACTCCGTGGACGTCGACCTTGCCATCAGGAGTCGGGCGCGCGTCTTCGCACAAAGCCGAGAATCGGAGCTTCATGGACTTCCTTTCAGGAATGGGTGGTGGGATCGCCCCAGCCTCCGCCCCCAGGCGAACGGATGCTGACGATGTCACCTGCTTCTATTGAGAAGGTCGCCTTTCCGGCGAGGATCTGCTCTACCCCGTCCCGAATCAGGACGTTCTCGCCCGGCGCTCCATCCTCCCCTCCACGCGCCCCGGACGGCCCGACGGTCCTTCGCTCGCAGAGAAGGGCGACACGAGCCGGTGCGAGCACCTTCAGATCTCGACGCAGCCCGTCACCGCCTCGGTGCTCACCGGCTCCGCCGGATCCCCTGCGGATGCCGTACGCCGTGACGTGGAAGGGGTAGGCGTGCTCCAACGCCTCGACCGGCGTATTCAGAGAGTTCGACATGTGTACGTGGACGCCGCTCAGACCGGGCCCGTCGGGGCCCGCACCCATCCCCCCGCCGACCGTTTCGTAGTATGCGAAGGCCGCCCCAGTTCGCGGATCGATCCCTCCCATGGTCGTATTGTTCATCGTGCCCTGAGACAGCGCTGGAATGAGGTCGGGGAGCGCCTGTCCGAATGCACGCAGGAGGACGTCGGTGATGCGCTGGCTCGTTTCGACGTTCCCCGCGGCGACTGAGGCTGGGGGTCTCGCATTCACGAGACTGCCTTCGGGCAGGACCAGCCGGACCGACGTCATCGAGCCCCCTCCCGCCGGTAGAGGTTCTCCCAGCAGGGCCTCGACCACGCACCGTACGACGTATCGCGTCGCGGACGATGTGATGGCGGCGACGGCGTTCACTCCCCCTGGGACCTGAGGCGAGGTGCCCTCGAAGTCGATTTCGAGCTCGGAGCCGCGAAGCTCCAGGCGGGCATGGATGGGCACGGGCCCCGACCCGAAGCCGTCGTCCTCGATGAAGTCGATACCCTCATAGATTCCGTCCGGGATTTCGGTGAGGCCCGCCGCGACGAGCCGATCGGCGTATTGAATGAGCGCATCCATCGCCTCGAGCGTCTCCGCCACACCCCTACGATCCGCGATCTCGAGCAGGCGTGTCGTCCCGGTATGAAGTGCGGCGATCTGGGCGTCGAGGTCCCCGGCCCGCTCGGTGGGCGTACGCACGTTCGCAAGGACCGTCCGCCACAGATCCTCGTTGCGCTCCCCTCGCACGTAGAGCCTGACAGGCGGAATCCTCAGGCCTTCCTCGAAAATCTCACGGGCCAGGGGCATGGATCCCGGAGTCGATCCTCCGACGTCCGAGTGATGAGCGCGGGAGGCGACGTAGCCGAGGAGGGAGCCATCTCCGGCGTGAACCGCAGAGATCAGCGTGATGTCCGGCAGGTGGGTGCCACCCAGGAACGGATCGTTGAGGCAGACCACGTCCCCCGGTTCGAGGGTCCCCAGCTCGCCCAGCGCGGCTTCCACGCTCATGGGCATGGCACCGAGGTGAACCGGCATGTGGTCCCCGAGGGACACGGCCTCCCCGTCAGGATTGAATAGAGCGCAGGAGTAATCCCTCCGCTCTTTGATGTTCGGGGAGAAGGAGGCCCGCTTGAGCGCGGCACCCATCTCTTCTGCCAGAGCCGTAAAGAGGTGTCGAAAGACCTCCAGTTCTACCGCGTCGGGGCCGGAGTCTTTCGGCACAGGTACTCCCGTTTATCTGAAATCGATTCAGGGTTACGTTATAGGGCTGAAGCTAAGATCATGACGCGGCGCGCTGAAGATGCGCCCATTCGAGTCGCCGAACGGAGGACGATTTGTCCAAAGAGAAACTCCTAGATAGAGCCCGTGACGAGCTGTTCAGTCACGTTCACCGCTGTGGCGTTTTACAGGCCGCAGAGGAAGATCAGCGCCACTGGATGGACGAGACGATCGATTACATCGGTGAGCGGTATCCCGATCTGACCGACGCGGATCTCCAGGGCCTGCACGAGATCGGAATTCGATTCTGCAAGCCGGCGATCGCGCACGGCTCCCGGAATTCGGCGAAAACGCTGGAGGATGCACCGGTCGCGTAGCGAGCCGGAGCAGAGTCTCGAGCCTGAGACGGAGCGACGCCCCGCTGCGGATGTCGCTCCGTTTTTCTTGTAGCCTGGCCGACACCCGATACGGGTAGCGGAAGTCAGGCGGCCCTTATATAATTCCGCCCACTTTTTTTCGCCGTTTCCCGGGTGATCGATGGTCATCCGGAGGGACGGTGCAGTCCGTACGAGCCAAGGGGGGCGGGACTTGGGCGAGACACTGCAGCTGGACAAAGAGAAGCAGTTGTTGAAGCAGTACTACGCAGGGCAGCAGATCCCGTCCCCGTATGGCGGCTTTCTCATGCTACTGGGTGTGCGAGCCACGGAGGATGGCGCCGTAGCCTTCTTCGAGTGCAGCGTCTCGTCGTTGCGCTACGAGGCCTTGATTCCGAAGGCCACCCGTGCGGAGCGGAAGAAGGTCAAGGAGGTCCTGTCCGGCGGGCGCGACCCGGATTGTCCACGCCACGGCTTTGGGACCAGGCTCGTTCGGGCCGGCCGGGATCTCGTGTGCCCCCGCTGCGGAATCGCTTACGCCAAAGCGTAGCGCTCCGCCTGACCCATCTCAGGGTGGTACCGCCCGAAAGGCGGCATTAGGTTGTCTCAACCAACCCCAAGAGTCCGACCACATGGGTCGACGAGGAGCTTACTAGATGCCCGAAGGGTTCCTCAGTTCAGAGGAATACGACGAGCAGGCGCACAAGCTCTACAACGATGGTGACTACGAAGGGGCCCTCGAGATGCTCAAAGAGGGCCTCGCTCTGTACCCGAATGCCGTCGAACTGTATGTCGGTCTCGGGTACGCTCGGCTCGCCCGCGAAGAATTCGCCTGGGCACGTCACTCGTTCGAGCGTGCCGTGGTGCTCGACCCGCGGCATGAGGATGCGTTGGTGGGTCTCGGCGAGACGTTGCTCCGTTTTGGAGAGCGCGACGAGGCGCTGAGGCTCTTCAACGAGGTCGCTGCCCTCGGCTTCGACGACGACATCGAACTGATGCTCACGATGGGGCGCGCGCTCTACCGCGCGGCCATGTACGGAGAGTGCCGGGACATCTTCGCCAAGGCAGCGGCTGGCCGACCGGACAACGCGGAAGCTGCCGCATCTCTGGGGTACGCGTTGCATCGACTGGGCGACGAGGTAGGGGCCGGTCGACAGATTCGGCGGGCCCTGCGTCTCGATGCGGACCTACACGAAGCTCGAATCTACCTGGGCCATCTTTTGTACGACCGAGGTGACTGGGAGGGTGCGCTCCGCGAGTTCGAGCGTGTGCCGCCTCAGGAACATTGGGACGCATTGGCAGTGTGGCGTCTGATGGAGCTGAAGAGGACGCTTTGGCACATGGACTCGGGAGACCCACGGTTGGCTCCGTGGGAGCAGCGCCTCAGGGAACTCGAGGATCTCGACGATCCGATCGATCGGTTGCTGGCAGAGGTCGAGTCACGCATGGGATCGGGAGACCCGCGCGACTACTACGATCCGAGTCAGCTCGAGCTCTTCGAAAAGGCTCAGGCCTCAGGTGCGTCCTATGTGATCCGGCTGAGTGACGGCCATCAACTTCGGGGCGATTGGCCCGAGCTCGTCAGGCAGATGAGGGACCAGGCCGGTTTCGCTCACGAGACGGTGGTGCAGTACATGAGGCGTCTCGCGGAACGCTGGCACGAACAGAGCGGTGTGGAGATTCCCTTCACCGATCCGGAGTCCTTTTTGAGAAGCGCAGTGGAAGCTGGACTCATTCGCCTGGAAGTCGAGGAGTAGCGGCATGTCCGATCAAGTACTGGAGCGCTTTCATCGCGCGCTCATCGAGGAAATTCAGACACAGCACCCCGACTACCTCACAGGTCCTTTCACGGTTGCGGAGATCTATCAGAACCTGGTCCCGTACGGCTCTCATCGAGACCGGATCGGGGTCGAGATGAATGGTGACTACGAGGATGCACTCATTCGACTACTCGCTGGCGAAGGGGGCTTCCTGATTCTGCAGTCCGAGCCCGCGCTCAGAGATCTGCGAGCCGAGTTGGAGACCCAGAATCCCAACACCGGCCTGTACCGGGAGTTTGCGGCAGTCGACGTGCGCCTGAATCAGGCGTATTTGGATCTCTCCGCAGCAGCAATTGACCAGTTGCCGGATCTGGCCGAAGAACTCGAGGCCGAGGACCCCGTCACGATGGCCGCTCTCGCCCCCTCCGAGGGGACCGCGAGTGCCGCTGGCATGGGAATTGTCCCACCCGGTGTCGACATTTTCTCGGAGGAAGAGATGCCGGAGCCACCTATCGAGCTGGATCTGGAGCCGGAGCCGGAGCCGGAGTCGGAGCCGGAGCCGGAGCCGGAGCCGGATGTCTCGACGCCATCCGCGGGAAGGGCTCGGCTCGCACCTGAGTTCGTAGAACCGATCGCCACGAATGGGGCCCCGGAGGACACGGCAGATGACGAGGTCGACGTCGAAGGGGGAGCTGAGGTCGCCATCGCTGCTACGGCAGGCGCCTGCGTCTGGTGCCGTGCCGATCTTCCGGCCCGCGAAAAGTTGAATTACTGCCCATTCTGCGGAACGGATCTCTCGCTCGTTCCCTGCTCTTCGTGTGGAGGAGAGCTCGAACCCGGCTGGCGCTTTTGCGCCGCATGTGGCACCGAGGCCAATACCTGACCATGGCCGACTGCCCGACCCGGAATCGGCCCCGTCTGACGGGGCCTTTTCTTTTGTGGTGCATCGGGCCTGTCGTAGTGGTGGCCGCGTGCGAGCGCCCAAACCCGGAGTTGATTCCGGACGCCTACCTCCAGACTGAGCTCGGCCTTACGGTCCGGGATCGGGTTCACACGGTCTCGATCTCGGGCGGGACGATGGACCGAGCGGATCCGGGCCTGGTGAGTGTGCGTATCGGAGACTTCGTGCAGGTCGTTTCCACGGACTGGCGGGTACACGAGTTCATGTTCGAGGTGGACAGTTTGTCCGCCTCCTCCCGGACATTCCTCGAGAGGACGAATCAGGTAGCGTCGCCGCCACTTCTTCAGGAGGGAAGTCGCTACGTATTGGACTTTTCCGAGGCTCCGCCCGGGAGATACCCCTACGCCCTCCTCGGCAATACCGAGGCCGGTCGGGGGGTGATCGTCGTGGAGCCGCCCGCGTCGCGTCGGTAGCGCGGGACTCTGCTGGCGCCACTCCACTTCAGTCCTTAATCTGGCGAGCGTTTTCCGGCACGATCTTCCCCCGAAACCCTTGTCTATGGTCCGCATCGCGCTCATTCCCGGAGACGGCATCGGGGTTGAGGTCGTCCGCGAAGCGAGACGCGTGCTCGAGCATGTCGCGGCGTCCGAGGAATTGGAGTTCGAGCTGGTCGATTGGGACCTGGGCGCCGACCGCTTCCTGCGTGACGGCGTCACGATCACGGACGAGGAATTCAGGTCTCTTGCGGACGAACACGACGCGGTCCTGCTCGGTGCGCTCGGTGATCCGAGAGTGCCGGGGAATCAGCATGCGAAGGACATCCTTCTCGGCATGCGATTCAAGCTGGACCTTTACGTGAACTTCCGGCCGTGCGTCATGCTCTCCCCCGCATTGTCGCCGCTGGCGTCTCCCCCCGATCGGCTCAGGCTGGAGATCTTCCGGGAGAATACCGAGGGCGAATACACGGGGATGGGTGGCGGCTTCAAGGTGGGTACGCCCGACGAGATTGCGATCGAAGAGAACCTCGCCACTCGGAAGGGGGTCGAGCGGATCATCCGAGCGGCGTTCGACTATGCCACGACACACGGCCGGTCGCGGGTGACGCTCGTCGACAAATCGAACGTCATGCGCCATGTGGGTGGGCTCTGGCGGCGCGTGTTCGCAGAGGTCGGCGCCGAGTACACGGACGTCGAGCAGGATGCCATGTATGTCGACGCGATGGCCATGGATCTCGTGCGTCGCCCCGGGCGGTACGAGGTCATCGTCACCTCCAACCTGTTCGGAGACGTCGTCAGTGATCTCGCCGCCGAGATAACGGGCGGACTCGGGATGGCTCCGTCGGCGAACATACATCCTGGAAGACACGCGCTGTTTGAACCGGTGCACGGATCAGCTCCAGATATCGCCGGCACGGGCCGTGCGAATCCGATGGGGGCGATTCGGTGCGTAGGGCTGCTCCTGGACCATTTTGGTTACCGGGAGTTGGCCGATCGGGTGGAGCGGGCGGTACTCGCCTCCTTCGAAGCGGGTCAGACCACCCCCGATCTTGGCGGTACCCTCTCGACGGAAGAGGTCGGGACGTGGATACTGCAACAGTTGGACGCGGCTCTCGCCGCGAACGTCGACCCGAACCCAGGCGAATGACCCCGATGAGTGAGAGACGCACGATTGGCCAGATTCTGATCAGCGTTGGCCGCGTGTCGGAGGATGACGTCGCTACGGCTCTGGAGTATCAGCGGGACAACGGCGGGTTCTTTGGTGAGGCGCTCGTGGCCTGTGGAATCCTCAACGAGGGCGAATTGGATTGGGGCCTCGCGTCTCAGGCCGACCTTCCATACGTCTACCCCGACGCCGATGCGGTCGACCCCGAGGCGGCGGCACTCGTGTCTCCAGAATGGGCGCTCACCCGCTTGGCCTTACCGGTGATCCAGTCGGGAGGGACGCTTCAGGTCATCGTGGATTCTCCGATGAACAAGGCCATCGAAGAGTTGATCGAGATGACGGGTCTCGAGGTCGAGTTGGCGCTCGCGTCCACGGACGCGATCCGCGACCTGATTCGGAGAGTCTACGCGCGTGGAACAGCTGCCGACGAGGAACAGCACCCGCCCGTCGAACTCGCCGACGCGATGGACGAGATCCTCGACGCGGCGGCTTCACGCTTCGGAATCTCGGTGCGCGGTGCTCGATCGACCGCCTGGTGGGACGACCGAGGGACGATCCGGCGCCGTCCGTTGAGCGGCGATTGGCGGTCGGCACTCAATTCACTAATGATGCCCGGACCGACCCGGATGACCCCTGATCAGGCCAGAATCCAGTGGGAGGCGGAACTCTATCGGTCCGGCAGCATCACTCCGATCGCGGTCGACTACATCTCGGACGAATCCGGGAGCGAGTTCCTGATCAACACGAGGGCGCCGGCCGTACTCATCGGGGAGCGTTTCACTTCTCCGCCGGAGGGGGTCGTGTCCGAGATCCGGATGCTTTGCCGGGCCGGGACCGCGCGCTTCATCGTTGTGGTCGATCCGCCGCACCTGGGTCACGAGATCCTCCCGCATCTGCCGTCGATACTCCTCGACCCCTCGTGGAGGAGCATTTACGTCAACGCGCGAGACCAGGACGCCTCCGAGGAAGCCTTCAGCCTGAGGATGCCGGACGATCCAAAGATCTGGGCATCCGAGATCGAGGCGCTCCGGTCGTTTCATTTCGATGTCGTGACCGTGGACCTTTCCGGCGGCGACAAGACGTGGGCGGGGAGCGCGCTGGATATCGCGTCGGTTGCGTTCCTCCTTTGGCAAAGTGACGACGACGTACGACCCGCCATGGAAGCGGGGATCCGCTGGCAACTTCGGATCGAGAAAGGGGCAGACGATCGACTCACGTGGTCGTTGGAGTCGCTGTCCGCATGAAACAAATCCTCCTGATGTCGACAACCTCGCGGACGAGAACGGAGAGCCCGCATGGCGCAGATTGATCAATTCCTGAAAGTCATGGTGGAGCAGGGTGGCTCAGATCTTCACCTGACAGTGGGCTCACCCCCGGTCATGCGAGTCCACGGAAAGCTCCAGAGGATCAAGTTCCGAGAGCTCTCCAATACCGACATGGAGTCGCTCATCTACGAGATCATGGAGGAGGAGTGGCGCATCACCTTCGTCGATCGCCTCGACTACGACTTCGCTTATGAGATCGAGGGGCTCGCGCGCTTCCGCGCCAACGTGTTCTGGCAGAAGAAGGGACTGGGCGCCGTGCTGAGAACGATTCCCGAGAAGATCCTCACCGCGGACCAGCTGGGTCTGCCGGAGGTCGTTCGCCGTCTCTGCATGATGACGAAGGGGTTGGTCCTCGTGACGGGGCCGACGGGCTCCGGAAAGAGTACGACGCTCGCTGCCATGGTGGATCTGATCAACGAATCGCGGACGGATCACATTCTCACGATCGAAGACCCGATCGAATTCGTTCACCCCAACAAGAAATCCCTCGTCAACCAGCGTGAGATCCGCACGAACACCAGGAGTTTCGCGAACGCACTGCGTGCCGCGCTGCGCGAGGATCCCGATGTGATTCTCGTTGGGGAGATGCGAGACCGCGAGACGAT
The DNA here is from genome assembly GCA_039585495.1 of Gemmatimonadota bacterium. GTDB lineage: Bacteria > Gemmatimonadota > Gemmatimonadetes > Longimicrobiales > Gaopeijiaceae > UBA2589. The sequence goes on along the minus strand of JBDGVT010000051.1, from coordinate 801 downwards.
CGAGCTTGGGATTACGGCCGCCGAGACCGGCCACCTCGTATTCGGGACGCTCCACACGAGTACGGCGCCGAAGACCGTCGACCGTATCATCGACGTCTTTCCCGCCGATGAGCAGGAGCAGGTTCGCTCTATGCTCGGAGAGTCACTCAAGGGTGTGATCGCGCAGGTTCTTCTCAAGCACAAAGACGGCAAGAGCCGAATGGCAGCCTGGGAGATCATGGTCGGTACGTCGGCCATCGGGAATCTGATTCGGGAGAACAAGATCCATCAGATCCCGTCGATCATTCAGACCGGTAAGAAGGACGGGATGCAGTTGCTTGACCAGCACATTCTGGAGTTCCTCATGTCCGGCAAGATCACGCCGGAGGAGGCCTATATGAAATGCAACAACAAGCAGGCCTTCCTGCAGCACCTCGATGCTCCGCCCGAGGCCGAGTTCGTATAGGAGACACACAGGAGGATCGGCTCTTGATTTCGCTGACCGTCGCGGATGTAGACGCGTTGATGTCGGAGGTGTCGAGGCAGTCCGCCGAGGTCGAAGGGCTGTTCGATGGGCTGAGTGAGGAAGCGCTCCTCTGGCGACCCGACGAAACGCGTTGGTCGATCAGTGGGCACGTGGCCCACCTCGGGATCGTCAACGGCGCTTACGTATCCTCCGTACGCACCGCTGTGGAGTCGGCCCGCGGCCGTGGGGGCTTCGAGGGAGACGGGCCCTACCGGCATCCCTGGATCACGACCCGGTTTGCCGCGTCACTCGACGCGCCGCCCAAGAGGCGACTCAAGACGTTCCGTTCGATGGTT
>JBDGVT010000050.1:0-17191 GCA_039585495.1 Gemmatimonadota bacterium | reverse complement strand
GTGCATGTCCGCGAATTGAGGATCGAGCGGCCGCATCGGCTCGAGGCGAATCACGAAGCGCTCGTCCGGATCGAAGAGGCTCGTGAGCGCGCAGCCCAGGCGCGAGACCGCGCCGGCGAAGCCCGTATCCGGGCTTCGGAGGCACGGGAAAGGGCCGATCAAGCTCGCGTCCGCGCCGGCGAAGCTCGTGAGCGGGCGTTGGAGAGGGCGGAACGAGGCCGTGAGCGCGCCGTCGAGAGAGCCGGTCGCGCACTCCGGGTCGAGCGGACTTCGACTTTGATTTCGACTTTGATTTCGATTTCGACTTCGACGAGATGGATTTCGAGAACATGGACTTCGACCTCCAGGATCTGGAGATGCAGTTGGAGAGCCTTCAGGGTCTCGAACTCCACCTCGAGGGCGTGGACGAACAGATTCAGGTCGAGATCGAGCAGAAGCTCGCCGCCGAGATGAAGAAGCTCGAGGAGCGTCTCTCTCGCATGAACGAGGAGATCGGTCGGTAGCTTCCGACTGACGACTCTTTGAGAGGGCTCGGGTGGCGACGCCACCCGGGCCCTTTTCTTGTGGTACCGTGGCGGACGGGCGCTCCACACGCGAAGTTTCCCAGACTTCCCAAACCGCAGAAAGCCGATGTCTGACTCCAAGAAGCGCCTGATCGTGGTGGGTGACCGCGTTCTGATTCAACCCGAAGAGGGTGAGGATCGGACCAAGGTCGGTCTCTACCTGCCGGCAACCGCGGTCGACAACCAGGCCGTCCAGGGTGGCACGGTCATGGCGACCGGGCCGGGGAACGCGGTGTCGGCACCGACTGAGCTGGACGAGGAACCATGGAAGATCGGAGCGCCCGAACCGCGTTACGTGCCCTGTCAGGCTCGACTCGGTGACTACGCCGTCTTCTTCCGTCGAGCCGCAGTCGAGATCACGTTCGAGGGCGATCGTTATCTGGTTGTACCGCAGGCTGCGATCCTCACGCTGGTCCGTGAGGAGGATGAGCAGTCGGAGGACCTCCTTCCGCCCTTCTAGCGGACTGCGATGACCGCGGCCCGTCGCCGCTCGGGTCGCAAGCCGCTCCGTGAGCGCTCAGTAGACCTCGAGCGATATCGCTCGATCATGCCTGACTGGGATGGGTTCATCGAGGCGGCTGGGCGCTCGGAGCCGACCGTGTTCAGGGTACGCACCGGGCGAATCGCGGAGGCCGACCTCCTTTCCAGACTACGTGCGCAGGGCTTTCGGACGCGCGCGCTGGAGGGGCTCCCGTCCTTCCATCAGGTGGAGGAGGGACCGCGTCCGATCTCGATGACATCCGAACACTGGTTGGGCCTGATCTACGTGCAACAGGCCTCCACTGGTGTTGCCGCGCCGATCATCGATCCACGGCCGGGCGAGCGAGTCCTCGACATGTGCGCGGCCCCGGGCGGAAAGACGACCCACATGGCCGAGCTCATGAGGGACTCCGGCTGTCTCGTCGCATCCGAGATCAGCGAGAGCCGCATCCGGGGCCTTCTCGGCAACGTGTACCGACTCGGGCATCCGAACATTCTCGTGGTCAGTGGAGACGGACGGGACCTGCCGGAAGGCCCGCTCTTCGATCGCGTACTGCTCGACGCACCGTGCTCAGGCGAGGGGACCCTGCGTCGTCGAGGCGGCCAACCTCCCAATCAGTCACCGTCGTTCATTGGGTATGTCACCGGGGTGCAGCGTGCCCTTCTCGAGAAGGCGGTACGGCTAACCCGTCCCGGCGGCACGATCCTGTACGTGACCTGTACGTTCGCTCCCGAAGAAAACGAAGCGGTCGTCAGCGAAGCTCTCGGCCGCCTGCCTATCGAGCTCGAACCGATCTCTGTTCCCTTTGCGCACGCGAAGGGACTCACATCCTTCGAGGGCGAGACGTACGACACGCGCATGAGCGGTGCGGTGCGGATCTATCCGCAGCATCTCGACTCCGGCGGCCTATTTCTCGCGAAGCTGCATAAGCTGGACGACGGCGTGTCGGACGCTGAGGACGCCTCGGATGCACTGCCGGGCGGTGGATGGTCGGCGGTTCCCCCTGTCTTTCCGGGGGACGCTTTCTCGCCTGAGGATGCCGCGCGTCGCCTGGAGGATGGCCTGGCGGAGGTGGTCGAACGGCAGGGCGTGCATCGAAGCCTCGAGGACTCCCGGTGGTGCTTCAGGGGTGGCCGTGCGTGGATGCACTCGATCGACGAGTGGCCTTTGGGCTCGTGGACGGACGGGAAGTGGCGACCGATCTCGGTCGGCCTTCGTGCGATCGACTTCGACAGCCGCGACCGTCCCCGTCTCTCGAACGACCTGCTTCGGTGGCTGGACTCAGACCTCACACGTCGGGTCGTCGACGTGTCGCCGGCCGAACTGGATTCACTGCTGAGCCGAAGTGCTGTCCCTTCGACCATGGACGAGCGCGGACCTGTAGCACTCCGGTTCGAGGGTGATGTCATCGGGCGAGGTGCGGTGACCGTCGACGGACTGAAGAGCGAGATCCCGAAGGCCCGCGCGGCGGATCTCCTGCGGATTCTCAGGGGGCGGGCAGGGGATTAACGGTCGTGGTTCGCGGCCAGCCACTCCACGAACCGAGCGTCGGCCGGCGCCAGGGCCATTCCCCGCAAGTCCGGCACCGAGAACCACCCCAGCTGTGAGTGTTCGAGAGCCTCGGGTTCGCCGTCGACCAGAGTCTCAACGAACTCGATGACGAAGGGCGAGCCCTCGTCCTGCACCGCCACCATGCAGGTCCCGACGCCAACGACGTCGAGCGAGAGCTCTTCCAAAAGCTCTCTCTTGGCTGCGTCGAGAGCGGATTCGTTGTCGTTCATCTTCCCGCCAGGAAACTCCCAGAGCCCCCCATGACGCTTGTCTTCGGGCCGGCGCCCGAGGAGCCACCGCCCGTCACGCTCGATGACGGCTGCCACCACGCGAACCGAGGTCACTGCAGGTTGATGGCGATCGCGATCGCGATCGATACGGCGCCGAGCGCAACGAGCGCGGCGTAGAGCGGAACGGTGAACCGCATCCACTGCTCGTATCGCACGCCGGCGGCCGCCAGGATCGCCATCAGCGCACCGTTCGTCGGGGTGACGAGGTCGCAGAGTCCGGCGCCATACTGGTACGCGAGGACCGTGACCTGGCGCGAGAGCCCTAGCAGATCAGCGAGTGGCACCAGCACCGGCATCGTGAGCACGGCCTGTCCGCTCACGCTCGGAACCGGAATGTGGATTAGAGCTTGTCCCACGATCATCCCGAGCGCCGAGACCAGGGGAGGGAGGCTTTCGAGGGGCGAGAACATCGCGTTGACGATGGTGTCGATCACCCGACCGTCTTCCAGGACGACGGAGATTGCCCTCGCGAAGCCGATCAGCAGGGCCGCGTAAGCCATTCCCTGAAATCCGCGCACGTAAGCCTCCGCGGTTCCGCCCAGGCCCATCCGGGCAATCAGCCCGACTACGACGCCCATGATGAAGAAGGCACCGGACATCTGATCGAATCCCCACCCCCATTGGCTGAGACCGACGACCATGAGGACGAACGTGGCTCCTACGATGGACAGGGTCAGCTGGTCCCGACCGGTCAGAGCGTCGCCCAGGTCGGCGGTTTCTGCCTGCGGAGCGGACCGCGTTGCCGCGGCGTACTTCATCGTCGCTCCGATCCAGAGACACAGGGCGATGACGAGGAAGACACTCCGAAACAAGCCACCCGACATGGGCTCAACCTGAGCTGCCTGCTGCGCGATGATGACCTGGAAGGGATTCATGGGGCTGAACGCCGAACCGACGAACGCCGCTCCCGCGCTCATGGCCACGGCGACGAGGGGGGTGAACCCCATGCGCCCCGAGAGTATGAGGAGCACTGGAATGAGGGGGATGATCTCTTCCTGCATGTTCTCGACGACCCCTCCCATGGCAAAGAAGAGCGACACCGCAGGCACGACGAGTAGATCGCGCCCTCTGAGGGATCGGATGAGGGAGGGGATCGCCCGGCGCAGGGTACCGGTCTCATCCACGACGGTGAACGCGCCTCCGATGAGGAAGACGAGGAAGATCACACTCGCGGCCTCCGCCATCCCTCTTGGCAGCGCGGTCATCGCCTCGAACAGATTTACCGGGTCGGGCTCAACCGTCTCGTACGTGCCGGGCACGACCAGAGTGCGGCCGGTCGTAGGATCATCGCGACGATCGAACTGGCCGGCTGGGAGCACATAGCTCGCCAGCGCCGCGAGGATGACACAGAAAGTGAGTAGTACCAGTGGATGGGGAACGCGGAGCTTCGGAGCGTCGGTCATCGGCCGTCGGCGGGAGTGGGGAGGGGTAGGGCAGCGTCCAGCACGCGCAACGCGGCGGCGATCGTCCGGACGGAGTTGATGTACTCTCCGGGATCGACCCGCTCGTAGTCATCGGTGGACCGGTGATAGTCCGGATGGTCCTCGACTCCGAAGTAAACGAACGGGATCCCGACGGCGTGGAAGGGCGCGTGGTCGGACGAACCCGTCCAGTCTGCGCCCTCGGGCGCGTTGCGCCGGTCGTGCCCGAGGCGGAGCGTGACAGGAGCGTCGGCCGCGACACGCTCCAGGATTGGTCGAAGTGCCGGTGTGTGGTGCGCTCCGCTGGCCCAGAGCAGACCACCACTTCGTGCTACCATGTCGAGATTGACGTTCAGGGAGACCGTCTCGATGGGGAGCGGCGGGTCCCGCACGAAGGCGCGCGCACCCTGGAGCCCGGACTCCTCTGCATCCACCAATGCGATGACGAGCGTATTCGAGAGTGGTTCCGCCACCGCCAGGCGAGCGATTTCCAGCACGGCGGCCGTGCCCGAGGCGTTGTCGTCCGCTCCGTTGAAGATCTCGCCGTTGCGGATGCCGTCGTGGTCGTAGTGTGCCGTCAGAACGATCACGCCGTCGCCGCCCAGGCCCGCGACACGCCCGATCACGTTGACGCCGCTTCGGCCCCGAGCCCAACCGAAGGCGTGCTCGAAGCTCTCGCCCATGGGCGTGACCCCCGCCTGAGCGAGCTCCCTGATGAGAAAGGCGCGCGCCCGTGCGCTTCCCTCTGTCCCCGGCGCACGTCCTTCCATGGAGTCGTGGGCCAGCACTGCGAGGTCGTGAAGGAGTCGCGCCGAGTCGGGAGCCGATACCTGCTGCCGTGCTGTCGCGTCATTCGCACGGGTCGAAAAGGCGATGAGGCCCGGGATGATGGCCGCGGCAGCGATCAGTCTCGTTTGCATTGCCGACCAGGTTGGCGAGCGTCTCCGTTCTGCGCCAGCAGGCGCCGATCAGCGATCGATGGGTCCATCACGCCCGATCGATGTGGCGGTGTGCGTAAATACGAGGTCTCCGAGGGGCGAATTGTCACCGTTACCCGAGTTCGCCGCCGCGTGAAGTACGACGGGTAGCCCGCTCTCCGGCGCGATCCAGGTGAAGGACCAGCTGGACCCGCTGTCGTCGAGGGTCGTCGCGCCGGTTCTGCTCTGATGGATGTAGGCGACGCCCGAGCTGTCGGAGATGGCGCTCCGGTCGTCGATCGGTGACAAGGCCCCGGCGTTCAGTCCGGCGATACCGCCTTCAGAGAAACGCGCGGCGACCTGGAATCCCGCCACCTCCGTCTCTGCGGCCGACAGGACGACGGTGAGCAGAATCTCGGCACCCGGGGTGTACTCTTCCGGCAGGCCCACGATCCGCACCTCGCCCCCGAATGCGTTCTCGTCGTTTCCGACATGGCAGACCACACAACTGGGTTCGCCGAACCCTCCGGTGTGTCCCGGGGGCGGTCCTTCCGCACTCGGGGCGGAACGTGAGGCGGCCGCCGCTCCCATCAACAGGAGGCCGGCGGCCGCCGAGGTCACGCTTCGCAGCATCAGAAGCTGACGGCGCGTCTCCGCGGGGGAAGCTTGGCCACGCCGACCGTGTTCGTATCGGCGCCGAACCAGATCGAGTTGGTCTCGGCGTCGAAGTACATGTGACGGATGGTGCCTCCTCCACTTTCGACCTGCGTGACGCTGAACATCTCCTCGGTCATCGGATCGAAGCCGACGAACTGATTGGGCTGCACGCCGGTCTCGACCAACCAGATCCGATCGGTGTCGTCGACGGCCATGGCGTACGGTCGTGACTGCTCGCCACTCGGAAGAGGAAACTCTCGAACCTCACCCGTCGCAGGGTCGAGTCGACCGAGTGTTCCGCGAGTCCAGTCTCCGTACCAGAGGATGTCGTCCGACGTGATGCCGATGCGACGGGGTAGCGCGTTCTCCGGAAGCTCGTACGACTCGAACTCGAAGGTCTCTGGATCGACGGTCCCGATGTGGTTGGTATTGAAAAGCGCGATCCAGGGTCTGTCACGGGAGTCGACGACGATGCCGTACGGGCGGCTCGAGCTTCCACGACGTGAGCCCTCGACGGCGAGAGACTCGACGAGCCGGACGTCACCCGTCTCCTTCCAGAGTTTGCCGATGAAGTTGCCGCCCTGGACGGTGAACCACATGTCGCCCTGCGAATCGAAGATCAACGTGTGCGGATCTCGTGCCCGGTCGTCGGGCATCATGTGCTTGGTGATGTCGCCGGTCTCGGGATCGAGTACGCCGATGTGGTTCGCCCGATTTCCCGTGTAGAAGATCGTGCCGTCGGAGTCGACGACGAGGTTGTGCGGGCCTACGCCTTCGTCGAGGTCGTACCGCGTGAATTCGCCGGTCTCGGGATCCAGAACCGAGACATAGTCGGAGACCTGTCCGACGAACCAGACCCGGCCGTCGGGGCCCACCATCGGATCGCGGGGTCGTGAGGCCTCATAGGGGACGACCCATTCTCTGAGCTCGGGGTCAGTCGCGGTTTGCGTGGTCCCGGGCACCGGTGCCAGCAACAGCGCACCCGCGGCGAGGACAGGGATCGAGAATCGCATGGGGCCTCCGATTGGGCAGATCCGACAGGCTCGAGAGATCGCGGACAACCTCCGGTGACTCTCGAACGAAGAAAATGGGGTACAGGCCGACTTCGCGCACGGGCCGGGCCCCGATGAGCCCAAACGCCGTGTCGGGTCGCGATTCTACGATCGTCGGACTAGCTTTTGGCCGCACTCCTGTTCCGTCAGGGAGAGATATCCCGTGAGCGAAACAAGTACGCACACGCGACGTGATTTCGTATGTCGCTCTGCGTCATGCCTGGCCCATATCGGCCTGATGTCGGCAGCAGCGCCCTTCTGGACCCGGGGGCTCTGGGCCGCCCAGGAGCGTTTTCCCGTCGTCGCTTCCGAGCCGTGGGGCAGGCTGGAGCGCATCGCGGATGGTATTTGGGCACTCGTTTCCCATCCACTCGCAGACTCGCCCACGAGAACCGTCTGCAACGGCGGCATCATCGCAGGTCGGGCCGGCGTGGTCGTCATCGAGGCATTCGGTTCGGACGCGGGAGCCCGCTGGATGGCGGAACAGGCGAGACGCCTGGCCGGAAGGGACCCCACGCACGTCGTAGTGACGCACTACCACCGCGATCATGCGGGCGGCCTGACCGGAGCCTTCGAGGCGGGCGGTCCCGAGATTCTGACCACGTCGGTGACCCGGGACCTCGTCCTGGAGCGAAATCGGGGCGCGCCGTCATCCATTCTCGATCGGGTGACCTTGCTCGACACGATCCGTCCGAGCGAGATCGACCTGGGTGACCGGTCGCTCATCGTGGTCCCACGGCGAGGGCATACGGATTCGGACCTGACGGTCGCAATCTCCGATCCGTCGGTGGTCTTCTGTGGAGATCTGGTGTGGAACGACATGTTTCCGAACTACATGGACGCGATTCCGTCGAGGTTGAGCCGTGCGGTCCAACTCATCCGGGCAGAGGACGCATCGACCTACGTCCCGGGTCATGGCCCACTCGCGGACGCGGCGGCGCTGGATCGTTACATCGGACTGCTCGACGATGTCGAAGCCGCGGCGCGGAGCGCCATGGACCGAGGAATCTCGGCGGAACAAGCAGGTAACGAGTACCGGCTGCCGGCTGGGCTCCAGGAGTGGACGATGTTCAGCGATCAGTACTTCGCGACCGCGATCGGGGCCTGGATGACCGAACTCGAGACACCATGACGCGAAAAGGCACGCTCGCGATTCTGACCGGGGGCGGGGACGTCCCGGGGCTGAATCCAGCTATACGGGCGGTGACGATCCGGGCGACCCGGGAGGGGTACCGGGTCCTGGGCATCAGGAGGGGCTGGCGCGGTCTTGTCGACGTGGTCCCGGATCCAGACGCTGACAATTCCGGAGCGGTGGTCGAGCTGACCTCCGACCTCGTACGCAGAATCGGAAGGACTGGAGGCACGTTCCTCCATTCGTCCAGAACGAGACCCAGCCACTTGCCGCGAGCCTTTGTGCCTCCGCATCTGAAGTCTTCGTACGATGATGATTTCAATGACATCACCCCGGACATCATCAAGAACCTCGATTTCCTCGGTGTGGACACGCTCATCACCATCGGTGGCGACGATACTCTGTCGTACAGCCACCGTCTGCACTCCGACGGGGCCAACGTCGTCGCGATCCCCAAGACGATGGACAACGATGTTCCTGGCACCGACTACTGCATCGGATTCAGCACCTGCGTAACACGGACGATCGAACTGACGCATCGACTCCGGACGTCGGCAGGTTCCCACGAGCGGATTCTGGTCATCGAGGTCTTCGGGCGGTACGCAGGCTATACGGCCCTGGTTCCGGCAATGGCTGGCGCGGGAGACCGATGTGTCATTCCCGAGCATCCGTTCGACGTGGAGCACCTGACCGAGCTGCTCATTTCCGATCGGAACCGGAATCCGAGCCACTACTCGGTAGTCCTCGTGTCGGAGGGTGCGACGATCTCGGGTCAGTCGGACATGACCTTCTCAGACAACGAAGCCGATCAGTACGGGCACAAGAAGCTCGGCGGCATCGGCGATCGCGTGGCCGCGGCGGTGGGCTCGCTGTCTTCCAAGTTCAACGATGGGAAGCGAGTAAATACGACGAGCCAGCGATTGGGGTATCTGGTGCGCTCCGGGGACCCCGACGCCCTCGATTCGATCGTGCCGATGGCCTTCGGAAACCTGGCCTTCGATTTGATAGAGGCGGGACGCAGCGGACTGCTCGTGGCCGTCCGCAACGGTGTGTACGATTCCGTACCGATCGAGGCGGTCGTCGGGGAGAAGAAGGTCGTGGACATCGGGCAGTTCTACAGCACTGATCGGTTGCGTCCGCTATACACGACCTTCGCCCAGAAGCCGCTATTCATCATGACCAGCGGTTGAGCCCAGTAGTTTCCTAGGGAATGCCCGAGGGGGCTCCGGGGCAGTCACTGTCCCAGTCGATCCTTACGGCGATCGCCGAAGGCATCTGCGCCAAGACGACGATCGAGCCCGGGCAGGCGGCTTCGAGTTGATCCAGAGCGGCGCCGTGCAGTAGCCCTGCCTGTTCAAGCAGAAGGTGGTCGATTCCAGCCGTTTGCCACATCGTGACCTGCTCTTCGGGGGTGCCCCACATCGGCGCGTCGGGATCCACCCGGCGAGGGTCGAACCGAACGCTCGGCGATACCGTCCAGCCTCCGTGCAGATGCAGTGCCGCCCAGAACTCGGGGGCGCCGATCACCGCGTCCGGTGGTGCGGTCTGTGACAGAGCCTCGACCGCGGTGGCGAGTCGGTCCGAGCGAAGTCTATATGGCGCTGTCGGCCACCCGTCGGCGATCCGGTAAGCGGTGACCGCCGAGTAACCGGCAACCCACGCGGACGCTGCGAGGATCACCGCTTTGGCGACCTGAGGCCTCCTGGCTCGTGCCACGATCTCCGATGCTCCGAGCGCGACCGCGGCTACCAGAGCAGGATGGAGCGGAACGACGAGTCTTCGGTCCAGATAGGGCCACAGCATGAGCATGCCGAGGTACCCGAGGGTCAGCCAACCGAGGGGCGGAAAGCGGTCGAGCATTCGCCAGATTCCGAACGCCGCGACCGCGCCGAGGGGAAGGGCTGCAAGAATCAACGTCCAGCCCGTCAGGCCCGGGAGAAAGAGTGCGGCGACCCGTTCAAAGACCCCCTGGGCGTGTGTAGGCAAGCCGCTCATGAAGGCGATCGGGGCGGCCACGGTTTGGTCAGCGAACCAGCTGCCATAGGGCCCAAGCAAGTCGCGAGAGGCTTCTGGAATCGAGGCGCTGGCCGCCGTGGCCCATCGATTCCAAGCGACCATCACAATGAGCGCGGGCGCCGTCGCGATCACTGCTGTTCGGACCCTTCGGCGTACCAGAAGCGCGATGGCGAACGCGAGCACGAGCGCGAGTGCGGCGGATCGGGCTGTCACGGAGGCGGCGAGCACGAAGGACAGCGCGATCAGGCGCCCGTCGGGTTTCCAGCTCTCAGTATCCGTCGATTCGGTGCTTGCGACGGATGGCCAGAGTGCAAGCGCGGCCATCATGAGAACGAGAAAGAGCGGTTCGGACAGCGCGATGAGCCCGGTCCTCAGCAGATCGGTCGACACGAAAGCGAGGCCGGCGGCCGCTGCGCTCATGCGAAGCGAGAGTTCTGTCGACTCGTGAATCGCTTTGGCGAAAAGGGCCCCTGCGATCGCGAGCAGGCTGAGGTTGAGGAATGTCGCGGCCATCGTCACGGCACCGATGCTGCCGAAGACCGCCCACAGCACCGCCAGCACCCCCGGGTAAAGAGGAGGGAATTTCGCCGCAGGTGGTGTCCCGGCGACCCCGTCATAGACGAGACCCTGACCCGATGCGAGCGCCTTCCCGACCAGCATGTACACGCCGTCATCGTGCCAGATGCCGGCCGGGATGGGTTGCCACGCGGTCACCCCGACACCGAGCAGGCAAATGCCCAGAAGGATGTATGGCCAGGCCGGTGACGGGGTCTGCGGGGTGTCGCCTATGTCAGCCCTCCTGTGCTTCCAGGATCCCTTCAATCCGGATGATGAGATCCTCGAGGTGCGCTTCGCTTACCCTGTGTCCCATGCGGCGCGAAGCAGCCTCGATGTCGGCCCGGAGGTCGACCAGCTGAGCCCGGATCAGTGGGCGCATGTCCGAGCGCGAGAGGTTCGGGGCCGGGCCCTGGAAGGCGTTGCCTTCGGGCTGCTCCGTCATGAGGGACGCCATCCGCTCCACGTAGGCGCGCTGCAACGCGCGCCGGTAGCCGTTGATCGCCGAAGCGGACTCCAGGTCACCCCAGACGCCCTCACGGACGTCGTCGAGGAACTCGACTAAGGGGTACGAATCACCAGGTTGGGTCGCCTCCATCTCGCCCAGGATATCCATTCGGCGCGGATCGAGAAGGCGATTGAGTGCCGCCGCCTGGCGGGCTTGCAGGGCACGGAGCCCTCCTCTCGTCGGCCCGATCCGATCGATGATGCCGGGGTCGTTAAGCCAGACCGGAGCCTGGAATACTTCCCGTGACAGCCAGGCCATGGCCGCCTTCTGTCGTTCGCGCGGGACGACGTCGAAGACCATCCCGTCCTGATCCGCGGTCTTGAGGTCGACGTGGACGCCGCCGACCAGCGTGAGTACGTGGCCGACGTACCGATTCCACTGGCCGAGCGCTTCGCCGTAGATCTCCTCCAGGTCCGTGTAGTCTTCCCCGTCCTGAGTGGTCCAGGCGACGAGGTTGGGCACGATTCGCTTCAGATTCATCATGCCGTACTCGCTGGCACGCACCGGGTCGTCACCCATGTCTTCGGTCTGGGCGCGGGGATCGGACACCCCAAGCCCGCCCTGAGGCAGATACTTGTACATCCGGTCGTCGGCCCGGGCCACGATCCACTCGTCGAGCGTGTCCAGCTCGTCTTCGGGCGTCGCGGCGTCGAGAATAGCCCGGTATCCCCAGGAGACCGAGTAATGATCGTACGGCCCGATCCGCCGGAGGAAATCCGCAGGCCGCAGGCCGTCTTCAGGCTGCGCGATGTAGTTCTGGCGCGCGTAGTCCATGATGGTCGGGGCGACACCCATCCGGCTCGCGAAGGTCTGCGACCGGAGCGAGTCCACAGGGAAGGAAGAACTCGCGACCATGTTGTGCGGAAGTCCGATGGCATGGCCGATTTCATGCGTGATCACCTGTTCCATCGCCTCGGCCATCAGCTCGTCGTCGATGGGCAGACTACGTGCGCCCGGGTTCGCCGCCCCGGTCTGGACCATCATCCAGTTGCGGTACGAGCGCATGTGGTTGTGATACCAGACGATGTCGCTCTCGATGATCTCGCCGGTCCGGGGATCCGAAGTACTGGGACCCTGAGCGTTACGCGTCATACTCGCCGACCAGCGCACCACCGAGTAACGAACGTCCTCCGGGTCCCATTCGGGGTCTTCCGACGGCGAGGGTGCATCGAGGGCCCGCACGGCGTTTCTGAAGCCGGCGGTCTCAAACGCCTCGTTCCAGTTCTCGACGCCTCGTCGCACGGCACCTCTCCAACGCTCCGGCGTCGCGGGGTCGATGTACCAGGTGATCGGCTGAATCGGCTCGACAAGCTCTCCACGAGCGTACGCCACGGGGTCCGACGGCTCCAGGCGCCACCGTCGGATGAAGGTCTGGGTCGCGGCCATCTGCTCGTCGAGTCCGTAATTGATCCGGTCGATCGAGAAGTAACCAACGCGGGCGTCCGCGTACCTGGCACGCATGGGCTCTTCGGGCAGAAGCACGAGTGACTGGTTCATCTCCACGGAGATGGTGCTGGCTTGCTCGTCGGACGGCGGTGCGGCGGCGTCGTACGTGAGCGTATGTCTCACGTTCACGTTGAGCGGATAGCTGCGTGCTCGAGTGATGAAGCTCCTTTGTGCGTCCAGCCTCCGTACCTGGTACTGACGCCGCTGCGCGGGCCGCAGGCCCGAAATCGACGGCGTGTCGCCCTGGTAGAAATCGGTCACGTCGATCAGTGTCCCGTCGTCGGCCGGGTTCCGCGCTTCGACGTCGAAAGAGGCCAGGATCGGCGCGAAGTAGTTCGATTCTACCGCGAGGGAGATCGCGAGCGTGTCGTCCGCCATGGCCTCGCCCGAGTACTTCCGCAGGAGAATCCGATCATCACCTTGTTCGAAGCGGATCATCTGACGATTCACCGCCGCCCCCGCCGGGAGGAACCCACCCATCCCTGACTGGACCCCCGCTACACGGCTGATCAGGAGCATATCCCGACCCAGAAGTGAATCGGGGATCTCGAAGTAGTAGTCGTCATCGACCTTGTGGACCGAGAAGAGTCCGTCGTCAGAGACGGCGTCCTCGCCGATGATGTCCGAATAACTCTGGTCTTCTCCGTTGCCACCTCGAGGCGCGGGCCGAGCGCCGTCCGCGCCGCCGGGTGCGGGGGGCATCGCAGGCGGCGAGCCACCGCACGCGCCGAGACCGAGCAAAAGGAGTACGGAGACTGAAACCGAGACTTTGCGCATCTTCACCCCCACTTCAGGAATCGCTCATGCAGCGGGTGCCGCGTGGGAGCGAGGAACTGAAGACGAGCGGGCGCTAGGGGCAATGCCCTGCCGCCCGGATCAGTCGGGGGTAGAGACCCGTCCCTCGGTGGGAAGCGAGAACAGGTGGAGCGTCACCGCACCGGCCACGACGATCAGAAGCGCGACGGCCCACAGTCGACCCGCGAGAGCAAAGGCCGACAGGCCGATAAAGCCCCAGAGCACTACGAGCGAGGTCGTCCTTACACGCGTCGAGATGATCCCATACTCCCTGTAGTCCTTCAGGTACCGGCCAAAGAGCCGATTCTCGTGGAGCCAGCGCTCCGCACGTCTCGAACTGCGCGCGAAGCACCACCCCGCCAAAAGGAGAAAGCACGTCGTGGGCCACAGCGGCACCAGAATGCCGATGACCCCCAAGCCCACACTGACCGCTCCAACCGTGAAGTACGCGCCGCGGCGTATCGGGCCGGGCAACGAATCGACGGCACGCTCCGCGCCGACGTGATCGACGGGGCAGTCAGGGTCGGGGACGTGAGGCATTCGGGGGAGGGTGGGAGTGCGAAGGTCGGTAAATGTATAGGCGGTTCGTAGCGGACGGAATCGGTGGTGTTGACGACTCCAAGCCCCCTGGGTAGCCTTGCGGGCAGTAAAAACTCATCGAGACCGGTTGAGGGAAAGGCCCTTTGACGCCGGGGCAACCTGTTGCGTGTAGCAGCGCTTCAAGGTGCCAACTCCTGCGGCGAGCGAGCGATCGCCCGCCGGGAGATGAGTCGCCCACCGTGCCCACGGCACGGTCGCTGAGCTTCCGGGGCGATCGATTCTTCAGGGGTCTCGATGTACTGACCACCCGAGGAGAATCGACATGAAGACCCGAACTTGCCTGGCGACGGACTCGACGCCGCAACTGGACGCCTACTGCTCGACCGGGACATCACCCGGAGTGACGGGCTGCCTGTCCGTGAGCTTCGATCCAACCTTCGGACCTCGCACGACCGCTGACGTCGGCTACGAGATCCACGGTCCGGCCTGGGCACCACCCATCGTCGTGCTCGGCGGCATTTCCGCGGGACGGCACCTCCGACCCACCGTGCTCTCACCCGATCCCGGATGGTGGCCTGGTGTCGTCGAACCGGGCGGGGCGTTGGACCCTCTCCGCCATCGGCTCATCGGCTTCGATTTCGTCGGCGGTCCCGCGAGTCGTCTCGAGCTCGGGCACCCGATTTCTTCACAGGACCAGGCAAGAGTCCTCGCCGGCCTGCTCGATCAGCTGGACATCGACCGGGTCACGCTTGTCGGCGCTTCGTACGGCGGGATGGTCGCGCTGGCCTTCGCCGCGCTCTTTCCGGAACGGGCAATTCGTCTCGCGGTGATCTGCGCTGCGCATCGCACGCACCCCATGGCGACTGCGTTGCGGGCTATCCAGCGACGCACGGTCCGCCTCTCGAATGAACTGGGCAGACCAGACGCCGGCCTGTCCCTGGCTCGCTCCATCGCGATGACGACGTATCGCAGTGCGATCGAGTTCGACCAGCGTTTCGACGCGAGCCCTTCTGTATCCGGTGGTGTCGCACGATTCCCTGTCGAGTCCTATCTGGAGGCGCGCGGTGACGACTTCGCCACACGCTTCGACTCGGAGGGATTCCTCAGGCTCTCGGAATCGATCGATCTCCACGCTGTCGATCCCGAGCATATCCAGGCGGCTACCACACTGGTTTCGTTTGATACCGACACCCTGGTCCCGCCCTGGCTCGTCGATGAGCTCGCAGGCGCAGCACCGGGCATCGTGGGGCACATCGAAATCCGTTCGCACTTCGGACACGACGGATTCCTCAAAGAAGCCGGGCTGGTGTCCGAAGCCATCCGCTCCACGCTGGGCGCCGAGGAGGTGACCCCGTGAGCGCCCCTGGCATCGAACACCACGATCGGATCAACACCCGCACGGTGCGGGCGGCTATCGGTACGGATCAGGAGCATCGTGCCGTCGTCCCTCCCCTCCACCTGTCTGCGAATTTCGTATTCGATGCGCCAGGGGAGTGCGGGCGGTACGACTACACACGCAGCGGCAATCCGACGCGGGACCATCTCGCTGAAGCAATCGCGGCCGCGGAGGGGGGATCGAGCTGTGTGGTGACCAGTTCCGGCATGGCAGCAGTGAGCCTCGTGACCCAGCTGCTTCGGCCGGGAGATCTTCTGTTGGCGCCGCACGATTGCTACGGTGGTTGCCATCGGCTGTTCACGGCCGAGAGTCGGAGGGTCGGTTTCGAGATCCTCTTCGTGGATCAGTCGAAGGAAGAGTCCTTCGAGTTGGCCCGGGCGCGTCGGCCCCGGATCATTTGGCTCGAGACACCGAGCAACCCGCTCCTGAGGGTCACCGACCTCACGCGATGGGCTCGAGTGGCGAAGGAAATCGGCGCGCTCTCGGTGGCGGATAACACGTTCCTGTCTCCGGCGAATCAGCGCCCGCTGGACCTGGGCGTGGATCTCGTACTGCACTCGACGACCAAGTTCATCAACGGGCATTCCGATGTGGTCGGAGGGGCCGTGATCGCGAAGGACCTGGGGCTTGGCGAGGACCTCGCATGGTGGGCGAACTGCATCGGCGTGTCCGGCTCACCGTTCGACGCCTACCTCACACTGCGCGGGCTCAGGACGTTGTATGCGCGCACCGAAGTGCACGAGAGGAACGCGCTCGCGGTCGTGGCAGCCCTACGGGAGCACCCGGCCGTCGCCAGGGTCTATCATCCGTCGCTGCCGGATCACCCTGGACACGTATTTGCTGCCCGACAGCAGTCGGGGTGGGGGAGCCTCGTGAGCTTCGAACTCCGCGGCGGTCGGGACTCGGTCGACGGCTTTCTGGCGGGACTGAGACACTTCACGCTCGCCGAGTCGCTCGGTGGAGTGGAGAGCCTGATCACGCATCCGGCGACGATGACCCACGCATCGATGGATGCGGAGGCCCGACGGATCGCCGGCATCGGGGAAGGGCTTCTCCGCTTGTCCGTGGGAATAGAGCACGTCGACGACCTGACGACCGATGTGCGTCGGGCTCTGAATCGAGTGGAGGAGCGCCTGTGTGTACCGTGCTGACAGAAGGTGGCTCGATTCATCTCGGGCCGGTGACGGTGCTCAAGTTCGGGTCTTCGCTTCTTCGCGGGAATGAAGGTTTCGAGCGGGCTGTTTGTGAGATCTCGCGGGAGTTGGCTCGAGGACATCGAGTGCTGGCGGTGGTGTCTGCGACCAAAGGGACCACAGATCGATTGCTCGGGAGCGCCAGAGAACTTTCGACGGAGCCGGCTATGCGGCTCGTCTCGGTGCTGCTCCGGACAGGAGAAGACGCGTCCGTGGCGTTGCTCGGAATCGCGCTGGTCCAGGCGTTCATCAACGCTCATGTGCTCACCGCCGACGAATTGGGTCTCCGCACGATCGGGCCGCTGCACGACGCCGAGCCGGACGACGTCGATCTGGCCCGACTCGTTTCTTGTCTGCGTGCGCACGATGTCACTGTCGTTCCGGGCTTTGCGGGAACGGATCGCGAGGGACATCCCTCATTGCTCGGGCGTGGAGGTTCGGATCTGACCGCGCTCTTTCTCGCGGATCGGCTCGGTGCGGAGGAGGTCCGTCTCGTCAAGGACGTCGACGGTATATACCTGGAGGACCCAAACAAGGGTGGAGCGGACTCAGAGGCTCTCGTGGCGACTACCTGGAGCGAAGTGGAGCGAATCGGGAACGGCGTCGTTCAGCCCAAGGCACTTCGGTTTGCCGAGCGGTCCGGACTCTGCTTCCGTGTGGCAGCGGTGGCCGGGGCAG
>JBDGVT010000049.1:0-31167 GCA_039585495.1 Gemmatimonadota bacterium | reverse complement strand
AGCGCTTCGTAGGCCTCGTACGTGGGCGCGCGATCACTCACGCCCACTTGAGCTGCGATCCTACGATTCAGGCTCGTTGCAAGGGACCCGAGGAGGCGCTCGCGAACCTGGGCCAGGAGGGCAGTGATGTCGTCCACCGGGCCGACCACCGGCTCGATCGAACCCACGAGACGGGCCTCCTGTCGATCGGTCGCTTCGGTCACCGACGTTCGGATCCGGAGCTTGTCGCCGTCCATGTAGACGGTGCCGGAAATAACGATCTCAGCCCCCGTCTCGTCCGCGATCGCCATCACGGGGTCCCGGGGGCGGCCGGCATCCGCTTCGGCCCGGACGAAGGTGGCAGCCTGACGAGCCGTGATCGTGGGCACAACCTCCATGAGTCCGCTCTGAAGCAGGCCGTCGGTGAGCCAGTCCTGCAGCATCAGCCCGACTCGATCCAGTGTCACGTCTCCAGTCTGGTTCTCGAACACGTCGACGACCACGCGGCTCGTACCGTCGAGCTCGGCGCCACCGAGAACGGACCACCCTGCGAAGCTCACCAGGAGGACTGCGGCCGCGATCGCGGGCGGTGCGAACCGACGGCGTCCACGCGTCTCCGGACCAGCGCCCGGCACCGGAGGCTGGACCGACGACGCCATCCGAGCGGCCCTGAGCGCAGCGAGCAACTCACCCGCGGACTGCCACCGGTCGGCAGGACGCTTCTCGAGGCACCGCATGATCGCCGCAGAGAGCTCCGGCGGCACGGAGGATCGGTGCCGCTCCACCGGCGCGGGCAACTCGGTGATCTGGCGCGTCAGAACCGACTGCGGTGTTCCGCCCGAAAAGGGCGTCCTTCCGGTCAGCAATTCATACCCGAGCACACCGACGGCGTAGAGGTCGGCCCGGTAATCGACCGATGGGTCGGCAGCAGCCTGCTCCGGGGCCATATAGTCCGGCGTCCCGATGGCCATCCCCGCAGTCGTCGCGTCGAAGTCTGATCCGTTGGTTGCGTCGCTCAGCGCCTTGGCAACACCGAAGTCCACGATCATGGCGTGTCGGCCCTGAGTTAGAATGTTGTCCGGCTTCACGTCACGGTGGACCACACCCTGCTCGTGCGCGTAGTCCAGCGCGTCCACGATTTCCTCGAGGATCTCGAAGGTGTCGGGGATCGGGAGTTCCCCGTCCCGATCGAGCCGTTCACGGAGGGACTCGCCTTCGTTGAAGGGCATCACATAGTAGAGCAGCCCATCGGCCGCCCCTGAGTCGTGAACCGGGAAGATGTGCGGGTGCGTCAGGTTGGCGGCGATCCGGATCTCCTCCAGAAATCGGCCGCTTCCGGTGGTGGTCACCACGTCGGGCCGCAGGACCTTGACGGCCACCTTTCGTTCATGGCGAAGGTCCTGGGCGAGATAGACGGTCGCCATTCCGCCCGCACCGAGCAGTCGCTCGATCCGGTACCGGCCCTGGAGGGCCTCATTCAGTCTGGCTGTGTTGTTTTCCGTCATCCGGCGAGTCTCCGACTCCATCCTGCGCTACCTGCGCTCGTCCATCAATAGGTACCGGGTCCAAGCCGGTGACGGCTCACCCGCATCCAGAGTCGGGCGATCGATTCACCGACCTTGCTCCGGCTACCCCTATCACTTATCCATGCGGCAGTCTGGTCCTTAAGAGATAAAAAGATCATGGCGCACGTCCTGATCGTTGACGACGACGAGTCCGATCGCCTGTTGATGCGGAGCATTTTGGCCGAGGCGGACCACGAACTCTACTTCGCGTCGAACGGCGAAGAGGCCATGAAGCTCTTCCTTCGACATCCGGTCGACGTGGTCGTGACGGACATTCAGATGCCACGGGGGGACGGGATCGAGTTGATCACCGCCTTGAGGGGGATGGACCCGGACGCGTCCATCGTCGCAGTGTCCGGACAGAGCCCGCACAAACTCCAGGTGGCCCAACTCGCCGGGGCTCGGATGATCCTGACCAAGCCGCTCACGAAGGAGCGGCTCACGGAAGCGGTCGACAAGGCGTGCCTCCCGCCCGAGCCGGACCCCTTCTAGAACCGACCTATCGAAAGCCGCCCCGGCTGACCCTACACCGGAGCGATCTCGTCAGGAGCCCCCGCCCACCACGGCCAGGGGAATGTCACCCAATCCACTCCTCTGCGGATTCTGGCGTCCATTGGTCGCGCTCCGAACGTTTTCGTTCACGTGTTCGAAGAGCTCCGTAAACGTCACGATCCCGTCGTCGTTACGATCCCCGGCGCCCCGCAGTCCGTCCAGCATGAAGTGCGTGAAGACGCCGTGCCCACCCCAACGCTCGTCTTCGAGACTGAACTCGTTGGTGTCAGCCGCCGTCATCATGAGTCGTCGCGACGGCGTGAAGAGCCCCTGAAAGCCCCCGGCGATCTGGTTCGAGCCGCTTCCGCCGACGACGTCACCATCCGCCGTCCCCGCGGAATGACACGCGTCCGCGATGACCAGCACACGTTCAGCTGCGATTTGCCGACGCAGCGCGGTCTTCACGTCCCACATGGGGAAGCCGGTCGCCGCGAGCGAGCCCAGTTCGGCATCGGCCGGGAGGAGATAGAGGTTGTCGGGACGACCGGGATCGGGCGCGCCGTGCCCCGCATAATAGATGACGACCAGGTCGTCCCAGTCCGCCTGCTGAAGAAAGACGAACAGCGCTTCTCTCATGGCCGCGCCCGTCGCCCTTTCGTTTTCCAGGTAAAGCACCTCGTCGAAGGGACCAGCCGCGTCACTCTCCAGAAACTCCTTGACCGCCCGCGCGTCGGCCGGGGCGAACTCGAGGTCCGGAATGTCCTCTGATGCGTACTCGCCGACTCCGACCACGACCGCCCAGCGCTTGTCGATTCTGGGCGCTGCGAACGTCTGGGCAGTCATCCCGCCGGAGCCTTCGGCCACGATCTGAACGCTGTCCTGACTGATCGGCAGCGAGAACTCTCTCGTGAACCGCTGTGCCTCCGCTCCGTCGAGGCCGTACAGGGCGAGTTCGTCTGCCGAAATCGGCTCGAGAACGGCGGGTTGCCCATGGACTTCGACGCCGCTCGCGTCGCCGACGACCACACCTTCGAGTCGAACCACGTTCTGCACGCTCGAAAGTCCACCCTGGTTGCGACGCACCACACCGATACCCCGTGTAGCCGTACCCTCTGCCGGCATCACGTCCGCACTCAGCACCGCCAGTCCGGGCGCCACTCCGCTACCACCGCCACTGGGAGCCTCGGCCGCTCCGGCCGTCTCGACGGCCGTCTCTTGGAACGACCCTGGATCCGGAACCCAGTAAGCGGCTTCCTGCCACGTACGCGACTCCCAGTCGTTCAACACGGCACCGATGAACGACCCGATGACCTCTTGAGTGGCCGCACGTATCGCTTTGGCACGCGCCGCCTGGTCCGTCGCCTCGATGGCACGGGCGTCCGCGACAGCATCCGAAACGACCTCACCCAGATCGAGACGAAGCGCACGAACCGCGACCTCGGTCGTCGCGGTAATGAGTGATCCACCGCCCGGGGCATCGCGGGTCGCGTAGTCCGCAACACCCAGGATCAAGAGCTGTGCGCCCCAATCCCTACCGAGCTGGGTCGCTGCGCCGTCATTGCCGTTCATGGCGGCAGTCACCAGAGCCTGCGCGGACTCGTCGATGGCGAGTGCAGGGTCGATGACCGGGAATCCGGCTTCGCGGAGGAAGGACGTCATCTCACGGGAAGCGACCTTTCCTCGGCCCTCCTCCTGGATGAAGACCATCGTGCGAGGGAGGTCGCCGTCGAAGACGATCTCCTGTGCGGTCGACGCACCCGGAGTAAGCAAGAGCCCGGCGATGAACAGCGCCGGGCCCGATCCGCGCGAAAGCATGTGGGTCTTCATCTCTATGTACCTCCCCGCAAACGCTCGAGAGCGCGTATTGCGTCACGATGATTCGGGTGAATCTCCAGGGTCGCTTCGTAGTGCTCGATCGCCTGGTCGGTCTCTCCACGGTCTTCGAAGTCGAGAGCACGGCTGAACTCGATCGTCGCGGCCGCAGGAATCGACTCCATTTCTGGGCGCTCGGACGGTGGCACCAGATTGAGTTGCTCGCCGAACTGGTCGGCCATTCCGACCACCACAGCGAAGAGCTCACTGGTCTTGTCGGTGTCCTTGAGCACCATCACGATCTCCGACGTCTCCACGTCGACCGCCCGAATGTCCATACGGAGCTGGTCGACAATGCTCGTGACCTGTCCGTGAAGGACGTACTGGACGCCGAGCATCTTCCCGACCTCGATTGCGTCGGACTCATTGATGCGCCCAGAGAGGTTGAGATCCTGCTCGCGCAGGAGGTCGTTCAGCTGAGCACGCTCGACGACCCTCATCCCGTCACGGCCGCTGAATTCGGTGACGAGCATGGCGCTGACCGCCTTGCCGAGATTCACCGCACCCCCGCTTTCGCCCATCATGAAGCTCGAAAAATCCATGACTGCGACAGTGGGCACGTCCTGACTCTGCGCCGGGACTGTCGCCACGCCGAAACCCGTAGCGATAATCACCGCGGTCAGGACGAGAAAGCGATTGGACATTCTGTTCTCCAAAACCGATTTTCGGGCCCCGGTGGGGGTGGCCCAGGAAGGCGCGAAAGGCGGGCACAAAAGGAAAAGAATTCCTTTGCCCGCCCGTTGGCCACCTCCTATAGTTTATAGTGGTACCAACGGGGATGCGAGAAGATTCTTTCTGCTCGACACCCCGCGTTTTTTCTAGCGATATCCCATCGCTGCGAAGGAGCTCTGCTCATGAAGTACCCCTCGAAAAGCCATGCAAGGCGCCTCTTTCTGCTCGCTGTCGGGCCTGTGCTCGCCGCTTGCGCAGGAGGACTTCCCGACGTCGAGCCGGTCGATATTCCCCGTCTCGAACAGGAAGTCGCCGCCACCCCGGAGAACACCGACCTCCAGGTGCAACTCGGCATGGCCCAGTACAAGGCCACGGATTACGAGGCGGCAAGAACCTCGCTTCAGACCGCTATCGACGCGGGGAACGAGTCAGGCCCAGCCTTTCTCTACCTGGGGTTAGTACAGGAAGAGCTCCAGGATTGGTCCGCGGCTCGTGAGGCGTACAATGAGTATCTCACGGTCGCTGCGTCGAGCGCGGCCCGGGAGGAGGTGCGAAAGCGCCTCACCATGATCGGAAGGAACCTCCTCCGCGCGCAGGCTCAACAAGCCCTCGCTCAGGAGCAGGAGATCACCGCAACGAATCAGATCACGCCTCAGTCGGTCGCGGTGCTGCCCCTGGCGTTCAACTCCGACCGCGACGATCTCGAGCCGCTCATCTATGCCCTCTCGGACATGATGATCACGGACTTCAAGGTCTCGAACGCTCTAATCGTACTCGAGCGGGCGCAGATCCAGACGCTGCTCGACGAGATGGCCCTGACCTCGGCTGGCTACGCCGAGGCCGGAACCGGTGCTCGTGCGGGTCGCCTCCTTCGTGCAGAGCATGTCTTCCAGGGCGTGCTCACGACGCTGGGCGAGAACGACCTTCAAACGGATGCGGACATTCTCAACGTGCCAAGCACGTCTTCGGCGGGCCAACTGACCGAAGCGGCGGTACTCGAGCAGCTCTTCGACATGGAGAAGCAAATCGTCATCAGGACGATCCGTGAGATCCTCGGGGTCGAACTGACACCCGCCGAAGAGCAGGCGATTCTGGACAACCGCATGGAGAACGTTCTGGCCTTCCTGGCGTACGGTCGTGGGCTCCGTGAGTTGGATCAGGGCAACTACGAAGCGGCGCAGGCCGAGTTCGATCTCGCGGTCTCGCTGGAGCCCAGTGCCTTCCAGGGAACGGATATCGCGATGGCGGAGCTCGCGGCACTGACCGATGCGGCTTCGTCGAGCACTTCCGATATCGCCGGAATCGCCAGTGCCACGGGAGAGACCGGGACGAGCATGCTCGCTCCACCGACCGCCAGCACGACGACGAGCCTCGACGGTCTCGGGCTCGGCGGCTCTCCGGTGGGCGCAGGCTCTACCGACGGCCAGACCACCACGCTCGGGCTCACGATCAATACGCTCAAGAACCTCTCGGAGAGCATCGACCCGACACCGACAGCGGGTACCATCGACCTTGGCTCGTCCAACACGGGCGGAGACCAGGCGACAGAGGCGACGAGGGACACGACGCGCGACCCGGTCCAGGAAGTCTCGGGCAAGGAAACCCTGTCCAACACAGCTCAGGCTCAAATTCGAATCGTGATTCGTCGACCGGGGAGCGGTGAATGAAGATGCGCGGAGCACGCCTCGCGGCAGGCCTGGCCTGTGGACTCGCCTTGGCGAACCCCGTTTCGGCCCAGTATGCGGTCGGGGGCGGAGTCGACTACCTGGGATATGCATTCGACCCGGGTCTCGGGGCGGAAGCTGCTCAGCTCTTCATGGTTCCTGTCGGAGTCCGGCTGCCCGTGACGCCAGAATTCTCGATCGACATCTTTTCGGCGTGGGCCGAGGGTCGTGTCGAACGCAACGACGAGGTGCTCAAACTTTCGGGCCCGGTGGACACCAGCGTGAAGGCAGCCTATGCGGTCACGCCGTGGGCACTGTTGTCAGTCGGCGTGAATCTCCCAACGGGCGAAGCGTCGCATACGAACGAAGAGGCCATCGTCGCGTCGGTGCTCTCCACGGATTTGCTCGGCTTCCGGGAGACGACGTGGGGAACGGGAATGGCGGTCACGTCTTCGGTGGCGACAGCGATCAACCGAGGCGGATTCGGGCTCGGAATCGCGGCGGCTTACGCGATGCGTGGCAAGTTCGAGCCGAGTGCTACGGACGGGCTCGAGTACCAGCCGGGTAGCGAGACGAGGGTTCGGGTCGGCCTGGACCGCAACATCGGAAACAGCACGTTCATGGCCGGTGCGACCTTCATCAACTACGCCCAGGACCAGGCCGACGGGATCAATCTGTTCCAGGCCGGAAACCGGCTGCGCTTTGACGCGAGCTATGCCTTCCGGGCCGGTGCGGGTGTTTGGACGATCTACGGCGCCGACCTGATTCGGGGGAACGGAGACCTCCGACTCGATATCGTCGATGACGTCGGTGCGCTGGTTGGCGACACCACGGTTACGACCGCAAAGCAGAATCTCATCGTTGGCGGCGTCATGGGCACGGTCGGGCTCGGCGGCGGATTCGTCTTCCGTCCCCACCTGGACTTCAAATATCAGTCCCGGGAAGAGGCACCGCTCGCGGGGGAGACCGAAGGCAACACGGCCGGTTCGGGCTGGATGATCGCG
The DNA here is from genome assembly GCA_039585495.1 of Gemmatimonadota bacterium. GTDB lineage: Bacteria > Gemmatimonadota > Gemmatimonadetes > Longimicrobiales > Gaopeijiaceae > UBA2589. The sequence continues at coordinate 23,919 of JBDGVT010000049.1, read as the reverse complement.
GCCGGCGGAGACATCCCGCTGCGGATCTTCGGAGGATATGAGTTCTTCCCGAAGGCTCGTGTCTACATCGGGTCCATCGAAGACGCGCTCGGCGCCAGCGTCGGTACGCTGGGGATGGAGTTCAAAGGGAATATGAGGTGGAGCTTCTGACGATGCCGTAGCGGCGCCATCGCCTTAGAATGGGCGTCCGGCCTCAGGGCCGGGCGCCTTTTTTTATCCAGATCACAACCCCGACGACACCGTGGACACCATGAGTGAAATCAGACGTATTGCCGTGAATACCGGTGGCGGCGACGCACCCGGCCTCAACGCCGTCATCCGATCCGTCGTTCTCGCCGCCGACCGCCTCGGTTGGGAGGTCTGCGGAATCCTCGACAGTTACGACGGCCTCTTCATCGAGGACGGCGTCATTCCCCTCGACCGACGGGCCGTGCGAGGAATTACGCACATTGGCGGCACGATTCTCGGGACGACCAATCGGGGGAACCCGTCTCAGTGGCCGGTCACGGCCGATGACGGATCCGTGACGTACGAGGACAGGACGCAACGCGTCGTGGACGAAATCGCAAAGCGAGACATCGACGCCCTTATCGCAATTGGTGGTGACGGCTCACTGGGCATCGCCCAGCAACTCGCGGATAAGGGCCTCAAGGTCGTTGGAGTCCCGAAGACCATCGACAACGATCTCGCGGCCACCAACCTGACCTTCGGGTTTACGACGGCAGTCGAAACGGCCACGGACGCGATCGGCAAGCTCCACTCGACCGCCGAGGCGCACGAGCGAGTCATGGTTGTGGAACTCATGGGCCGCACCGCAGGCTGGCTCTCCCTTTACGCTGGCGTCGCCGGTACAGCCGACGTCGTGCTCATCCCGGAGATCCCGTACGACATGGACTCCGTGTGCCGGAAAATCGAGGAGCGGTACGAGAACGGATCCGAGTTCGCGATCGTCGTGGTCGCCGAGGGTGCCTTCCCCGCAGGAGGCGAGCCCCTCTTCAAGCAGACCACCGGCGGGCAGCAGCGTCTAGGGGGCATGTCGAAGGTCGTCTCGGACGAAATCAACGCACGAACCGGAAGAGAAACCCGGGAGCTCGTACTCGGGCACCTGCAGCGCGGCGGCGGACCGAACGCCTACGATCGACTCCTTGCCCTCCGCTTCGGGGCTGGAGCCGTGAAACTGGTGGCCGAGGGCAGGTTCGGGACGATGGTGGCGCTGGACCCACCCGACGTCCTCGCGGTGCCGCTCGCCGACGCGGTCGCGAAGATCAAGACGGTACCCCTCGATGGCGATGTCATCGAGACCGCACGGGCTCTCGGAATCTGCCTCGGAGACTGAGGCATTCGCGCCGGTGGCGCCCCTGAACAAAACGAATATCCACACGACGGATGGAGATAGACCCGATGCACCGGAGACTCTTCGCGACGATCGTCTCGGCCGCCGCTCTCGTAGCTGCGGTGAATCTCGGTCGACCCGAGCCAGCAGTGGCCCAGAGCGTGGCCGACTACGTGCCCCCTGCAGCGCGAGGGCAGCAGTTCGAGCTGTCGATCCGCAATATCATGCGTGCCCAGGAGCACGTCGGGCAGGCGCCGGGACAGATCAGGTGGTCGGACGACTCGGAGTGGGTCTACTTCCGGTGGCAGCCGGGTGGGTTGGACTGGGACGCCGGGACGTCTTTGTACCGAGTGCCGGCTGATGGCGGCACGCCTGAGGCCGTCGACGATGCGACGGCACGCGACCTCGCCCCCCTGATCGCAGGCGGAGACCTATCCGCGGATCGACGATGGCGGGTCACCTCGGTCTCTGGTGACATCTATCTCGTGGACCGCAGGTCGCTCGCGGTACGGCGGATCACCCACACCGAAGACGCCGAGGGCCAGCCCCTCTTCAGTGCAGACGACGAATCGGTCTTGTTCAGTCGAGGCGGCAACGTCTTCTCGCTCACGCTGGAATCGGGTGCACTCACGCAGCTGACCCGAGTGTCGTCCGGCCCCGCGCCCCGGGAAGACAGCGAGGCCGAGGGACAACGCGCCTTTCTCGAGGCACAGCAACTCGAACTCTTCGAGCACATCCGTCGCGGTACGGCTGCTAGTGAGAGGGCAGACTCCATTCGGGACGCGTTAGCCGAGCTCGAGCCGAAGACGGTCTACCTCGAGTCGGGCGAACGTGCCGGGCTGACCGCCACGAAATCGGGAGCGTATGTCCTCGTCCGGGCCGGGAAGCAGGCAGAGGGCGCCAAACAGACCATCGTGCCTGACTGGGTGACCGAGGACGGCTACACGCGCGACCTCAACGTCCGGACGAAGGTCGGAGACGAACAGGGCACCTCGCGAGTCGGCATTCTCACGACTTCGACTGGGGACATCGCATGGGTCGACGTGAAGCCGGAGGACTTTGAGGGCGAGGACCCGGCTCGGGTCTTCAGCAGCGGATGGAACGACGCGGGCACGACCGCCTTCGTGTTCGCCGTTTCGTTCGACGACAAGGATCGCTGGCTTTGGGCCGTCGACGCGGCGACCGGTGAAAAGACTCTGCTCGACTATCTGCACGACGACGCATGGGTGGCCGGTCCCTGCTTCGCACAGTGCGTCGGGTTCCTGCCGGGAACAGACCGCGTCTACTTCGTAAGCGAGGAGAGCGGATTTGCGCACCTCTACGCGGTCAATGCCGACGGATCCGACAAGCAGACACTCACGAGGGGTGACTGGGAGGTCCTCAGCGTAGCCATCCCGGAGGATGGATCGCGCTTCTTCCTCCGCACGAATGAAGGCTCACCGTTCAACGAGCACGTCTACTGGATGAATTTCGACGGGTCGGACCGGGAGCGGCTCACGGATGGAGACGGTCGCTTCGTGGCCACCCTATCCCCGGACGGAGACCGGGTAGCCATCGTGCACGACATGGCGGACCATCCGCCCGAACTCTTCATCGCGGACTCCGACGACACCTCGGACATGGATCGGGTCACGATGACGCCGACCGACGAGTGGATGTCCTTTCCGTGGATCAAGCCTGAGATCGTCCACTTCCAGGCCGAAGATGGAACGATGGTCCCCGCACGAATCTACCGTCCGTCAGATGTGGGCGCCGAAGCGAACGGCGCAGGTGTGATTTTCGTGCACGGAGCGGGATACCTCCACAACGTCCACAACTACTGGTCCTCCTACTATCGCGAGTACCAGTTCAATCACTTCCTGGCCGCCAACGGCTACACGGTGCTGGACATCGACTATCGAGGCTCGGCCGGATACGGCGCCGAGTGGCGCACCGGCATATACCGCTGGATGGGCGGAAAGGACCTCTCCGACCAGGTCGACGGAGCACGGTATCTGGCACAGAGCGAAGGGGTCGATGCCGGCCGGATCGGGCTGCACGGGGGCTCGTACGGAGGCTTCATCACGCTCATGGGACTCTTCACCGCTGGTGAGACCTTCAAGTCCGGCGCGGCGCTACGCTCCGTGACCGATTGGGCACACTACAACCACGGTTACACGAGCCGGATCCTCAACCTCCCGTCCGACGACGAAGAAGCGTACGAGCAGTCATCTCCGATCTACTTCGCGGAGAACTTCCGGCCGGATCAGCACCTGGTCATGCTCCATGGAATGATCGACACGAACGTGCACTTCTCGGACGTCGTGCGGCTCTCGCAGCGGCTCATCGAGTTGGGCAAGGAGAACTGGGAGCTGGCCGTCTACCCGGTGGAGAATCACGGTTTCGTCGAGCCGACCTCGTGGACCGATGAGTACCGCCGGATCTTCGAACTCTATGAGCGGACGCTCAGGGAGCCGGGGTGCACGGATGAAGGGGGATTCTGCACCGTGCGTGGGGGGGAGGGCCGTTAGCGAATCGGACATCTGGAGGGTCGGCCTCGAGCCGACCCTCCAGGCTTACCCCCCTCAAGCTGCCGAACGAAGGGCAGAAGCCGAGTCCGTTCGCGACGCTCGGATGGCCGGCACCAGCCCCGACACCAGGGCGACGATAAGCAGAAGCGCGATCATCGTGCCGAAGGTGAGTGGATCGGTGGGCTCGACTCCGTAGAGCAGTGACGAGATCAATCGCGTCCCCGCGAAGGAACCGAGAGTCCCGATGAACACACCGATGCCGGCCAGGAGCATGGTGTGGGTCACCACCGTCCGTCGAATCCCTTCGGCAGACTCGCCTAGGGCCATCCGTATGCCGATCTCCGGAATCTGTTCGCTGACCGAATACGACAGGACCCCGTAAATACCCAGGCTCGCGAGCAGCAGGGCACTGGCTGCGAAGGCGATCAGCAGTCGGAGCGTGAACCGCCTGGGCGAAACCGAACGCTCGACGACGGACTCCAAGGTACGATAGTCCTCGGTTGGCATCTGAGCTTCGACCCTCCGGATCGCGCTTCCGACCGCGTCCGCGATACTCGCGGGTGGGAGCGACGAACGCACGACCATGTCCACCGTCTGGAATTGCCACACCTGGCCCATCGGGAAGTAGAGTTCGTTGTCTCCCTCGAGTTCGAGGCTGCGGTGTTTCACGTCGCCGACCACACCCACCACGCGAGCGCCACCGAAGTTCTCGAGCGAACGACCGACCGCATCACCACCGAACATGGCCCGCGCCGCCCTCTCGTTGACGATCACGACCGGGGGACCGTCCTGAGTGTCACTGGCGTCGAAGTAGCGTCCCTCCAGGAGCGGTATCTCCATCGCCATCATGTAACGGTGATCGACCATGTGGGGGAAAAACGACTCGTTCTCGTTGCCCGAGTACTCCTTGTCAGCCACTCGCGTCCCCCAGGTTCGATTCGTTCCGAGCGGCATCGCATCGACGAGCCCGACCGCCTCGACCCCCGGTACCGCACTCACGTTCGTCACGATTTCCGAGAAGAACGCGTTGATCTCCGGCAGCGTATCGAAGGTCCTCGACGATCCCAGCGTCCACGCGACCACGTCGTCAGGTTCGAAGCCGATATCCACGTCCATGACCTGCTGGAAGCTCCTCAGGACGAGACCACCGAAAACGAGAATCACGCACGCGAGAGCCACCTCGGCGACGACGAGAGCCTCACGGAGCCGACGAGCTCCACGGCTGCCGCTCCCCCCGCGGGTACTCCCTCCGAGCGCACTCGCCTCGCCGCCTTCGGAGACCTGAAGGGCGGGAATGATCCCGACCGCGAGGCCCGCCGCCAGTGCGATCGCCACCGTGAACAGGAGAGCCGTCGCATCCACGGAGATCGAGCTGAGCAGCGGAATCTCGAGACCGGCGCTCGTCGAGACGAAGCCCGTCGCTATGCGAGCCAGCGCAAGACCCACCACGGCTCCCATCAATGAAAACGCGGTGCTTTCGATCAAGAGCTGACGAACGAGCCGGTCTCGTGTGGCCCCGAGCGTCCGACGGATGGCCATCTCACGGCGCCGCCTGGGGCTCCGGGCAAGAAGCATATTGGAGAGGTTCACGCACACGATGAGCATGACCAGGCCGGCCGCGGCGGCCAGGAGAAGCATTCCGGAGCGGAAGGGCCGGGCGATTCTCTCCTGCAATCCGCTGGTTCGTGCGCCGAGACCCCATCGCTCCGGATCAGCTTCCTCCAGAGCGACGACGATGCTCTCAAGTTCCGCTTGGGCGTTTTCGATGGTAGCGCCCGGAGCGAGGCGCGCGACCATCGTAGTCGTGTTGCCGTAATTGTCGGTCTCGTCTGCGATGGGCCATGGGAGCAGGAGATCCACGGACACCGTCGGGGTGAAGATCGAGGCGAAGTCGAACGACGCCGGAAGCACGCCCACCACCGTGTACGGCTCCTCGTTGAGCTGGAGGGTGCGTCCAACGATGGTCGGGTCACTCGCGAAGCGTCGAACCCAGAAGCCGTAGGTCAGCATGACCGCGGGCGCGCCCCCCCAGAGACCTTCCTCAGGAGAGAAGTCTCTACCAACCGCGGGCTGCACTCCCAGGACGTCCAGCAGGTTATCTGTAACGTTCACGCCCACGAGCCGCTCAGGCACCCCGTCCCCGCCCAGATTGAAGCTCTGCTGATCGAAGAATGCGAAGTACCCGGCGATCCCCTCGAAGGACCTGGCTCGCTCCCGAAAGTCCTTCACATTCGAGGTGCGTGACGTGATACCCGACAAGCCGCCTGTACCATCACCGTTGTCGATCAGGACGAGTTGCTCGGGCGCTTCGAATGGAAGCGGCTGAAGCAAGAGCGGACTCATCACGCTGAATACCGCCGTGCTCGCTCCTACGCCGAGGCCAATAATGAGCGTGGCGAACCCGAAGAAGCCCAGATCGCGCCGTATGGCTCTCACGGCATAGCCGACGTCCTGTGCGAAGCCGTTGGTACTAAGCGCGTCCTTCAACATCGTCCCCTCCCCGGATGCGTTTCGTGCGATGGATCGCCCGAACGGACGCCCGACCAACGCGCTGACTCCGAGAGCCACCGCTTCCTTCCAGTACCATCGGCGCGCGCTACGAAGCCCCTCGGCCCGCAGCACGGCCACGTAGTCCTCGTTGAGATCACCGAGAACGGTCCGGGCCTCGTCGGATGCCCCGACCGCCCAACTCAGGAATCGGGCGGCGGTGCGTGGAGGCGTCTCCCTCATGAGGAGGTACTCACCGGGCCCAGCCCGTCGAAGAAGCGCAGGAGCACCTCACGTGAGGCGGCAGCTGCATCCCTACCTCCCTCCGTGACGCTCAGGCGACGCATCGGATGCCCGCCACGCTCCGGCGTGCCGCTGGCCTCCACCTCCCACTCGATGAGCCCCTTCTTCGCGAGTCGGTCGAGCGTTCGATACAAGGCGCCGCGCGTCACGCGCCGATCGGCGTTTGCCTCGAGGTCGTCGCGGACTCGATTCGCGTAGGGCTCCGCCGACTGCCGCAGGATCGCCAGAAGGACCAGAAGTTCGAATTCGCCGATCTTCGCCATGCCTCGCCTCGTGTGATACCAAGCAGACCTCGCGTGGTCTACTTTGCGACGAAATGGTTTCAGCGAGTGTTGGCTGGCTTCTCCGCGGTGAACAGCACCGACTTCACACCGTAGGCTTCAGCCGAGTTCTGAGTCGACTGCTGCCTGAATCGGAACCCGGGCACGACCACCGACTTCACCCGCTTGAACCCCGCTTCCTCGAGCAGAGTGAACAACTCTCCCTCCGGGAGAGCGCCTCCGATTCAGGAAGCCCAGAGCTTGGGGTCGTTCACGATCGACTGAGACAACTGCTTCGCGCTGACGATGTCGGTAAAGGAGATTCGTCCCCCCGGTTTGAGGACCCGGAAGAGCTCACGAATCACCTTTCGCTTCTGGAAGGAGAGGTTGATCACACCGTTTGAAATGGCCACGTCCACGGTGTCGTCCTCGACCGGAATGTCCTCCATCCGTCCTTCGCGGCATTCAAGCTGTGTACCCGAGATCTCCGCGTTCGCCTGAGCCCGCAAGCACATCGCAGGATTGAGATCGAGGCCGATCACGGTCCCGGTCGGACCGACGCCCCACGCCGAGATGATACCGTCGAGTCCGGCTCCCGCGCCGAGATCCAGGACCGTCTGACCTTCCTCGAGGTAGCTGCGGGCGTGAGGGTTACCCACACCGGCGAACGACGCCACTGCGCCCTCGGGAGCACGATCGAGCAGCTCCGGATCGTATCCGAACATCTCCGCTGCCTGTCGACCGTGAAAGAAGTGGAACTCCCCCTCCGGCTTCTCCGCGACCTCCTCATACATCCGGAGGATCTCGTCCTTGAGAGTCGCCTCGAGTGACTCCTGCTCGTCCGCGATGCTTCGGGTCGATTCGCTCATTCACGCAGCCCTGTCGTTCAAGTCCCGCCCCATGGTGAAGGCGCTCAGCATATGGAATACGGGAAAGCAGTCAAAACAGGCTCATTCGGATCGCAGCGCCTCGACCGGGTCGACATTCGTGGCACGGCGCGCGGGGAAAATCGAGGCTGCCATGCCCACTGTGACGATGAGCGCTACCACGCCGCCGAACACCCACGGGTCCTGTGGGTCGACGTTGAACATGAGGATGCCGATCACACGCGTGACGCCGAGGGCGAGTAGCAGGCCGATGCCGAGCCCCAGGGCCAGTTGAGACGCACCCTGCCGCGCTACCAGACGAACCACATCCGGCGCGCCGGCGCCCAGTGCCATACGGATTCCCATCTCCGAGGTCCGGCGACCCACCGCGAACGAGAGGACACCGTACAGCCCGACCGAGGCCATGAAGAGGGCCGAGAGCCCGAAGACCACAAAGACGGTTCCGAACGCACGGTAGAACCACATCCGCGCCTCGACGACTTCTGACTGCTGCATGACGTCGTAGATCGGCATATCGGAGTCGAGCCGTCGCAGCGCGCTCCGCACGTCAGCGGTGACGGCGAGCGCGTTCCCACTGCTCGACAGGGCAGCAATACTCAGGAACGACGCGTCGGACTGCCCAAGCGCGCGGTAGTATCCGGCGGGCTGGTACCCCGGCGTTCCCGGAGGCTGACCGCTGTGCATGTGGAGGTCCGGTACCACACCCACCACGGTGTACATCGGCAACGTGTCGGACGCCCCCTCACGGAATCTCAGGCCGATGGGGTCCTTTCCATCGAAGAACCGATCGACCATGGGCTGATTCACGATCACCACCAACTCGGACTCGAGGTCGTCCTGTGCGACGAAGTCCCTCCCGCTCGTGATGGCCGAGCCCAACGCTGCGAAGTACCCCGGCGTAACGGTCGCACTGCCCACGATCGGGTAGTCGTTCAGCTCCGGATACTCGACGCCCTCGAAGGCGATCCGACGCGAGTTGGTCCCGTTGTAGGGCAGGTTCGTCGTGAGGGCTACCGCAGACAGTTGAGACAGGCCCGCCAGTTCGGAGGTCAGATCACTCCAAAGCCGCTGCCGACTCTCACGGTCGGGGTAGTCCGCCTCGAAGATGCCAACCCTCGCCGTAAAGAGCCCCTCGGTCTCGAAAGGATACTCGACCTTACCGACCTCGATCATGCTCTTGGTCATCAAGCCGGCACCGATGAGGAGGGCACATGACAGTGCGACCTCAGCGGTGACGAGGGCTCTGCTGACGCGGCCGATGCGGAGCCCGGACGAGCCGCGGCTTTCGTCCTTCAAGACGGAGCTGACGTCGGTACGCGACACCTGGACAGCGGGCAGGATTCCGGCGACGAGCGCAGTCAGAAACGTCACGCCCACCACGAACAGGAGAATCGGGAAATCCACCTGGAACTCCATGAACCAGGGACGATCGGCCACGGTCGCCGCATCGAACCAGTCGACGCAAACATAGGCGATACCGATCCCGATCGCGGCTCCCGCCGAAGCGAGTACCAGGGCCTCAGCGAAGAACGGAATCATCACGCGCAGTCGATTTCCACCCATCGCGATCCGCACGCCTGCTTCCTTCGTCCGCATCGTGGCGCGAGCGAGCAGGAGGCTGGCGACGTTGGCACACGCCACGAGGAGCACACAGATCACCGCGAACATCATGGCCGCGAAGATCATGTCGATCTGAGGATCCATATTCGCCTCGATCGGCGTCAGCACCTGAGCACCAATTCCCTCGTTCGTCTCCGGGTACTCCTCCTCCAGGCGTTGGGCGATCGCAACCATCTCAGACGTAGCCTGGTCTCTGGTCACACCGTCCTGGAGCCGCCCGTACACGAGCGCGCTACGCCCCTGCCGACGTGCGGTAGCGAGAGGATCGTCTCGGAAGGGCACCCACACCTGTGCGTCTTGCGGGAACCCGAAGCCCGCGGGCATCACCCCGAGAATGGTGGAGGGTTCACCGTTGACGCGGACGTCGCGTCCGATAACGGACGGGTCACCGGCAAACTGTTCCTGCCAGGCATCGTACCCGAGAACGACATTGAGCGGCGCGTCGGGGTCATCGTCGCCCGCCTCGAACCCCCGCCCGATCAGCGGCTGGACGCGAAGAATCTCGAAGAGGTTTGCAGTCACGAACGCACCACTGAACCGGACAGGCTCGTCGGCGGCCGAGATGTTCACCGTCCCCGAGTACATCCCCGAAAGACCCTCGAACGATGTCTGTGCTGCCCGCCAATCGGCCAGGTCCTGGATCGGGACCCAGAGTTCGTCCTGATCCTCCTCATAGTTCGTCTGATACAGGACAAGGACTCGGTCTGCCTCGGGGAGATCCAGGCCACGGAAGTAGATCCCGTACACGAGGCTGAACATGAACGTGCACAACCCGATGCCGATCGCGAGCACTACCACTGAAATCGCTGCCGAACCCGGCATCCGTAGAAGCGACCGTGCCCCGGACTTGAGATCCTTCAAAAACGTCCCCATCTCCACACCCCTCCCTCTCGTCATCAGATAGCCACCTGCCAGCCGCATCGCGTGAAGCCAGTACCATGCCCTGGGAGCACGGCCACCCGACGCCACGTAATGCGCGTACTCCTCCCTCACATCGCCAACGATGCTGTCTCCCACGACCCCGAACGGCAGGACTGCGCGGAGCATTCGCTCCGCACGCTTCGGAGGCCCATTGGGCCTCGTCACGCCGGACCGCTCAGAATCGGATCGAGCCCGGCCCAGAGACGCAGCAACGCCTCACGGGCGGAACGCAGGATCTCTACACCCAGGGGCGTAACCGCAAAGAGCCGACGTGGATGACCGCCCCGATCAGGCGTCGCCTCTTCCGTGGTCCACTCCACGTAGCCCTTGGATTCCATGCGTTCCAGCGTCTTGTAGAGCGCACCCCGTGACACGCGTCTACCCACTTCACCGTCCAGTTCGCGGATGATTGCAAGGGCGAACGCCCCGTCTCTCAGCCGGAGAACGGCCAACAGCACCATCTGCTCGAATTCACTCGGATAGTCTCTACTCACCGGTCACTTCCCATTTCGATGTCGTGCTTGTCTACATCGATGTCTACAATGGACACGTCGATCCCTACGTGAACCGTTACGCGAGGTTTCGGCGCGCTATTCCGCGCGCAGAGCGTCGGCCGGATCCGTGGCGGCCGCACGGGCCGTCGGGATCGCGGCGGCCATCAGCCCCACGGCAAGGAACGTGATACCCACCGCCGTGAGCGTAGCCGGCGATCGGGGGTTCATTCCCAGAACGAGCACGCTCAGAAGTGGCCCGGCGATCCACGCGAGGGTCAGCCCGATCGCCACCGCAGGCACCAATTGCTGGAGAGCGAATACCACCGTCTCTCGAGCGAGACGGCGTCCGTCCGCACCGAGGGCGAGACGCACGCCCAACTCCCTCCGGCGTTGCCGCACCCGGAAGGTCAGCAGGCCATAGAGACCAGCGGCCGCCACGAGCAGCCCCGCCACACCTCCGCCGAACGCGAGTGCGCCCATCGCTCGTGGCACGCGGGTCATGAAGGCGTGGCCGTCCGCGAGCGTTCGGATCCCCGACAGGGCCGTCTCCGGATCGACTGCGGCCACTGAGCTCCGCAGGCCCGGAGCGAGCGACGTGACGTCTCTCGATCCCCGTAGAAGTACGATCGCAGAGTTCGGCGTCGACTGAGCCAGTGGCAGGTAAGCGCGATCGTGACGGATCCTCTCTCCGCTACCCATGCGGACATCGGAGATCACACCAACGATCGTGTGCCACAGGGCCGAGTCGTCCGCGGCATCGATCCGGATGGACCGCCCCAGCACGTCTCTATCCGGACTGAAGCGAGCCACGAAGCTCTCGTTGACGACCGCGACTGGAGCGGACTCCGCTGCGTCCTGCGGGCCGAGGAACCGCCCCGCCCTCACCTCGGCATCGACGACATCGAAGAATCCTGGAGTGACGGCACCCCAGAGCAACCGCTCCCGATCCTCAGGACGCTCATACACGACGCCGTCCACCTCGATCGATCCCCACGATTCCATGAACCCGGGCGCGCCTGAGGCTACAGCAGCTCCACGAACGTTCGGCAACCGTCTCAGTTCGTCGGCGAGGCCCTGGATGCGCTGGGGATCAGACCTCCAGCCTCCGACCAACCCCATCTGTGCAATGAGGATTTCATCCGTGGGCAGATCTCCCCCCAAGTCCCTCGTGGAGGCCATCGAACGAGCCGTGAGACCGGCCGCCACCAGAGCCGCACACGACAAAGCCAGCTGCGTGGTCACGAACACTCGGCTCCAACGACCTCCCCCGGGCATCCCTGCCCGACCGCCGTTCCGCTGGAGTACGCCACGCACGTCGACGGACATCACGCGGACCGCCGGAAGCGTCCCCGACACGAGCGACGTCGCGAGCATGAGAAGCGATGTGAAGAGCAGGACCGGGCCATCCACCGCCATTCGCATCCAGAAGTAGCCGAAATGCTCCTCCGCGAGTCGCGTCTGGATCGTTCCAACGGCTCCCTGTGCAAGCACCACACCGATCAGACCACCCGCCAACGCGAGCAGAAGGGCTTCGGTGAGGAGTTGTGCGCCGATCTGGAAACGACTCGCTCCGAGCGCCGACTGGATGCCGAGTGCATGGACTCGCTCAGTCGCCCGAACGAGGAGAAGGTTCGCCACGTTCGCGCAGGCGATCAGAAGGAGGCTGAGCGCGACCAGTACCAATCCAAGGAACGCGACCGCCTCACCTCCTTCACCTCTCCCTCCGGTGTAGGGCCGTACCGTAGCGACTCCGCCGGTACGCTCGATCGCGCGGCCTTCGTCAGACCGACTCCAGCGTACACCCACCTCGGCCGTCGCACCGTCCATCGAAGCTGCCTGGGCGAGCCTGCCGACCAGTTCCACCGGAGCGACTTCGGTGCCGGCCTCCTCGTCCGGATCGAAGACCACCCACGCATTCTGCTTGAACGGAAAGCCGAAGCCCTGAGGCATGACACCGATGACGGTTCTCGGCGTTCCCTCAACGGTGACTACACGACCCAGTACATCCGCGTCGCCTGCGTACATCTCGAGCCAGACGTCGTGGCCGATGAGCACCGTCCGGTCGGAGTCGTCCGAAGTGACCATCCGGCCGAGCTGCGGTGAGACCCGAAGGAGCGGAAGGACTTCCGGGGATAGTTCGGCCAGGGAGACACGAGTGGCCGCAACGTCCGGATCCACCATGATCGCAGGAGAGGTGCGAAACCCGCCGAGGGCCTCGAGAGACTGGACGTCATCCAGTTCTCCCATGTCCAGCGGCATGACGGCAACGGGGCGTCCACCGCTCGAGGGCTGGACCACATCGATCCGCACGACCCGATCTCCTTCCGGTACCGGAAGCGGACGAATCGAACCCACGAGCAGACTGAAGAACACGGTGGGCGCAGCGAGCCCCAGAGCCAGAATGCCCACGGCGAGCGCGGTTGTTGAGCGCGATCGGGCGAGTGAGTTGAAGGCCAGGCGAAGAACCAGCGTGGCCTGGCGCCAGTTCGCCCTCGGGGCTCGTCGTGTGTCGCTCATGGCCCCCCTACGGGCTTCTGTCGGGGCGAGTTCCATGACGACCCGATCACCGCATCGCTTTCAACCGGCTTGCGCCGCCTGATGCTACACGGAAGGTTGGGCCTCTCCCCCTCCCGAGAACGGAACGAATGACAGACCCACACGAGACCTCCGAGTCCGCGAAAGCCACGTTCCGGCGAACGCTCATCCAGGTACTCGTGGTACAGGCCGTAGCGCTCATTCTGCTCGGCCTGCTCCAGTTCCGCTACCACATCTAACGCGGCTCTGTATGCACTGGATCAACTGGGTCATCGTCGTCACCTACCTGGCCTATGTCGTGGTGGACGGGATCCGGAAGTCCAAGGGGACCGACACCATCGCCGGCTACTTCGCCGCGAACAAGAGCCTTCCCTGGTGGGTCGTAGGGCTCTCCGTCATGGCGACCCAGCTGTCCGCGGTCACCATGATCGGCACCACCGGGCAGGGCGCTACGGAAGGTCTCCGCTTCGTGCAGATCTACTTCGGGCTGCCTCTGGCGATGGTCATCCTGGGCGTCACGATCGTCCCTCTGCTGCACGGGTCGGGTGTCTATACCGCGTACGAGTACCTGGAGACACGCTTCGACGCGAAGACTCGGTCGCTGACGGCGCTCCTCTTCCTCCTTTCCCGCGGCATGTCGTGCGGCGCCATCATCGCGGCGCCCGGTGTCGTCTTCAGCGCAATCTTCGGGATCCCGCTCGTTTGGAGCGTGGCCCTGATCGGCGTCCCCACGGTCATCTATACCATGGTCGGCGGTGTCCAGGCGGTCGCCTGGGCCGACGTGAAGCAGATGGTACTCATCGTCGTCGCGCTGACCTCCATCATGGTCGTCCTGCTTTTCCAGATGCCGGTCAGCCCCGACGACGCCCTGCGGATCGCGGGCTCGACCGGTCGTCTGCGCACGTTCGATTTCTCCTTCGACCTAACGGAGACGTACACCTTCTGGTCGGGGGTCCTGGGCGGGACATTCCTCATGCTGTCGTACTTCGGCACGGACCAGAGTCAGGTCCAGCGATACCTGACCGCCAAGTCCGTGGACGAGGCCCGCAGCTCGTTGCTCATGAGTGCCTACTGGAAGATCCCGCTCCAGGGGCTCGTTTTGCTCGTGGGCGTAGGCGTCTTCGTGTACTACCAGTTCGTGCCCCCTCCCCTCCTCTACAATCCGGCGCACGAATCTGAGGTCGTAGCAGAGCGCGGTACGGCCTACCAGGCGCTCGAGGACCGGTACGCGGAAGCGTTCACGCTGAGAGAGGCCGCCGCACTCCAGGTAGCGGACGCTTCTGACGATGCTGTCGCAACGGAAGCCATGGCGACGTTCCGATCGCGGGAGGCGGATATCCAGGTCATTCGGGGTGAGGCGCTCACCCTGGCCGAGGAGGTCACGGGAGAATCCTCGACCGACGTGAACTACATCATCCCCCGGTTCGTCCTGCACGAACTGCCCATCGGGCTGGCCGGGCTCTTCATCGCCGGGGTCATCGCCGCGGCCATGTCGAGCATCGCGGCAGAATTGAACTCTCTTGCCACAACCACCGTCATCGACTTCTACCGACGATGGGTGAAACCCGAGGCCACCGACGCGCACTACCTGCGAATATCCAAGGGTGCCACGGCTTTCTGGGGTGTTTTCGCGTGCGTCGTGGCCACGTATGCAGCGGTACTCGGTTCACTGATCGAGGTCGTGAACCGGTTCGGGTCGTTCTTCTACGGCTCCATCCTGGGCGTCTTCCTGCTGGCGATGATGCCCCGCGCCAGGGGGTCAGGAGCGTTCTTCGGCCTGATCGCCGGGATGGGCGTCGTCGCGGCCGTCGCGTTCGGAATGCCGGATGTCGCTTATCTGTGGCACAACGTGATCGGTGCGGTCGTGGTCTTCGCCGTCGGTGCGGCGATGAGCTTCATGGGTGGCCCGACGCCCGAGGACGCATAAAGCCGACCCGTCAGTTCCCGTCCACGAACGCTCGCCACTCCTGCGCGTCCAGTGAGATGAGGTTGGCAAAGAGCCGATAGGCCCCCGGCACCTGGCCAGCCCACTGTCGGAAGAACGAGAGCGCCGCGTAGGCGAAGACTCCCTCTCCGACCGAAGCCACCAGCACCGAGCCGTGCCTGGGCTCCTCACCCGGATCGTTCAGCTCGAGAACCGGCACGTATCGGTCGTCCCACTCCGACGCGAAGTAGAGGCCTCGCTCCTGAACCCAGCCGGTGAAGTCCTCTTCCGTAATACGATTCGGGCTCGTGAAGAGCGGCGCTTCACCGTCCAGCGGTGTCATGGGAGCGGTCTCGTCGGCTACGCGCGGGGAGCCTCGGCCCACCTGGAGATCGTAGGGCGCGAGCGCGCCAAGGGGTCCACGATTGTATTGAACGACCACCGTGCCACCGGCCCGGGCGAAGTCGAGCAGTTGACCAGCCGCCGCCTGGAGGTCCGGCCGCGTCTCGTACGCCCTGACACCGAGGACGATCGTCGAGTACCCGCTGAAGTCTCCGTCCCGGACCTGCGCCTCGCCGAGCAGATCGATCGACGCACCCATCTGACGGATCGCTTCGGGGCCATCGTCCCCGGAGCCCATGATATATCCGACCCGAAGGCCATCGCGGACCGACACCGGCACAACGGACACGACGGCTTCGGCTGCGGTGAAGAGGGCAGTCCTTTGAATGTGTTCGTAGTCGACGAGCGCGTAACCCTCGTCGTATCGCCGCCCTTCGGACGTAGTTGCAACCACCTCGAAAGAGTGCCGCCCCGCGTCGACCGAAGCGTCCGGTCGAATCTCGAATGTCATCGCGCGTTCGGCGCCGGCCTCTCCGAGTTCGAAGGTCTGAGCGGCTGGGGAGACGGTCCATCCCTGGGGTGCCGACACGACCACCTCGCCCTCACCACCGCCCTCCGCCTCGGTGCGCACTACGACTGAGATCGAGCGTGCGCTACTCTGACCCTGCGGCCAGGTCACACCCGCCGGCGTCACGAGCACGGAAACCGCCGGTACGACGAGGACGGGCTTCTCGAATTCCCCGAACGCGGGGTCGACACCCACGAATCGCCACGGCGCCGAGATCCGGTTCCGCCCGCCGACGAAGTCCCCCTCTTCCATGAAGGTGAACGTCGCGCCCGCGAAGACAGCCGGTGGATCACGAGGCAGTCCCCAGAGATCCGGCTCGTCGGGCCACCGGTACCGAGCCCCGTCTCGAGCCTCACGCAGATAGTAGAGACGCGCCACATCGGCATCCTCCGGGACCCCTATGTCGTAGCTCCACGTCACGAGCGAGCCCGGGGCGACCGGTCCCTCCTCCGGCAGTCCCTCGACGGCCGTCTCCGTGACGCTCCACCCCTCCGGCACGATCAGCGATGGCTCCGGGAGCCCGAGGCTGTAGCCGCCGCCATTCCAGAGTTGTGCCGTGACCGACGCGGTCTGACCCGGAACGAGTAGATCATCCTGTGACCGAACGTCGAACGAGACGCCCGACGCGGCCATGAGGGCTCGATTCACCACAGAGGCTCTGGCCGCCAGCTCTCTCGTAAACCCGGCATCGGCTCCGGCGCCGTCGACGCCCTGTGCCGCCTGCAGATGACGCATGGCGTCGATCAAATCGGGCATGATCGACGCGAGATCCAGGCCAAAGCCGTCCTTGGCCCGATACACCGCCGCCCGATATGCCTCCAAATGTGCTCGCGCCTCGGCGGCCACCCCGGCCGGAAGCCCCTTCGCCAGGCCGACGAGCGTCGTGTCGACCCCGGAGAAGATGCCCGGTGCATCTTCGGACACCCGGCTTTCCACCAGAATGACGCCCGTGAGACGAGGCCCTGCGGGCTGGGAGGCACCCATGTCCTGGGAGCGATGCTGACTGCGGCTCTCCATGGAGAGCTGGAAGAGAGACCGACCGAGAAGCGGATCGAGGCGACCCGTCTCGATGTCGATCGAGCCGTCGTCTTCATCCGCCGCGCCGGGAAAGAACCGCCGCCTGGAGGTCTGATAGAGCTTGTCCGGCGCCCAAGCCTGGACACCTGAAGCGAGTTGTTCCGGGAAGCGTGTCGGGTCGCCGGCTGCTGCGAACGCTTCACGCGCCATGATGCCCGCCGCCTGATGCTGACCGTGGCCATCACGGGGCGTGCCGCTGAAGACGGAAACGATGACCTGCGGCCGATACTTCCGAACCACCCACACGACGTCGGCCAGGAGTTCCTCTCGCGGCCAGAGCGACAGCGCCTCCTCAGCGCTCTTGGAATACCCGTAGTCGAAGGCGCGCGTAAAGAACTGTTGACCTCCATCGAGCTCGCGCGCGGCAAGGAGTTCGCCGGTCCGGACGATGCCGAGTCCTTCCCAAAGCTCGGGGCCGATGAGGTTCTGGCCTCCGTCGCCTCGGGTCAGTGCGAGGTAGGCGGTCTCGGCACCCTGACCTCGGGCGAGGGTCGTCAGAAGACTGGTGTCTTCATCGTCGGGATGGGCTCCGATCATGAGCACGCGTTTCACGCCGTCCATCTGTCGAAGCAGCAGCCCGGTCGCCACCGCGCCTGTGCCCTCCATGGTCTGTGCCAAAGCAGCCGAAGGGCCGACGCCCAGCGCGACGAGGAAGGCGACAACCAAGCGTCGACTTGCAGAGAAGAACGACATCACACACTCCAACCGAACGAATCGCTCGAA
Organism: Gemmatimonadota bacterium; assembly: GCA_039585495.1. Taxonomy (GTDB): domain Bacteria; phylum Gemmatimonadota; class Gemmatimonadetes; order Longimicrobiales; family Gaopeijiaceae; genus UBA2589. The sequence continues at coordinate 5,935 of JBDGVT010000049.1, read as the reverse complement.
CCACGAGGGGCGAAAGATAGATCGGAACCCGTTGTGAGAGACACCCGAAGCGTCCCGGTTGCCACCGCCCGACGTCGCTCGCTGCTCGACGCCTACTCCGAATCCCAGGGAAGCGCGAGCGCCGCCGGTGCCCGGGATCGACCGACCCAACCCGCCAGTGCGGCCAGCGTCAGCAGGTAAGGAAGAGCGAGAAACAGCTGATACGGAAGGTCCAACCCCAGCGCCTGGAGGAAGAACTGAAGGGCGGACGCGGCACCGAAGAAGAGCGCCGCGAAGAGCACGAGCACGGGATTCCAACGCCCGAGCACGACGACCGCGATCGCGATGAATCCCCGTCCGGCGCTCATCCCCTCGGTAAAGGTTCCCGCGTGCGCGAGCGCAAGGTGGGCTCCGGCGATCCCGGCCAGAACTCCACCGAAGAGGGTCGCCAGGAAACGGACCCGACGTACCCGAACCCCCGCAGCCTTCGCCGCGTCGGGCTCTTCTCCCACGGAGCGCAGCTCGAGCCCCCGCGGCGTCCGGAAGAGGAAGTACCAGAGCAGGGGCGCGAGCAGGTAGGCCATGTATGCGGTCCAGGCCTGGCCGAAAAGCGCGCTCCCGATCCAGGGGATCTCACTGAGAACAGGGAGATCGACTGCGGGCAGCGTCGGCAGGGTAAGCGCCGTGCCAGTCACTCCGAAGCGAGCCTGGTAGATCGCTCCCGTCATCCCGATGCCGCCCAACGTGATCGCCGTCCCGGTGATGATCTGATCCGTCCGCAGTCCGATCACGAAGACCGCAAAGACGAGCGCCACCACACCCCCAGCCATAGCTCCTGCCAGAACGCCCGAGCCTGCACTGTCGAAGGCGAGTGCACCCAGAGCACCTCCGAGCGCGCCAGCGATGATCGAACCCTCGAGCCCGATGTTGATGACGCCGCTGCGTTCGGTCATCGTCTCGCCCATCGCAGCGAGAGCGAGCGGCACACCGAGCCGGACCGCCGACTCGAGGAAGAGCACGAATTCCGCCTGGCTCATGAATTCTCTCCCGCAGAGCCAAGCCGCCTTGTGCGTTCGAGAGCGAGCACGGCGAGGATGACCAGGGCCTCGACGACGTTCACCCAGGCGAGAGGTACACCGGCTTCTCGTTGCATGGCCCCGGCCCCGGCCTGCAGTGCCCCGAAGAGCACACCGGTGAAGATCACTCCCACCGGATTCAGTCTCGCGAGGAGAGCGACCGCGATGGCCGTATAGCCCCATCCTGGTGACAGCCCTTCATACAGAGCGAAGGTCAGGCCGGAAATCTCGACGCCACCGGCGAGACCCGCGATCGCACCCGAGCCGACGAAACTGATCAGGAGGATCTTCTTCGCGTCGACGCGTCCCGATATTCGAGCGGCCTCGGGCGATGCGCCCACGGCGCGGAGTTGGAATCCGAAGCTCGAGCGTCGAATCACATGTGCGAGCGCGACCGCTATGGCGACGGCCAGTGCGAAGCCCAGATGCAACCTCGTTCCGGGAAGCATGCTCGGAAGTCGTGCTGCCTCCGAGATGCGGTCCGTCTGCGGAAAGACACCGGTGGACTCCTGTAGCGGGCCGTGGACCATCCAGGCCGCCAGGTAGATGCCAACGAAGTTCATCAGAATGGTCGTAATGACCTCACCCACACCGAGCCGGAGCCTCATGAGCGTCGGAACCAGCGCCCAAGCGGCCCCTGCGAGGCCGGCCGCGAGGAGCACGGCCGGGACGAGCACCCACCCAGGGAGAGCACCCCAGGTCAGTCCAACCCAGACCGCGGCGATCGCGCCAGCGTAGAGCTGACCCTCCGCGCCGATGTTCCAGACGCCGGCCTGGAACGCCCACGCGACGGCGAGCCCCGTCAGGATGAGCGGAACGGAGCGAACCAGGGTGATCGACACGAAGGTATCCCAGCTGCCGACCGATCCTCGGACCATCGCCCCCGCGGCCGCCCAGGGGTCGAGGCCACCCGCCCAGAGGAGGAGACCGCCGACCACCGCGGTCGCCGTGATGGCGGCCACTCCGGTCCCGACAGGACTCTGGATCACAGCGCGAAGCCGCGTCGGTTCCGCTCCGGTTGGCGTGTCACCCACCGGCGGCATCGCCTCCGACCATGAGTGCTCCGACCCCGGATCTGGTCCGAGCCGCAGACGGGACCTCCTTCAGCTCACCCCGAACTGCCACGAAAACCCGATCGGAAAGAGCGAGAACCTCATCCAGATCGGTACTCACGAGCACGACCGCAACGCCGTCGTCTGCGAGTCGTTCGATCTCCGCGTGAACGAACGCCGCTGCGGTCACGTCCAGACCACGAGTCGGGTTCTCGGCCACGAGCATCGTGCGTGCCATCGTGACCTCTCGACCCACTACGAGACGCTGCTGGTTCCCGCCGGAAAGCCCTCCTGCGCTCGTCGTGGTCGACGGTGAGACGATCCCGTAACGAGTCCGAATCTCGTCGGTGAATCCAGCAATCTCGTCCCAGCGAATCCACGGGCCATCCCGGAATTCGTCCTCCCGGTGGAGTGCGAGCGCGACGTTCTCGGTGAGGTCGAAGCCGCCGATGAGGCCCTCCGTGGTCCGGTCCTGCGGAATGAAGCCGACCCCCTCGGGCAGGGTGACACGACCCCTGCTCGGTACGAGCCGTCCGGAGAGGATGAGCGCGATCTCTCGCTGTCCATTTCCCTCGACCCCCGCGATCCCGAGGACCTCACCACCCCGCACGGAGAGCGAAACGCCACGAAGTCCGGAGCCGGTGCCAGCGGCGGGAACGTGAGCATCGTCGAGCCGAGCGACGACCGTAGCTCCCGTTTTGCGCCGAGCCGAGTCTCTTCCGGCCCCCGACTCCAATCCGAGTGCGGCTGGGTCGACCACCCCGGTACCCACCATATGCTGGACGAGGGAAGGAACGTCGTACCCGCCCGCAGTCCCGGAGAGAACGGTTCGGCCATCCCTCAGAACGGTGATGTGATCCGCCACCCCGAGAACCTCATCGAGCTTATGCGCCACGAGCACAATTGAGCGACCGTCCGACGCGAGTCTCCGAAGCAGACCGAACAGACTCTCGATCTCCGAAGGGGCGAGCACCGCCGTAGGCTCGTCCAGCACGAGGATTCGCGGGTCGCGAAGCAGCGCCTTGATGATCTCGACCCTCTGCCGATCTCCGACGCCCAGGTCTTCAGCCACGGCGTCGAGAGTCAACTCGAGTCCAGCGCGCTCCGCCAGGCGGACCGCATCGTCGCGAACCACGGCGAGCGGTCGACGATCGCCTAGCGCCAGGTTCTCAAGTACAGAGTGAGCAGGTACGAGCGTGAAGTGCTGGTGAACCAGCGCGATGCCATGCGCCCACGCATCTCGCGGACCACGGAACCTGACCACGGATCCCGCCACTTCGACTATCCCGGAATCCGGGAGCGTCATCCCGCACAGGACGTTGAGGAGTGTGGTCTTGCCAGCGCCATTCGCGCCCAGGACTCCGTGCACCTCCCCCGCCCTCAGCTCGAGATCCGCCCCGTCGAGCGCGACTACCTGCCCGAAGCTTCGTCGGATGGAGCTCAGCCGGGCGAGGACCTCTGTCACGGCACGCCGGCCTCGCCGTCGACGAAAGAGGCGCGGGGGACCTCGAGCTCACCGGCCCGAATGGCGGTGCGGGCCTCATCGATTCTCTCCAGAAGCTCGGCCGAAAGCAGGTCGGCCCTCTCCGGGTTCACGACGAAGTCGACAACATCCTGAACCGCCCCGGCGAGGATCGGCTGACCACCGATCTCCCCTGCCTGCCAGGCTCGAGCGGTCGACAGAAACGCCTGCGGAATCCGGATGACCGCACTTCCCATGATCACGTCGGGAGCGACGTCATTCTGATCGCTGTTCATTCCGACCGCCCATACGGTGCGTCCGTCCGCGGCGGCCTCCCGTACCGCCTGGAAGACACCGAAAGACGCAGCGTCCACATTGTGAATCAGCACATCGGCACCGCGGCTGAGTTGCGCGACTGCCGCCTCCTTCGCTGCGGCGACGTCGTTCCAGTCGCCTGTGAACGCCTCGAGCACCTCCACGTCGGGATCGATGCTGCGCGCCCCCGCCTCGAAGGCCCGGAAGGTCGCAACGGCAGGGGGGATGGCCACGCCCCCAACCATGCCCAGGACGCCAACCTCGCTCACACCGGCCGCTGCCATTCCTGCCAGGTAGCTCGCCTCTTCCAGTCGAAAGATCAGCGGCACGACGTTTTCCGAAACGCGCCCACCTCCCGAAACAACGATGGTCACTTCGGGAAACTGTTCACCGGCGCGGATCGCAGCATCCTGGTACTCGAAGCCATGCGCGAAGATCAGGTCGTAGCCTGACGACGCGTACGCGAGAAACGCCTCGTCGAATTCGGCCGGCGTACGGGTCTGCTGGTGACTGACCTCCGCGTCGAGCGAGTCTTCGATAAGCAGGAGTCCGTCGTAGGCTCCGGCGTACCAACCGGCATCGCTCACCGGCCCGGACGTGAGGAGGGCGGCTCGCAGCGCAGCCGTTCCACCGGAGGGTTCATCGCCGCACCCAACGATGCCGCAGGTGACGCCGAGGACCAGGCAGATGAGTAGCGGGGGACGCATATCGGTTCTCTTTCGGGAGAGTCGGTCGGAACGGGTTAGGGTAAACCGCTGCTTGTCGGGAGTTCAAAGGGCTCGGTATGTTCGGGCCGCAATTCCGTGAACGGTAGGAAGACTGGCCAAGAAACCGGAGAACGCATGACAGAGCAGCGCGGCAACTGGACTTCGAGTGCGGGCTTCATTCTCGCCGCCACAGGCAGCGCCATCGGGTTGGGCAACCTGTGGAAATTCCCCTTCATCACCTGGGAGAACAACGGCGGAGCGTTCGTGCTCGTCTACCTGATCTGCATCGCTGCGGTCGGTCTCCCGATCATGATGGCCGAGTTGCTCATCGGGCGTAAGACCCAGAAGAGTGCCGTCGGGGCCCTGAAGGAAGCCGTCGGGCCGGCGTGGGGCATCGTCGGTGGGTGGGGCGTGCTCTGCGGCTTCATTCTGCTGAGCTACTACACGGTCATCGCGGGCTGGTCGTTGTTCTACTTCGCGAAGACGATAGGGTGGACCGCGAGCGGCTTCCCTGCCGGGATCCAGACGGGCGATCTCTTCGGTGAGCAGGTGTCCAACGTGGGCCTACAGCTCTCGCTCTCGCTGGGCTTCAGCATCGCGACGGTTTCGGTCGTCTATTTCGGAGTCCAGAAGGGGATCGAGCGAATCGCTCGGCTGTTCCTGCCCGTTCTGTTTGCGATTCTCCTCTTGCTTCTCGTCAGCGCCCTCGGCATGTCGGGAGCCCGCGAAGCCATCGGCTTCATCTTCAGGCCGAATTTCGCGGAGCTCGAGCCGAGCGGTGTTCTCGAGGCGCTCGGCCATTCGTTCTTTACGTTGTCGCTCGGCATGGGTGCGATGATCACGTACGGCTCGTACATCAGCCGGAACCAGTCGATCGTGAAGGCATCGGCCATGATCGTCGTTCTCGATACCGTGATCGCCCTCGTTGCGACCATGATCATGTTCAGCGTGATCTTCTCCGTGCCTGGCATGGAAGAGCAGGTCGGTGGTTCCACGGTCGGGATGCTCTTCATCTCCCTGCCTCAGCTGTTTTACTCAGAGGTTCCGTTCGGAGCGTTGCTCGGGCCACTCTTCTACGTGTTGGTGGCACTCGCCGCGTTGACGTCGACGATGTCGCTCCTCGAGGTAGTGACGTCGTACGTCATCGATGAACACGGGGTCGAGAGGTCGAAGGCGACGATGATGTGTGGCGGCGCCGTATTCGTGTTCACGATCATGGCTGCGCTGTCGTTCGCCGATGTGCCGTTCCTCTCCACGCTGCACATCTTCGGAGAAGGTGAGGCCGCCAAACTCGGCTGGTTCTCCACGGCCGATCACTTCGTGTCGAACTGGATGCTCCCGACC
>JBDGVT010000048.1:0-17453 GCA_039585495.1 Gemmatimonadota bacterium | reverse complement strand
ATCACCCCCGTCCTGCTCCTCGGGTTGATCGGCTGTTCGGAGCCCACCTCTCCGACCGCAGACCTGGTCCTGACAGGCGGGAGCGTGTATTCGCTCGCATGGTCTCCCCCTGCGCCTGACGGCACGCCGGCCTCGGATGCGCCCTCTTCCTCGGCTGGAGTCTGGCGCCCCGACGCCACCGCAGTCGTCATGAGGGGCAACGAGATTCTCTTCGTGGGGAGCGATGCCGAGGCCGAGACCTACGTCGGCGGGGCGACCCGCGTTATCGAACTCGGCGGGGCCACGGTGCTGCCGGGGCTGGTCGATTCACACACCCATGTTGCCGAGCTCGGGCGCAATCTGTCCCGTATCGACCTGGTGGGTGTGGAGACTGAGGAGCAGGCGATCGCGCTCGTTGCCGCCCGAGCGGCGGAGGTCCCCGAGGGGTCGTGGGTCCTCGGTGCCGGCTGGGACGAAGGTGCCTGGGCCGACCGTTACCCTGACTGGGACGCCCTCGACGCGGCGGTACCGAATCATCCGGTGTGGCTCCGTGGCCTCCATGGCTTCGCTGGCTGGGGAAACCGACTCGCCTTCGAGCGGGCCGGCGTCACGGAGGACACCTCAGCTCCGGTCGGCGGCGAGATCGGGAAGACATCGGATGGCCGGCTCACGGGACTTCTTCTGAATCAGGGCGTGAATCTTCTCGATCGAGCGGTACCCGAGCCGAGTCCGGAGGAGCTCGAGGCGGAGATCCTGACCGGCCTGGCAGAGATGGCCCGATCCGGATTCGTCATGGTTCACGAAGCGGGCACGGCCGCTGCCACGATGGCGGCTCTGGAACGGCTCGACGCGGCGGGCCGACTGCCGCTGCGATTCTATGCGATGCTGAGCGGGCGTGATCCGGCACTCCTGGCGGAGTGGATCGAACGTGGCCCGATGACCCGCGAGGGCGAGGACGATCCGAGGCTATTCGCCCGGTCCACCAAGGCGTACTACGACGGCTCGCTCGGTGTCCGGGGCGCCCGCATGCTGGAGGACTATTCCGACCGACCCGGACATCGGGGCGTCAGCGGCGCAGGGTACGGCTTCAACCAGGACAGCATTGCGGCCGTCATGCGGGCCGGATTCCAGGTTGGCATCCACGCGATCGGCGACGCCGGTAATCGTGAGACCCTCGACTTCCTGGAGGCGGTGTACGAAGACGCTCCTTCGGCCCGATTGGCACGCAATCGAGTGGAGCACGCGCAGGTCGTGCATGCCGACGACTTCCGGCGCTTCGTAGAGCTGGACCTGGTCGCGTCCATGGAGCCTCCGCATGCGGTCGAGGACATGCCCTGGGCGGAGGATCGCGTGGGCCCCGACCGCGTACGCGGCGCGTACGCCTGGAGGACGTTTCTCGAAATGGGTGTGCCCCTGACGTTCAACTCGGACAACCCGGGGTCGGACCACTCACCCTTCTACGGGCTCCACTCGGCGATCACCCGACGGAATCCTGCACTCGACCCTCCGGGCGGATGGTATCCCGAGCAGGCAGTCAGTCCGGAGGAGGCCGTGCGCGCGTACACCACGGGCGCGAGCTATGCGTCCTTCCTCGAAGCACACACGGGTGTCCTCGCGCCCGGTCGATGGGCTGACGTGACCGTCATCGACGTCGACCCGTTTCAGGCAGGATCCGGCGACTCGCCCGAGGACATCCTCGCGGGCAACGTCCTCTTCACGATCGTGGGCGGTACGGTCGTCTTCGAGGCAGAAGGAGCGACCGGGGGATGATCCTCCTCCTCAGTCCCTGAGTCGCGTGACGAGAATCGTCTGGGGCTCGCCGATCGGCGTGACCCTCTCACCCTCGAGGCGTCCCAACGCTGCGATGTAGCGTCCCGGACTCACGACCTCTCCCTGACGCCGCCGGCGTTGCCCCGGCGTTTCCGCGCCCTCCGCCGGAGGGGGCCCGGGATCGCGACGCAGATCCCAGGTGATACGCTGCACGCCCGTCTGCTCAGGCAGCTCTACCTGTCGGACCCGCTCACCTGACTCGTCCATGATCGTCACGACGAGGGACTCACCGTCGGGCATCGCCTCCCGAAGGTGATACGTCAGCACTGCCCCATACGGCGGGTTCGGTGCTGTCTCGTTACCCCATGCGGCCCGAACGAAGTTGCGCTCGTCGTACAGGTAGGCCGGCCGGGCGGGGAAGAGAAACGCATCAGCCGCGAGCGTCTGGTCGCTCACCGCGCGCAGCGGTGTGTAGTCGTCCAGGATGTACGCTCCGCGCCCGAAGGTGCCCACGACCAGGTCGTTCTCCCTTCGCTGGATGTGGAGGTCCCGGGCCTGGCTCACCGGGATTCCGCCTGCGAGCTGGGTCCAGTCGGTGCCGCCGTCTGCGGAAAAGAAGACGCCGAACTCCAGACCGGCGAACAGCAAGTCGGAGTCGGCATGATCCTGTACGATCGACCATGCCCCCGACCGCTCCGGCAGATTGCCGGTGATGTTGGTCCAACTGCGGCCACGGTCCTCGCTCTTCACCACGTGTGGCCTGAAGTCGCCGCGTTGCCAGTTGTTGAAGGTGACGAAGAGGGTCGATGCGTCCCGTCGGGAAGCGAACACGTCGGTCACGTAGCTGTTCGCAGGGAGTCCCGGGAAGCGCTCGGCCTGCCGCCAACTGGCACCGCCGTCTTCCGAGATCTGGACCAGCCCATCATCGGTGCCCACGTAGAGCAATCCCTCGAGCAACGGCGACTCGTCGAGGGACGTGATCACGCTGATCTCCGTGGTATAGAGGTTCCGCGCGACGGCGTCTTCCGGCCAGATCCGTCCCATGACAGGTATGGTGTCCCGATCGAGCTGCCGGGTCAGGTCTCCGCTCACGGCGATCCAGGTGTCTCCCCGATCGTCGCTGCGATAGAGCCTGTGCCCAGCGTAATAGAGGCGGCTCGTGGAGTGAGGACTCAAGACCAACGGGCTGTCCCAGTGCCACCGGCCTCGGTCGGGCGAATCGGCGGGCGGCCCACCGTCCGGATTCGGCACAGGGCGAAGCGGCCGGATGTCGGTACGCTGGCCCGTCTGGAGGTCCAGGCGTCCGAGATTCCCGTTCTGCGACTGGCTGTAGACGATGTGGGGGAGCTCGCGATCGTAGTAGCCCTGAAAGCCGTCACCGCCACCGACCTGGATCCAATCGCTCGTCCGGATCCCCACGGAGTTCATGGTCCGTGAGGGTCCGCAGTGCGTGCCGTTGTCCTGCGTGCCCCCGCAGACGTTGTAGAACGGTCGGGCATCATCGACCGAGACGCGGTAGAACTGTGACAACGGCAGGTTGGTGAAGTGCCGCCAGGTCTTTCCGCTGTCCCGCGTCTCGTACAGCCCACCGTCGTTGCCGATGATCATGTGCTGTGGGTCGGACTCGTCGAACACGATCTCGTGATGATCCACGTGTATGGGATAGTTCATCGGCTCGAACGTGCGTCCGCCGTCCGTGCTGCGATGGATGCGTACCTCGATGGTCCAGATCGTTTCCGGCTGATGGGGGTCCACCCAGATCTCGCCGTAGTACTGTGGATCACCACCCGCGTACTCGCTGGTGCGAACCCACGTGGCTCCTGAGTCTTCCGAGCGAAAGAACCCACCTTCGTCACCCTGAGCCACGACCTGAGCGTAGACCCGTCCCGGATTGTGCGGGTCGGTTGCGAGCGCGATGCGTCCCTTGTCTACGGTGGGGAGCCCTTCATCGAGCTTCTGCCAGTTCACGCCGGCATCGGTGGACTTGAAGATGCCCGCTTCCTGGCCACCACCGATGAGCTGACCCAGAGCGCGACGACGCTGGTAGGCTGCAGCGTAGATCACGTCAGGGTCATCTGGGTCGAACGCCATGTCCGTGATGCCCGTGTCCTCACTGACGTGGAGGACCCTCGTCCAGGTCTCCCCTCCGTCCGTCGTCTTGTAGAGCCCGCGGTGGCCGCCGGGCGCCCAGAGCGGTCCCTGGGCGGCGACGTACACGACATCCGAGTCGCGGGGATCGATGACGATCTCCTGGATGTGCTCCGACTGCTCGAGGCCGACCCGCTGCCACGTCTGGCCGGCGTCGTAAGACTTGTAGACCCCGTCGCCGTAGCTCGCGCTGCGGCTGTTCGAGTTTTCGCCCGTCCCCAGCCAGACGATGTTCGAGTCGCGGGGATCCACCACGACGGAGCCTTGGGAGTACGAAGGATAGTCGTCGAAGATCGGCGTCCAGGTGTCGCCACGATTCACGGTCTTCCAGAGCCCACCCGAGCCCGCCGCCACGTACCAGACGTTGGCGTTCCTGGGATCGATCTCGACGTCTGCAATCCGCCCGGTGGTCAGGCTGGGCCCGATACCACGAAACGCCATTCCTTCGAAGGCGTCGGCGCTCTGGCCGCTCAACGCGGGCGTCACGACGAGGAGTGCCACAGATACCTGTGTCAGAGTCGATCTCATGGGGCGGTGACCTCGGCGAGGCGGATGTTTCGGTACGCGTAGAGCCAAGCTGTCGCGCGCGCGGGGGGTTGTCGAGACCGATGAACGTCGAAGCGATCGCGTCGCTTGCACGGCCCGGTCGCGGGTAGGATGTTGGCGCCCACGTGAGCGAAGAGGATTGTGTCGAACCCGGGTGGAGGTGGATGAAGGTGGCTACTGACCGATGAGAGGAGGGCGGAGGCTCGCTTCGTGCTGACACCCGAGCGGGAAGCAGAGATTCTGGCGGCCTGGAAGGCGAGGTAGCGTCCGGACCCGACGAATCGACGAGGCGGGTCCGCTGGCCTGCCGGCTTGCTTACCCCACCCATCACACTGTGATGGCGATCTTGCCTCGCGTGTGACCCTGCGCCCAGTGGCGAATAGCCTGAGGAGTTTCGCTTAGCGGGAACTGCCGCCCCACGATCGGTGCGATCTTCTCTGTCTCGATGAGGTCCTTCAACGCACCGATCCCTTCCAGGCTCGGCATCGATACGAAGACGCGCAGGCTCTGTCGTATGAATGGTGAGGTTATCATCGCCCGGATTTGACGCTGAGTCCCACCGAACCACCGCCCGCCGCCCTCTCCGCCAACGATCACCAGGGTCCCCTCGCGTGTGAGGCCGCGCCGGAGGTGAGGCAGGGACCGTCTTCCCGCCGTATCGAAGATGACGTCGTAGCGCTGTCGACCGTCGGCGAAGTCCTCGCGCGTGTAGTCGATGGCGTGGTCGGCTCCTATCGTTCGAACGAACTCCAACTTGGTCGTGCTGCAGACACCCGTGACCTCTGCTCCAAGTGCCTTGGCGATTTGAACGGCGTAGGTGCCGACACCTCCACCGGCACCGATGACCAGGACCCTCTGCCCGGGCTCGACTTTCCCAACGTCGCGGAGCCCCATGAGGGCGGTATGACCCGAGTCGACGACGACTGCTGCCTGCTCGAATGTGACGTTGTGCGGCTTTGAGACGAGGAGGTCCTCTCGAGCACACGCAAACTCGGCGTAGGCACCGACGCATTCGCCGAACACCTCGTCGCCCGGCTTGAAACGGGTCACTCTACGCCCTGTGGCTTCAACAAGGCCGGCCACATCCGTGCCTGGAATGCGGTACTTCGGCCTTGTCAGACCGTAGCCCGAGATGCGTACCAGGTACGGAAGGCCAGTCATGAGGTGCCATGCGGCGGCGCCGACGCCGGCCGCGCGGACCCGCACGAGTACCTCGTCCTCGCCGATGATCGGCTCTGGGACGTTAGTGAATTCCAGTACGTCGGGGTCCCCGTAACGATCCTGGCTGATCGCATTCATCATGGGTCCCTGATGGAGGCTGGCGATGGAGTCCGGTGCGTCAAAGCTAAGACCTTGGCAGCACCTCAGGACTCTCCTGACGCACCTTCAACATCCGAGGCGAATAGGGCGTCACGGAAGCTGCGGAACGTCGCTCACACCTTTTCGGCTCTACCCATGCTCCTGGGTCCCCCGCAGCGCGTCGACGATCTGCTTCTTCGCGGCGCGGCGAGCCGGAAGGAATCCGCCGACCAGTCCCATGATCACGGTGAACACCATCCCATAGTCCAGCAGTAGTGGCGTGATCATGAATGCGGAGGGAGAGCTCGCTGAACGAGTTCCAGTTCGTTGTGCTGATCACGAGCCCGTTGATCGGAAGCACGAGAACGCATCCGATGAGTCCGCCCAGCGCAGCGATGAAGACCGCGACCAAGCTCAGGATCTGATTGAGCATGGCTCCCTGATCTCCGTAGCACTGCCTTTCGCGGAACGCGTCGACGAAGAGTCGAGCGTCGGACTCCAGGCTCTGCTGGACGCCGTCGAAGCTCGACGGGTCCGCCATCCGAAAGGTCCCGGTCTGGAACACCTCGCCGCGGAAGACGGGCATGAACTGCTCGGGGCGGCCACACGCTTCTCCTGGCTGGGCGGAAGATACCCGATGTCTCGACGCGCTTGCCCGCCCCGCCTACCGGTAGGATGTTGCCGGCCATGGCGAATGACCCCACAGCCGAGGGACGATCTGACCAGAACCTCGTCGAGCGACTTCGGAATGTTCCGGCCATGTCGGATCTTCCCCGGGAAGAGCTGGAGTGGCTGGTCCAGAACGGCAGCCTCGACGTCTACGAAGCCGGGGCTGTGGTTGCCGCGGAGGGGAAGCCCGTCGGCAACCTCTTCATCATCGTGTCTGGACGGGTCGCGGTCTGGGTCGATCGGGGGAACGGACTGAGGCGGGTCATGGAATGGCGGGCCGGCGAGGTCACCGGAATGGTGCCGTATTCGCGGATGAAGGCTCCACCCGGGGACAACCGGGCCGAGGAGACATCCGAACTGCTGACTATTCCCGTGAACCGGTTCCCGGACATGGTGAATCACTGCCCCGAGTTCACCTCCGGCACGGTGCACAGCATGGTCGATCGGGCTCGGACGTTCCGGGCCAGCGACCTGCAGGACGAGAAGATGATTTCGCTCGGAAAGCTGGCGTCGGGCCTGGCGCACGAGCTCAACAATCCATCTTCGGCCGCCGTGCGGAGCGCGAAGGTCTTGCAGGACACCCTGGCCGATGCCGATGCCGCGACCAGAGCGCTGGGCGAACGCGGTATCCCACCTGCGGCCCTCGACCTGCTGGAACGTGTTCTCGGGGTAGATGCAGGCTCCGCCGTCGGTGCGGAGTCGGAACGGGTCGCGACGACCGCTCTCGACCTCGCGGACCGCGAAGACGAACTCTCCGACTGGCTCGAGCGGCAGAGCTGCGATCTCACGCTCGCGGGACCGCTGGCCGACATGTGCCTGACCGTGCCCGAGATGGATGCGTTGGCCGGACGGATGGCGGCTGGGGAACTGGAGCCTTCGCTGAAGTGGGTGACTGCCCGCTACATGGCGCGCACTCTTTCCGACGAAATCTGGAAGGCAGCGACCCGGATCCACGATCTCATCAGCGTCGTGAAGAGATTCACCTACATGGACAACCTGGCGGCGCCCGACGTCGTCGACGTGGAGGACGGGCTCCGCGACACGATCGAAATCCTGGCACCGAGGGCGGCGTCTTCCGACGTGGGCGTGAGACTCGAAGTGGACGAGAATCTCCCCCGGGTCACGGCGATCGGCGGTGAGATGAATCAGGTGTGGATGAGCCTGATCGACAACGCGCTCGATGCCGTGAGCGAGGGAGGGGCGGTCGACGTCACCGCTCGCCTCGAGGTGGGAAGGGTCGTTGTGAGCGTAACCGACGACGGGCCGGGTATCGCGCCCGAGATCCTGCCGCAGATCTTCGATCCACTGTTTACGACCAAGCCTCCGGGGGCCGGCATCGGCATGGGACTGGAGATCGCCCGCCGTCTCGTCAGAAGATCCCTCGGTGAGATCTCGGTGGAATCTCGACCGGGGCGGACTGAGTTCCGGGTGAGCTTGATCGCGGAGGAGAGCTAGCGCTACCAACGGCCCGGCGTGCCGGGCGCGGCTGGCATGCGTACTTTCGGCCTCGGCCTATCTAGCGGAGCAGCAGCCGTCGGTGGGTCGTGAGGCAACGATTCTTCGATCGGAAAGGAAGTACATCATGGTCCGCATCAGCCACCTGGCAGTCACATCACTTTACTTCATGTCAGCCGCGCTTGGGGCAGGTGCGCAGGAGGGGGAGGGATCCGACTCGCGGAATGGGTGTGACAGCCTCTGCCTCACGCCGACGCGTACCGTCTCCTTCGAGACCACTCAGGGAACGCAGATGAATGTGGACGTGTCGCCCGACGGCGCCACGATCCTGTTCGATCTGCTGGGCGATCTATACACGGTCTCTCGCAGCGGAGGCTCGGCCACGCAGCTGACCAGCGGAATGGCATTGGATCTCCAGCCGGTCTTCTCGCCCGACGGGAGCCGTATCCTGTTCGTGAGCGACAGGAGTGGGAATGAGAATCTCTGGATGATCGATGCCGACGGCTCGAACCCGAGGGCGGTCACGACCGAGCGCGGCGACTTCCACTTCGACGACCCCGAGTGGTCGCCCGATGGCGACTATGTGCTGGTGCGTAGGAACGAGGCCGGGAGCCCGAACGCCGGCCGGCAGCCCTGGCTGATTCACCTGAGTGGTGGAACCGGGATGGCGCTGGACGACGAGGCCCGAGGGCTCGGGTTCCGTTGGGGGCCGAACGGTCGGCACGTCTACTTCCGGGGCACGGAGGGCGCCGGCGCGACATCAATTCGAGGAAACGGTCTGCCACGTCCCGCACAGATCATGCGCTTGGACCGGAATACGGGGGACATCGCACCGATCACGGGAGTGCCTTCCGGGGCTGCTCGCCCGGCGATTTCCCCGGACGGCGAGTGGATGGTCTACGTAGCCGACATGGACGCGATGGCCGGGCTTCGACTCCGCAACCTCGTCACCGACGAAGATGACTGGCTCGCCTTCCCGATTGACCGCGAGCACCTGAACCAGCGAACGCGATTCACTTTCGCGCCGGATGGGTCGGCCGTGGTGTTCGTGAAGGACGGCACGTTCCACGAGGTCGACATCCGGACGAAGGAGGTTCGTGAGGTCTCCTTCAGGGCGCAGGTCGAGCAACAGCTCGGGCCGCGGATCTACTTCGAGATGCCGTTCGAAGATGACTCCTTCGTCGTGCGGAACGTCCGCTACGGCGAGATGAGCCCGGATGGATCGACGCTGGTCTTCGGTTCGCTGAACCAGCTCTGGATCATGGATCTGCCGAACGGCGATCCGAGACCGCTGATCGCAGGGGGGAGCGACCAGTATCAGCCCACATTCTCGCCAGACGGACAAAGCGTCGCCTTCGTGAGTTGGCATGCGACCGACGGTGGGCACGTGTGGCGTGTCCCCACACGGGGCGGAGAGCCACAGCGCCTGACGACGCATCCGGCCTACTACGCGAACCCGGCGTGGTCGAGCGACGGGAGCCGGATCGTCTACGTCCGGGAAGACCCTGCGGCCGACCGGAACCGAAACACGAACAATACGGGGTTCATCGAGTGGGTCTCCAGCGAGGGAGGGGATCCGCAGTCCGTCGTCTCCGCGCCCGCAGACAACGTGTTCACCTTCGCCGACGACGATTCCCGAATCACTTACGCCGAAGGCGGGACGCTCGTCTCGGTTCGCCTCGATGGCACCGATCGTCGCGAGATCGCGACTGTTGATGGGGCCGCCGAAATGGTCCCGTCGCCGGATGGGAAGTGGCTCGCGTTCACGCTGCGCGAAGAGGTCTATGTGGCCGCGCTTCCACCGTCCCTCGAGACGGTGACGCTCAGCGCGCGATCCGGGCCCGGCCCGTTCCAGCGGGTGACGCGGGACGGCGGGCAGGATCTGAAATGGGCGAACGGCGGCGCTACACTCAGTTGGGTGTTCGCGAACGTGTTCTCGCGTGTCGAGCTCGACGACGTCTTTGGTTCCGACGCGCCCGAGGAAGATCTCGACCAACTCGCGGAAGCCACTTCGATCCGCCTGGTCGCCTCCATGCCGAAGCCAGAGGGCTCGGTCGCGCTGACCGGGGCCCGGGTCGTCACCATGCGTGGTGACGAGGTCCTCGAGAACGCGACGATCGTCGTAACCGAGAACCGGATCCGCGCCATCGGGCCGTCGGGTTCGGTGCAGGTACCGGCCGGGGCACGCGTCATCGACGTAGCGGGAAAGACGATCGTGCCCGGACTCATCGACGCCCACGCGCACATTCGCGGGATGCCGCGGGACGTGCTCGTCGATATCGCCCCCGAACCTCTCGTGAATCTCGCTTTCGGCGTGACCATGGCACGCGACGTCAACGCATCGACGGATCAGTTCCACTATCGCGAACTGATAGCGGCGGGTCGCATGGTCGGTCCACGGATCTTCATGACCGGGCCGTCGCAGACATCGGGTGCGATCCGGATCGACAGCTACGAGGACGCCTTCGCGGGCGTGAAACGGTACGTCGATCGCGGCTCGATCTCGACCAAGCAGTACATGCAGCCGCAACGCCGACAGATTCAGTGGATGCTTCAGGCCGCCGACGAGCTGGGCATCAATACCACGGCCGAGGGCGGGGGCGTCATGCGCCAGGTCGCGATGATGATCGACGGGTACACGGCCATCGAGCACGCCCCCACCGATTGGGTCAACATGTACGACGACTTCGTGCAGCTCTACGCGCGGTCGGGAACGATGTACGTACCGACCCTCGTCGTCGCTTCTCCGAGCACGTACCAGGGAGAGCTGTACTTCTACCAGACGACGGACGTGCATGCCGATGAAAAGCTGACCCACTTCCTGAGGCATGAAGCGGTCGACCACAAGTCACGAACGAGTCAGCGCTTCGCCCTCGACGAGTACTACTTCCTCAACGGCGGGTCGGGTGCTGCGCCCATCAGCCAGGCTGGCGGTCTCGTCGCTGCGGGGGGGCACGGACAGGTTCATGGCCTGGCGGTGCACTGGGAGATCTGGATGCTGCAAATGACCGGAATGACGCCGCACGAAGCGTTGAAGGCAGCGACCATCAACGTCGCGACCGGCATGGGGATGGCCGCGGACTTCGGGAGCCTCGAGGTCGGGAAGGTGGCCGACCTGATCGTGCTCGACGAGAACCCGCTCGATGACATCCGGAACAGCACCTCGATCCTCTACGTCATGCAGGGCGGTGAACTGCGCGACGGGGATTCCCTCGACATGTTATGGCCTAGGGAGGAGGCGATGCGTCCGTTCAAGTACGTCGACTTCGGGCCACCCCCGCGGGCGAGTTGGATCCGATAGCTGTCGCACGGGCTGAGAAGAACTCGGGAGAAAGCAAAGTGAAGAGCCGAAGAGTCGTTGTGGGCGCCGCGGTAGCGGCGAGTCTCCTCGCGTCGTCTGCCTCGGGGCAGGAGGTGGAGGGTGTCGGGACGTTCAAAGAGGCGATGTCCATGGAGTCCGTCGGGGGCGTGGCGATCTCGCCGGATGGTGCGACGGTCGCCTACACCGTTCGCCGCACCGTGTGGGAGGAAAACGGCTACGACACCGAGATCTGGATTGCGCCGGCGGATGGAGCGCCCTACCAGCTCACACGCACGACGGACGGCAGTTCCGGCGCTCCCAGCTGGTCGCCCGACGGGCGTTGGCTGGCCTTCGCCGCCAATCGCGGAGAGCGCAGCCAGGTCCACCTGATCTCGCCTCGCGGCGGCGAAGCGTTTGCGGTCACCGAGGTGGAGGAGGGCGTGTCGTCCTTTGCCTGGTCACCGGATGGTGCTCGGATGCTGCTACTCGTGCCCGAGCCGCAACTCGATGACATGAAGACCCGGACGGAGCTCTACGGAGACTTCGCATTCGACGACGAGACCGGCGCGGGCTCGCATTTGTGGATCGTGGACATCGCAACGAGTGGAGATGCGACCGACCCGGAGCGCCTCACGGACGGGGACTTCCACGTCTCTGGCTTTGACTGGTCTCCCGACGGGTCGAGCGTCGCCTATGTCCGACAGCCCGATACCCGGATCACGTCTTTCTTCATGGGAACCGACATCTACGTCGCGGACGTCGCGAGCGGTGAGAGCCGGGGCCTCGTGGTGGGCCCCGGACCTGATGGCAGCCCGCAGTGGTCACCGGACGGTGAATGGATCCTGTTTTCCGACTTCGATGGAGACATGGAGTCGGTCTTCTACCTCAACGGTGAGCTGGCTCGAATTCCGGCGGCAGGCGGAGACGTCGAGGTCCTGACACGGGATTTCGACGAGAACCCCGGCGCCGTGGCATGGACTCCCGATGGCATCGTGATGACCGCGGGTGCCCGGACGGCGCGAAAGATGTACCGCCTGGACCCTGACTCACACGAGATGACAGAGGTCCCGCTGCCTGTGCACGTCGTCGGTTCGGTGAGCCTGACCCCGGATGGCTCCGTGGTCGCGTTCACGGGGCAGGGTACGGACGATCTGTCCGAAGTCTATCGTGCCGCGGACGGTGGCACGGCGCCGCCGGCGAAACTGACCGATATGACGCAGCAACTGGACGGCTGGGATATCGGCACGAGAGAGGTCGTCACCTGGACGAGCGAGGACGGAGCGGAAATCGAGGGCGTGTTGCACAAGCCGTCGGACTACGATCCGTCTCGTCGGTATCCGCTCCTCGTCCAGATTCACGGTGGACCGACGGGCACGTCGCGCCCGACGGTGGGCACCGGAGGGGTCTATCCGGTCCTGCACTGGCTCGCCAAGGGTGCGGTCGTTCTGCAGCCGAACTACAGAGGGTCCGCGGGTTACGGTGAGGCGTTCAGGAGCCTGAACGTGCGGAATCTCGGCGTGGGGGATATGTGGGACGTCATGTCCGGGGTGGAGCACCTCATCGACATCGGAGTCGCTGACCCTGAGCGCATGGGATCGATGGGATGGAGTCAGGGAGGTTACATCTCGGCGTTCCTGACGACCAACACCAGCGAGTTTCGTGCGATTTCGGTCGGAGCCGGCATCTCGAACTGGATGACGTATTACGTCAACACGGACATCCACCCGTTCACGCGCCAGTACCTGAAGGCTACGCCCTGGGATGATCCCGAGATCTACGCACTGACCTCACCCATGACCAACATCAATCGGGCGTCGACGCCAACCCTCATCCAACACGGAGAGTTCGACGCCCGCGTGCCGACACCCAATGCGTACGAACTCTATCAGGGCCTGCAGGACGTCGGTGTCGAGGCCAGGCTCGTCATCTACAAGGGGTTCGGCCACGGCATCAACAAGCCCAAGGAGGCCCTCGCCGCGGCCTGGCACAATTGGCAGTGGTTCGGCAAGTACGTCTGGGGCGAGGAGATCGAGATCCCTCTCGAGAGTGAGGTGTCCGATGAGGGAGAGCTCATCGGGGGGAGCGCGGGTATCCTCTAGGGCCGCTCAGTTCTTCCCGTAGTCCACCCAGTCCTCGAGCCGGTCGTAGTCGATCTGCTCTAGCGCCTCATAGACGAAGTCGTCATTGCCGGGCCCCTCTGCGCCTGCGATGACCGCGAAGCGGCCCTCCACGATCAGGGCGACGAGGAGGTCTCCGTCCTCGTCGTCTCGGATCCGGATGGCCGGATGACCCTCGACCCGGATCTCCTCGATCTCGCCATCGACATCTCCCCGACTGAACAGGGGCGCCACCCAGCGGAGTGCGAGCCCCACCCCGCTGCGCAAAGCGCCGAGGTCGGCGACGCCGACGAACATGCTGTCGCCATGAAGCACGTATTTGCCGTGCGCCATCGAAAGACCTGCACCGTTTCGGTCTGTCGCTTCATCCCCGTCCCTATCGAGCCGCGCCGCGCCGTCGATCTCGTCGGGGATCGTCTCCATCAGTCGCTCCCACGGAACCGACTCCACACCGGCGTCCCGCTCGATCGCTTCGCCCATCTCCGCGACTCTGTCGCCGAGGGACTGCAGGCCCTGAGCGATCTGACGGATGCTGGTGTTCCCGTCGTCGTCGACGAAATCTCCGCAGCCGGCGAGGCCGATCGCGAGCATCAGAGCCAAGAGCTTCTTCATGATGGGCTCCATCTATCCTGAGGGACGTAGGGGTAGGTCCGTGACGTCCCTACGAAGGGAGATGCGGAGGGGGTTCGTTTCGTCTACGTCGAGTCCCGCCCGTGACCGGTTGACCACGTGCGGCATCCCTCGTGAATTGTGGGCCGATTTCACATATCGCATGTCCTCGACCGGCTTCTACGCACCCAATGGATATTTCGTCCGAACTTGTCGACCTGATCGTCCACGTCACCAACAAGGCGATCTCTCAGATTCAGTATTCGAATGGCCCGCTCCTCTCGTTCATGACGATAGAGACCGGGGCTGGAGGGCGAGGGGAAAAGGACTTCCCGGACGGTACGTCCGACGAGGACATCGTCGAAGTCGCGTCCATCGAGGGTGTGCAGCGTTTCGCTCTGATGTCTTCGGGCAATATGCAAACGGATATGGGTCAGGTTCCGGTCCTCCTGTGCCATGCGGCGGAACGGGGAGATCCGTCCGGATACGTTCTCGCGCAGCGATTCGTGCCCAACGCGGAATCGGTCTATGGCGAACTGGAAGGCCAGATTGACTTGGTGCAGGTGCAGCAGAATCACTTCCGGTTCGCTCCCTTCCGCATCTCGGACGACTCGACGAGGAACTCGGTCCTCCTGCAGGAATCGCTCGTGAGATTCGCGAAGCGGATGATGGCTCAGGCCTTCGGTGACCCGGATCCGCGGGTGCTGACCGTCGCGCTCACTGCGCTGGAAGAAGAGAGCGAAGCCGATGGGTCGTTCTCCTACGTCCACCAAGGTACCGGGACCCACATCCGCGTGACGCTGGTGTATCGAAACAACGCCTTTCTGCCGGTCGAACTTTCTCAGATCAGTGAGGGCGGAGATGCGACCGAGCTGGGCGACGAACTGCGGAACGCGATCCTGGGCGTATATCAGCAGTAGGGTGGACGGCATCTCCCCACCCGTCATTTCGGCAAACTCCTGACAGCATAGCGTCGCCCTCCCGCTGAATTATTCAGCGGACCTCTCTGCCCAGGGAGCATAGCAATGCAATCGGTTGGTTACGGACGAGTGGCCTCGGTGTTCGGTCGCCGCACTTCTGTCGGTGTTCTTGTCGCTCTTACGCTCTCGCTCGCCAGTTGTAGCGATGGCGGTTCGGCGTGCGGACTGCTCGAGTCGTGCTCGGGCGTGGCGATAACCGTCACTCCTGCGACGGTCACGGTAGCGGTGGACGACACGGTGCATCTGAGTGCCTCGGTGACTGGATCGAGCAACCAGAGTGTCTCCTGGAGCGTCACCTCGGGCGGATCCGTGGCGAGTGTCGGTGCCGACGGAGTGGTGACGGGCCTTTCCGTCGGAGCGGCCGTCGTCCAGGCAACCGCGAACGCCGATTCCAACGCACGGGCGTCGGTCGCCGTGACGGTGATCCCAGACCCCTGCGTGGTCTTCAACCCGATTGCTCTTGGTCAGACGGTGAGTGGTGCCCTCGGCGCTGACAGCTGCGTTCTCGATGACCGCAACACGGACCTGTGGACGTTCACATTGGCGGTGACCACGGACGTCATCATCAGCCTCTCGAGCTCGGATTTCGACGCCTACCTGATCCTCGCGCGTGTGGAGAGCGGCTCTCTCGTCGCCGTGGCTGAGGATGACGATTCGGGTGGGGGTCTCAATTCGCAGCTTGCGGTCCAGCTTCCGCCTGCGACCTATCTGATTCTGGCGAGCACCTTCGACCCCGGCGAGACCGGTTCGTATTCACTGTCGCTCATCGAGAACTGATCGCGCCCTTTTTCCCCCTCGTGTTCAGAAGAGACTAGTATACTTGGCGGTCTTCACGTGCGATGCGGCTCTTCTTGATGAGGCGCCGTGCCCACCAGTGACCTCTCAAATCGATCACGTGGCGGAGGAAGTATGGCGAGAAGGGTAAATTACGGCTTCGAAAAACGTCAGAGAGAGATCAAGAAGCAGAAGAAGAACGAGGAGAAGGCGGCACGGCGACAAGAGGCTGCGGAAGCGCGTGCCGCAGCAGAGCAGGGGGAAGACGCCGCCGTGGAAGGTGCTGCGGAGGACGAGAAGGACCCCACCACTACGGACGACGGCTGACGACCGACTGAACCCGGTCCGCCGGGGTCTACTGGCTGGTCAGCGGCGTGCCAGCAACCACCACCGCAGCGTGCTGGTTACGAGTTCGGCAGCATCCTGCTGCACGAAGTGTCCGGCGTTCGGAGCCGTGACCAGTGTGAAGTCAGCGTCGATCCAATCCCAGGTGTTGTTCAGGCCGTCGGAGTTCAACGCTGTATCTGTCAGCCCGTGAAAGACGAGCACGGGCATGGTCAGCCGGGGTGTCTCCGGTAGCGTGACCTCAGCATCGGGCGCCGGGAGGGGAGGGTAGTTTCGCTTGTAGTAGTTGAGCATCGCCGTGAAATCTGATCGGCGAAACGCTTCTACGTAGCGTGCTCTCGCGTCGACATCGCGTACCCACCCGGCCAGGGTCTCTGCGGTCATCGGCCTCCCGAAGAAGATGTCCGGATCGTCCGCCGTGCCCTCCTGGAACTTCCGCGCGTACTCGCTGTTCTGACGCTGCTCCGGGTTGCTCGCCAACTCGCGGGCTAGCCCGCGCGGGTGAGGGAGGTTGAGGATGACCAGATTGTCGGTCATGGCGGGGAGGTTGAACGCGACCTGCCAGGCCACCATCCCGCCCCAGTCGTGCCCGACGATCGTGGCGCTCTCCTCGCCCGCGTCACGGATGACTGCCGCGACGTCGCTCACGAGAAGGCGCATGTCGTACGCCTCGACACCTTCTGGGTGATCGCTCTGGTTGTAACCGCGCTGGTCCATCGCTACGACGCGAAAGCGATCCCGGAGCCCCGCCATCTGGTGGCGCCACGTGTACCAGAAGTCCGGAAAGCCATGAATGAGCACGACCAGCGGGCCCTCGCCGACGCTCACATAGTGGATTTTTACACCGGCATTGTCGGCGTAGTGGTGCGTGACCTCGTCGAAGATCTCGGACTGAGCCATGGAGTCGGCCGGGTGTAGGAAGCCAGCCAGGACCGTCAGGCCGAAGAGGATCGAACGTACCTGTCCGGCGAGTACACGCATCTCGTTCTCTCGTGCTGGATGGTACGGACGGCGACGGCGTCCAAAGGACGTCGATCGACACGGTAGATCAAGCGTTGGTTGACGGTACGGGGGAGGGAGCTTCACTCTGTCCGTGGTGAGCGCACTGCCCGGTACCTGCTTCGACCCGTTCCCACGCCTCCCATGAACCTCTCGCCCCCCGCAGTATGTCGCTTCGTGTTCCTGGCGCAGTATGTCGCTTCGTGTTCCTGGCGCTTCTCCCATCGGTCCTCGGGGCGTGCTCGACAGTGGGTGGTCTCGAGCCGGCTCCTGTCGGGCCAGCTCCCGAGGCGAAGCCCGCGCCGGCGGTTTTCGTCGATTCGGACAACGAGGCGGACCGGATCACGACCGGGGTTGTCGAGCTCGCGCTCGCGGCCATAGGAACTCCCTATGAGTGGGGCGGCACGGATGCGAACGGCTTCGACTGCTCGGGTCTCATCCAATACGCCTATGGCAGGTATG
>JBDGVT010000047.1:0-29379 GCA_039585495.1 Gemmatimonadota bacterium | reverse complement strand
TCGGCTGACCGGAGGACTCGTCCCACCGCGCTCAAGGTCCGGGCGGCCTCATTCATAGGTCTGAGCCCGGTAGCGAAGACGGATCGTATCTCCGGGTGAGACCCGGGTGCCCGAACGCGGCACACTCTGGATGATGTCCCCGAAGCCTTCCTGAGCGACGCGCAGGCCAAGTCGGTGGAGGTGACGGATCGCGATCCGAGTGGGGAGACCCGAGAGATCGGGAACGGTCACTTGGCCGTCCGACGCGACGATCGGCGGAAGCGCTGGTTCGAGCGGAGGGTGGTTGATGAAGATCGGTGCCAACCCCTGCGGCACGATCGCCCGGTCATCCCTGGCAGCGGCCAGGAGGGCACGGCGGTCGAGATGACCAGAGCTCGCCGCCAGTGCGGCCTCCATCGTGGTACGCGTAACCGTAGTACTGATCAGCCCGGGGCCGATCGAGCTTCACGAACACGACGAGTTGAGGATTGTCCGCGGGGAAGTACCCGACGAACGAGGCCGAGTAGTCGCCGGTCTGGTAACGACCTCCGGTGCTGATACGGGCAGTCCCGCTCTTTCCAGCAACCCGGAACGATCCAAGCCGCGCCGACGTGCCCGTACCGTCTTCGACCACATCGACGAGGGCCCTGCCGATCGCCCGAGCGGAGTTCACGTCGACGACGCGGCGAATCACCTCGGGCCCGAACGTCTCCACTGCCTTCCCGTCGGCGGTACGGAGCTCACGAACCAGGCGAGGCCGCATGAGGAGACCACCGTTCGCAAGCGCTCCGTAGGCCATCGCCATCTGCAGCGGTGTTACCGAGATCTCGTAGCCAATCGCCAGCGACGCGGGAGACTGGGCCGTCCAGCGTTCTGGACGCCGCAGGACACCGCCTACCTCTCCAGGTAGCTCGAGTCCGGTCATCGTGCCGAAGCCGAAATCGCGCAGATTCTCGAACTGGACACCGGGCGTCATGGGAAGTGCGGCCTTCGCGACGCCGACGTTGGACGACTCGCGCAGGGCCTCCCGAATGGTCATCAGGCCTTCGGTATGCGTATCGTGCAGCGTGCGTCCGCCCTGCTCCCAGGTCCCGTCTCCGGTGTCGACCGTGTCTTCGAGCGACGCGAGATCGTTCTTCAGGAGTCCCGCTATGGTGAAGGGCTTGAGCGTGGAGCCCGGCTCGAACGGAGTGTTCACCGCCGACAGCGCCCCGAGGTAGCCGTCCTGGGTGGAGAACAGAGCGAGGATCTCTCCCGACCGCGGATCCGTAATCAGGATGTCGCCGCCCGCCGCCCCATGCTCCTCGATCGCGTCGAGAAGCGCCTCCTGCGCGATCTCCTGCAGGTCCATGTCGAGCGTAAGCACGATCTCGCCGCCCGCCCGCGCGCGCTCGATCGTGACCTGCTCGCCTGGAATCGGGTTGCCGATGTTGTCGCGAGGAACGACCTGTCGACCTGGAACTCCACGGAGCCAGTCATCGAAGATCCGTTCGATACCGCCACGGCCTTCGTCTTCGAGGACCACCCCGAGGACACCTCGAGCGAGATCGCCATGTGGGTAGTAGCGCTCGAACACGCGGTCGAGATACACGCCTGGCGTCCCCCGCAGCTGGTCCTGGACCGCCGGCGCGTGAAGACCTGCGGCGTTCCATCCAGAGCCATTCGTCACGAGACGTGAGGCGCGGGCACTCGATACTCCGAGCGCCTCGGTGAGCGAACCGACCAGGGCGCCGGCGTCGCGGACTTCATCCGGGGCGATGTGGATCATGACCCGCTCGCGCGCGACGGAGAGCGGGATGCCCTCGCGGTCGAGAATGGTCCCACGCGGTGCGGACACCTCCTCGTCGGCCTCATGCTGGCCGTCCGCCAAGGCCTGCCACTGCGCTCCCTGGAGGACCTGGATCTGAGCCGCGCGGACGCATACGAGAGCCGCGCAGACGAGCCATCCGGCCAGGACGAGTCCACGCCGCCACGGATGCGGCCGCAGATCTTCCTTCGATCGCCGACTCATGCGCCACCGTCCACAGCAAGAATGACCTGCTCAGCCGCTCCGGGGCTGTGGAGTCCCAACTCGCGTGCCTCGGGAACGATCCGCGACCGGCTCTCGAGCACCTGGATCTCACGCTGTAACTCGACGCGCTCGGCCTGAGCTACCGAGGCCTGGCGACGTACCTCGTCGAGCTCGGAGTGCGCCTCGAGCGCCCGGCTCTGCCGCCAGGTCAGGAAACCGAGGGAACTGACGAGGAACGCGAACGTCACCGCTGTGCGACCGAGTACGGAGGGGTCCATCAGGCAGCCCTCCGCCATGCTCGAACACGCGCGCTGCGCGCACGCGGGTTGCTCTCGACCTCATCGGCGGATGGACGGACGACTTTTCTGGTCAGTGTTTCGCCTAGCGCCCGCCCCCGGCAGGTGCACTGCGGCATCTCGGGGGGACAGATGCAGGAGCGGCTCCACTCCCGGAACGCGTTCTTGACCGCGCGGTCCTCGAGGGAGTGATACGCGATCACCACCAACACCGCCCCTCCCTTCATCACATCCCGTATCGCGGGCAATCCCGCCTCCAACGCTTCCAATTCCTCGTTCACCGCAATTCTTACTGATTGGAAGATCCGTGCCTTTTCCTTCGCGGAAGGCGATCGACCCAGCGAAACGGACAGCGCTGCGACCAGATCATCACTCGTCTCGAGAGGTGCCGTCGTCCTGCGCTTTACGACCTCGCGAGCGAGCCGGCGCGCGCGCGGCTCCTCTCCATACTCCCGGAAAACCGTCGCCAGCCGCTCCTCACTCGCCTCTGCGAGGAAGCGACGGGCGTCGCTTCCCGATGTGCCGTCCATCCGCATGTCGAGTGTGACACCTCGCCTGAATGCGAAGCCCCTGTCGTCTGCGTCGAGTTGATGTGAGCTGACGCCCAGATCGAGGAGGGCACCGTCGAGCCCCCTGTCCCTTGCCTCGGGGTCCTTCGGCGCATCATCGAAGCGCACACCGAGGAACCGCACACGACTCCGCACATCTGCGAGGGCGTTGCGGGCCTCCTCCAGAGCCTCGGGGTCGCGATCCACGGCCAGGACCCGGCAGTCATCGCAGGCGTCGAGGATCAGGCGTGTGTGGCCGCCCCCACCGACGGTCCCATCGAGGTAGAGTCCACCGGCTCGGGGACCGAGGTAGTCGAGCACTTCTCGCCCCATCACCGGTTCGTGGTAGGAAGACACGGCCGCTACCCGAAGAGCCTGTGAGCGAACTGCTTCAGGTCACCAGCCTGTTCCTGGACCACCTCGCGATACGTAGCGGGATTCCAGAGCTCCACGCGATCCAGATTGCCGCTGAGCAGAATCGTGCCGGCGAGCTCGGCCGCTTCCTGTAGAGCGGAGGGCACGAGTACGCGGCCCTGCTTGTCAGGCGACACCTCGACCGCGTTCGAGATGATCATCCGAACCTGGTTCCAGGCACCGGGATCGGAGCGCCGGAACTCGAGGAGCTTCTCCTGGACGTCGTCCCACTTCTCCTGCGGAAACAGCGTCAGGTACCGTGGTTCCCATTGCAGCAATACGAAGCGGTCACCGTCCGCCTGACGACGGAACGCCGAAGGGAGGCTCACGCGCCCCTTTGCGTCCATCTGATGTTCGTATTGCCCGACGAAACCGTTCACGGAGTACTCGTGGTGGTACGAAGTGGGGAAGAGTGGGGAGTGATGGGGCAACATACGACGCAGTGGAGCGAGACGTCAAGGGTCCTTTTTCCCAATTATTGGATCGCAACCGGCGGCCCTCGGATGGGCAGGAGCCGCGCAACCACAAGGGAAACCCCGAATCGGGCCTGATTCGAATTTTCAAGAAATCCGAAGGAAAACCGAAGGTTCCCGAAGAGCCCGAGCGGCAGAGGTGGGAAGAAGTGGGGGACCTCTGGGCCGTGACACCCTGAGCTGGCCAGGACCGGATTACAAAAAAAGAGGCGCCGCGGGGATATCTCCCCCGCGGCGCCTCGGGCGCCCGCTCAGACTGGGCCGTTACCTCACATCAGCGACCACGTCGGATGATCGCGTCCTGGATCTCGATGTACGTCGCAGCGTTATCGAGCAGGGTCGCGAGGTCCACGTTTACCGTCGCCGGATAGTCGCCAGACTGCCTCAGCAGGCCGACCGCCTCGTTGAACTTGGGAAGCGAGGACTGTGCGGTCGCTAACGACTGCGGCTCCTGCTCCTTCACGGCGACCTGATAGATGCTGTAGCCATGCCAGAAGTTCAGCTGCGACATCATCGCCTCGCTGAGGTCCGGAAGCTCCTTCGCCGCGACCATGCCTCGGATCGTGTACGCGTAGTCGTCCTTGGAAGCACCATTCTGGTAGGCTTCCGCGAAGATCATGCGGGCGGCCTGCTCAGCCTGCTGCGGATTTCCGGACGCCGCTTCGGCCAGCACGGCGACTGCGTCTTCGATACGGCCGACCTGGATGAGCCAGTTCCCCTGACGGAGGGCGGCGCTCGGGTGATCAGGGTTGATCTCCCGCACGCGATCCAGCGCCGCAATGGCGTCATCGAGACGATCGCTCCGCTGCAGGGCGTCGGCGTACAGCACCCAGAGACGATCCTCCTGAGCGTGGGTCTGGAGAACCCGCTCACCGAGTGAGACCGCAGACTCGAGCTCACCCAGCTGGATGTAGGCCGAAATCACGTTCGAGAGATGCCCGACAGGCGTCTCGGCACCCTTCGCATCGAACACCTTCTCGTAGGAGGCGATGGCCTCGCGGTAGTAAGCCACCGCTTCGGGGGCCACCTCGTCTCCACCATTCTGGGCACCGACCGCGGCTTCCTGTTGGATCTCGAGCGCCGCGCTGAAGGCGAAGCCGCCATACTGCTCGTGGAGATCGACATTATCGGGGTCGACATCGAGACCGACCTGGATGAACTCCATCGCGCCGACCGGATCACCGGCCGTAGCCAATTCGTACGCGATCCGCATCCGGATGACTGCGTTACCGGGGTTGATCTCGAGATACCGGGAGTAGTACTGGCGACCCGTCTCTTCCTGATCGGATACCGTGGAGATGTACCCAGCGAGCTGGAGTGCATCTTCATGGAACGGGTTGGACTCGATCACCTTCTCGAGCTCGGTGAGCGCTTCCGGATAGTTGTCCATCTCGTACAGGATGCGTGCCCGGAGGAAGCGCGTCCCGATCTGATTCGGGTTCAGAGAAAGCGACTCATCGCAGTTCCGAAGTGCGTTCTCCCACTGCTGACTCGCCATGTAGTCGTTGCAGATCGCGGCCGACCGCACCGTGGTCGAGTAACGCTCGA
Organism: Gemmatimonadota bacterium; assembly: GCA_039585495.1. Classification (GTDB taxonomy): domain Bacteria; phylum Gemmatimonadota; class Gemmatimonadetes; order Longimicrobiales; family Gaopeijiaceae; genus UBA2589. Next base: position 24,110 of record JBDGVT010000047.1, on the reverse strand, counting down.
ATTGCTCGAAGATCTCTTGCGCCGCGACGTCGTCTTCCTTTTCGCCGACCTGGAACCCTTCGATGGGGAAGGACTCTCCACCAACGATGTCCCACACCTCGGCGCTCACCCTCCAGTTCTTCTCAGGCAGCTCCGAATAGCTCACACAGACGGCTACCGGGATGCTCGTCTGCGCCGCCAACTGGCGCGTCCGGACACAATCGAGATCTTCGATCTTCAGGTCGAAGCGCTTCGCCTCGTCCTTGATATCGTCCTCGTCCATGGCCACGTGCGTCAGCATGGTGCTGAGAAGTTCACGGAGCTCCTTGGACCCGTCCTTGCCGAAGTTGTTCTTCGCTCCCTCGAGGGGCGTGAAGTACGGCACGATGACGCGAAAGCGTCCACCGTCCTGCGCTGCAACCTGCGCGGCGGGCATGAGAATGACCGCGGTCGCGGCAAGTACAAGCGTACGCATTAGCCGACCAAACATGGCTCCGTCTCCCTGGGGGGTTTCCCCACTCTTGTCCGCGACTCCCGCCACGAACCGCCCGGACCGGTACCCGAACGTTGTTACATATCCTAAACCGACGAAAAGCCGGAGGTCCAAACCGCTGAGACCCCGGCGAAAGAAGATTGAGAATTTATTCACAATTGATGCTTATGGTCAACGAGCACGTCAACATCTTCATTTCCCATCGAGTCGGTCCTGACATCGACTCGTAGTACGACCCGGCCGCCATCGAATTACAGCCTGCCCGAGCCACAGACTGTGCTAGGGATCGAAGGGTCCGTCGTGTGCTTCGAGGGTGGCACGCAGTTCATCGGAGAGACGCTTCGACTTCCCGGCTGCGTAATCGTACATCACCTGAACGGTGGTACCGCTCGAGAGCTTCTCTCCCGACTCCGAGCGAACCTCGTACTCCATCTCGAAATGCTTGCGCCCCAGCCGAATCACGCGCACTCCAACGACCACGGTCTGTGGCCACAAGACTCGGGCGTGCCACCGGACCCGGCACTCGGCGAGGACATAATCGAGTTCCTCGAGCCCCTGCCCTACCACCTCCAACCAATATGCCCACCGAGCCTCTTCGAAATAGATCAGGGCATCTGCATGGTGGGCGTGACCGGCCACGTCGATGTCGCGGAAGCGGACGGCAACCGGATGCTGGAATCTGAAAATCTCTGACGTAGGGGGCACGGGACGGCTCTCGGAAGAGTTGCAGGTCGCGGCGACTGTGACACTACTTTGGGGTATCACATACGATCCGTCACGATACCATTTCCCCACCCGACGACCATGAGCCCCGAGCCCACGGACCGACACGTCCGCCTCTGGAGAGGCCTGACACGCACCACCGTCGCGTTCACTGTGGCTACGGCAGGGTGCGCGGGAGCCGGATCGGGGACTTCAGGAAGCGCCACTGCGTCGGACGCCGAATGGCGGGCGCTTTCCGCACCTCGGCCGACTCCCCTGGCGGGCGCGGCGAGGGTCGCCGTCGCCGACGTCGAGTTCCTGGGCGCGTACCCTTGGCGCGGGCCGGGAACGGTCACGGCCAGTCTGGGCGTCGCGGAACTGGTGGTCACCGGACTGCTTCGGCGCCGCGACGTGCAATTCGTCGAGAGACGACGCTTCGCGGCTGCTGCCGAGGCGGAACGTCGCGGCGTCACGCGCCCCCGGGGGGCGCCCGCTGCGGGTGTCTCGCCCAGTGCCGACTACGCGACAACCGCGGTCTGGATTCCGCTCGGAAGCGATCAAACGGCCGTCGAGGTTCGACTCGCCGGGCTCGAGACCGGTCGCATAGCGGGTGCAACGAGAGTAACGGTTCCCTCCGATGTCGACCCCGTCACCCTCGCCCGTGCCATCGTGCAGGGGGTCGTGGACGTCCTCGAGGAGATCGACCAGCTCCCCAACTGGACGGACCCCACTAGCGACGGACAGGCCATCGCTCCGGTTTCTGAGGAAGCGTTGAGTCATTTCTTGCGGGGACTGGCCGCGGAAGAGATCTGGGACTGGGAGGGTGCCCGGCGAGGATACCAGGCGGCCGCAGCCGACCGGTCGTTCCATGAGGCCGCAACCGCCCTCGCCCGTACCGCCCGCCTGCGACTCGGCGGTACGCTCGCGGAGAGCTGACCGATGGAGTCTCGCGCCCTTCTCATCGTCCTTCTCGGGATCCTGCTCCCGATCCACGCGGCCGAGGCACAGAGCACATGTGCCTTCCGAGGAGCACCCAACGCGCTCAGTGAAAGACCCAGCCCGCTCGATTCGGTCGAGATACGCCTGGGCGATGCCGCCGCAAAACTGTGCTATGGGCGCCCGTCCACGAGAGGCCGGAGCATCTTGGGGGTGCAGGATCCTTACGGGTCACCATGGAGGCTCGGGGCGAACGAGCCCACCACCCTCCATCTCCCCTTCGAAGCAACGGTCGGAGGTGTCGACCTCGGACCCGGTTCATACACCCTGTATGCCATCCCGGAAGAGGGACCGTGGACGATCGTCATCAATGGTCGGACCCAACGCTGGGGCATCCCGATCAACCCTGATGTGCGTACAGCGGACGTGGGCAGCTTCGTCGTGCCGAGCGAGCAGCTCGACGAGCACGTCGAGACCCTGACGTTCCGATGGGTCGGGGTCGGCATGGAGGGTACCCTGGTCTTCGAGTGGGAATTCGTATCGCTCGGCATCCCGATCTCGCGGCGATGAAAAAGCGGGGTGGCCCGCTCGGACCACCCCACTCCTCAATCACTGTGGGTCGATTCCGAACCCGTCAGCGCATCTAGTTTCTCGTGCGAATGAGGCGGATCGTGCCGGACCCCGTGTCGATCCTCATGTTGCCCTGCCCGTCGCCGATCGAACCCCGAACGTGATCGCGACGGATAGACCGGACCTCGACCGGGAAATCGAGATCGATGCCGCCACTCCCCGTCTCGATCTCGATCGATGCACCCAAATCGGCGGGAGCACGGACGGTCACAGAACCCGACCCGGTATCCGCATCGAAGCTATCGATGTCGGAGAGGAGCTCTACGTCGATCGAGCCGCTGCCCGTATCGAGCAGGACGTCGGCCGCCGTCACACCTTCGAGCTGGATCGAGCCGGAGCCCGTGTCGACCTCGAGTACTTCGGAGTTCAGCCCTTCGCCCCTCACGCTGCCCGATCCCGTATCGATCTCGATTTCGCCACCGTAGACGTCCGAGACCTCCACCCTACCCGAACCGGTGTCGATCCAGAGGTCACCCTCGACCCCACGAACCACCACGCTGCCTGAGCCGGTGTCGACATTCAGCGACCCCGCGATCGCGGTCGCCGTGACCGGACCGGACCCCGTATCGATCGACACTGCGCCCTCGATATCGTCGGCAGATACTTCACCAGCCGCGAGGTAGACTGCGATGTCGCGTCCAGCCGGTACTTCGATCACCAGATCCGCCCAGGCCTCCAGCCCATCGCCGTTGCCGCGAATGCGTACCCGGTCGCCGCGGTCGTTCCCGCTGTCCGAAAACGTACCGTCGGCCCGAACAGAAAGAGACGTGTTCGAGCCGCGGCCCATGTCCCCATACACGATCTCGTCGTCCGGATAGATGATACGGAGCGTGGACCGCCCTCGAATCTCGCCCGTCGCGATGCGCAGCGCCGATGCGTCGGCACCACCACGGGTCACGCGTACGACAACGTCCGCGCCACTTCCACGCACGACCTCGACCTGACCCGCCAGGTTGTAGACCGCCACGCTGCGCCCGGAGATCCGTTCGACCTCCTGTGCGCCCGCAGGGACCGCGATCAACGCCGCGGCAACCAGAACCATGCCTCTCATCACCCATCTCCTCCCGACCAGCGGGTCTATATGAAATTCCTTACGAATCAGTGGATTCGGATCGAGCCGTTGACCGTGGACAGCTCCAGGTCGGCCCCACCGTCACCCAACACTCCGCTCGCCTTGCCCCGGCTCATGCCACCATCCAGCGCGAACGGGATGTCCGACTCGAAGTCTCCGTTCAGCCAGCTCGCGTCGAGATCTGCGTCGATCTGATCGTCGACGTCGAGGGAGATGCTCCCGTTGACGGTCGAGAACGCCACGCCGTTGCGTAGATCGCGACCGCCCATAACGGCTTCGATCGAGCCGTTCACGGTCTCCGCTTCCGCGAATCCGGAGGTCGAAAGGTCGATGTCCCCGTTCACGGTGTTGAGCGACACATCGCTTCCGAGGTCCAATGCCTCGATATCGCCGTTGACCGTTCGTGCGACGAAGTCGACCCCCTCGGGCACGAGCACCTGAAACTCGACCTGGACGTCATTGCGTTCGCTGCTCATGCGTCCGTCCGAGCCCACACCGCAGTAGTTCTCTTCCTTCCCTTCCGGGGTCGGGTAGACCGCGCAGAAGGTCATGCCGCCGCCGTGCTCCACAACCTCGATCCGGACGGTACCCGGGTCGCTCCTGCGACCAGACAGCTCGGCTACCACGACCACGTCCGAGCCGGAGCTGCGACCCACTTCGATGTCGCCGTTGATGCTCTTGATTTCGAGCGCGTCACCCGAGTTCATCGAACCCGTCCAACGATACTCGGTGTCGGACTGCTGTTCGCTCCCACCCGTCTGGAATTCGGCGAACGCACGCACCGTCACTGCCACGGAAATCGCCGCCATCGCGCCGATCAGCATCTTCATCTTCATCTTCTTCCCTTCCTCTTCAGCGTCGTTGAACAAGACGGATCTCTCCGTCGAAAACCTGGATTTGAATTCGGGCTCGACCCGTACCCACCTGAAAGTCGAACTCCCGGCCACCGGTAAAGCGCTCGATGACCACCGGGAATTCGGACTCGAAATCACCATCGAAGGTCGAGACGCCCACCCGCGCACTCGAACTCGAAGGAATCGCGATGATGGCGTCGCCATCGTGCACGAAGAAACCGTAGTCGCCCGTTTCGGCGATGGTCCCGGAAAAGACGATGTCTCCGTCCTGCGTTTCGGCGCGGACATCCGCTGATTCGATATCGATCAGGTCAACGTCCCCGCTTCCGCTGTGTACGGACACGGGACCCGAGACGTCCCGAAGACGCACGTCATCGGCCTGGGACGAAGCGGACACGCCACCGTACGCGGCAGAGACGTCGATCTCGCCCTCGATCGTCCGCACGTCGACCGCACCTCGAGCGTCGCGCACCCAGACGTCTCCGCTCATGTTGCTGACCTCGACGCGCCCATGCATTCCGTCGATCCACACATCGAGGGACAAACCACCTACCTCGATATCCACCCAACTCGGAAGTCGGATCGAGGCCTCCACGGACCGACGGCGGCCCTTGGTGTCGTCCTGGACGATCCGAACCGTCGAACCAGACCGTCGGACGAGCAGCGCGACGTCATCGTCGTCACCACGGAGCTCGAGCTGGTCACGCTCCCAAGAGCCGATCGAGATCTCGCCGCTGAGACTCTCCAGCACGACGCGATCTCCTCGTCGCAGCTCGATCACCGTGTCTGCGGGTGTGAACGTGCCACCGAAGGCAAACGCCGCGAGCAAGAGGGCATCGAACATGATCAGCCCGCCCACTCGGCAACGCGTGTCGCGTCACGCAGATACGTCAGCTTGCGTTGATAGACCCGCGCCAGGTGATCGGTCAGGAACTCGTTGCCCGGGTCCTGTTCCAACGCCTGGTGTGAATCGAGGATGGCCTGTTCGATCACACCGAGATTTCGCTCCAGAATCCGCACGGTATTCGGTTCGAGGGTAGCCCGGGCGACAACGAGCGCCTCCTCGAGCATCGCGAGCTCGTCCGCGAGTCCCTGGGGTGGTGCTACGCTCGTCGACGCCATCGTGACCGCCGACGCGCCGTCGAAGACCGGCGTCTCCTCACTCCGGATGCCGAGCCCGGGTCCCGCGACCCATGTCGCAATCGACGAGGCCGCGATCAGCACGATGGCGGCCGCTGCCAGCTGCGGCCTCGAAAAGGCGTATCGAGCCACTCCCGCCCGATCTTCATCCATCGGATGAGCGAGGTCCCGTGCGGTAGGTAGTTCGATCACCTTCGCCCCGGGGTTCGCCGTGGCGGCAACCGGCGCCTGGATCGTGGCTGCGATGCCGGCCCAAAGATCACGCGGAGGGCTCATGTCTTCGAGCGACGCGGCCTGCGCGATGACCTCTCGCAAGTCTTCGAGCACCCGGCGGCACGCCCCGCACTCTCCGAGGTGGTCCTCGGTCATGCGGTGATCGTGCGGAGGGAGTTCGCCGGCGAGGTACGCCGAAAGGCGATCCGTCCATTCCGGATGTTCTGTTCGTGTCTTGCTCATGTAATCAACCCAGGTGCTCGCGCATCAACATGCGGGCACGGTGAAGCTGCGATTTCGAAGTCCCGACGGTCACACCCAGGGAGCTGGCGATCTCGTCATGGCTGTATCCTTCCACGTCGTAGAGAACGAAGACGTCTCTGGCCCGGCTCGGCAGCTGATGTATCGCACCCTCGATATCGAGGGCGTGGCCCGAGGAGCGACGCTTGGGGGCGATGACCCTGCTCATCAGGCCATCACCTCCGACATGACGAGCTTCCCGCTTTCGCTGGGTCGCTCGCCGGCTCAGGACGTGGTTCACCGCAAGACGGTGAAGCCAGGTCCCGAACTGCGCCTGTCCCTTGAACGTTTCCAGCTTCCGCCATGCCCGAATGAAGACCTCCTGTGTCAGATCGTCCGCGGAGTCTTCGTCGACCATGCGCACGCAGAGCGCGTAAATCCGTCCTACGTGCTCGCGGTAGAGGCGCTCGAAGGCCGCGTGATCTCCCTCAGCGGCCTTTTGCACGTCAGCTGTCTCGAAATGCGCCTGCACTCGTTCGCCCAAGATTCCTCGTGGATCCGTTCTCGTCCTTCTGCTTACCGACTTTGACAGTCTCGCCATCTGCGCGGTTGGAATCGGATACCGCACGTCGGGCGGGAAATGTTGCGTCGGTCCGGCTCGTCGGACACCATTTTGACGGATCCCCAACAGAGAGGCGCCGCCATGCCCATCGAACCCATCAATCTGACCGGACTCATCTCAGCCATGCTGGGGATCTCAGTCATCCTGATTCCCGTGATCGGGTTGACCGCTCGCTACGCCCTCAATCCTACCGTGGAAGCACTCGCCCGACTGTTCGAGAATCGGGGTGCAGATGAGAATCTCAGGATCCTCGAGCGACGTGTGGCTCTCCAGGAGCAGGAGATTGCAGCGCTTCATTCAGCGTTCCGGGGGCTGGCCGAAGGCCGTGACTTCGACAGGCAGCTCGAGTCCGGAGCAGCCAATGCCGACCCACCCTCGAGCGCCTGACTGGCCGAAGGGCCACTCAGGTCATCCCGTGCCGCACTCTGATCCGTTCAGCTTCGCAGGACCGGTGGAGATCGTGGCGCACCGCGGCTACAGCGCCCGCGCCCCGGAAAACACGCGCGTCGCGCTCGAACTCGGTCTGGACGCCGGAGCGGACGGTGTCGAATTCGATCTGCACGCCACGCGCGATGGCATTCCCGTGCTCTTCCACGACCGGACGTTGAATCGCACGACCGACGGAACCGGACCCATCGACGCCTGGAATGCCGACCAGCTGCGACGCCTCGACGCCGGCGGGTGGTTCGCGTCAGACTTCAAGGGTGAACCGATCCCCACCCTGGAGGAGATTGCTTGCGGAGTCGGTCAACGCGCCGGCCGGCTGTACGCGGAGATCAAGGGATACCGTCGGCCTGAGGATCTCCACGAAATCGTACGCGTCATCGCCGAGGCCGACCTGGCCGAGCGAACCGTCTTCATCTCGATGGACTGGGACGCGCTCGATCGGGTCCGGTCGGTCGACTCGACGGCCCTGATCGGGTACATCGTCGACCAGGCCTCCCGCGCGCACGCCGCGATCGAGCGCACGTCAGGGGATCCACGAGCGCTCCTGGATTTCGGTGTAGACGTACTCCTCGCCCACCCCGAGCAGGCGGAGGCCGCCTCGGATGCCGGCATCCCCCTCGGCGCCTGGACCGTGAATACCGTCGGACAGGCCGAACAGCTGCGGACCCTCGGAGTGGCACGCTTTACGACGAACGAAGTCGCGGACCTCGTGGCCTGGAAGACAACCCTGTGACGGATCGAACCGAACCACACCCGTTCTCGCCCGCTGGCCGAAAGGCCGCCCTCGAGCGCATGGCTACTGAACCCGTCGACGTGCTCGTGATCGGCGGCGGAATCACCGGCGTTGGGATCGCACGCGACGCGGCGTTGCGTGGGTGGTCCGTCGCGCTTGTGGAAAGGAAAGACTTCGCGTTCGGCACATCGAGTCGTTCGTCGAAGATCGTACACGGCGGAGTGCGCTATCTCGAATACGGCCACTTCCTGCTCGTCCGGGAGTCGGCCCGCGAGCGCCGCGTCTTGCAGAAGATCGCGCCCCATCTGGTTCATCGCCTGGACTTCCTCTATCCGGTCTTCGCTCCGGATTCGCTCATCAAGATCCGGGCGGGACTCTCCGTCTTCGACTGGCTCGCCGACACCGAGGACACCGACCGGCACCTCCAACTCGACCCGGAGGCGGTGCGAAATCGGTTACCCGGCCTCAGGGAGCCTCTGCGAGGAGCAATCCAGTACGTCGAGTACATCACGGACGACGCGAGACTCACACTCGAGAACGCTCTCTCCGCCTCGGCCCATGGCGCCCGCGTCGCGAACTACGCGGTCGCGGAAGAGCTGTTCGTGGATGCGGAAGGGCACGTGCGTGGAGCTCGCGTCCGAGACACGACGGACGGGGAGGTCTACGAGGTCGCCGCACGCGCGGTCGTGAACGCCGGCGGGCCGTGGGCTCAGAAGATCCTCGACGACTCCGATCTGCCTGCGGAGAAGCCTCTTCGACCCAGCAAGGGCATCCACATCCTCTTCGACGCGGAGCGTCTACCAATCGAAGGCGCGGCGTTTCTCAAGTCGTCGACGGGCCGGCGCGGCCTCGCCATGCGACGCCTCGACTACGTCTACGTCGGAACCAGCGACGCCGAGTATGACGGTCCGCTCGACGCACCCCGCGCGACCCGAGCCGAAGTGCTCGACCTGCTGGCGATGGTGCAGGACTGCTTCCCCGAGGCCGGCCTCACGCTGGAGGACGTCTTGGCTACCTGGGCCGGGATCCGTCCCCTCATCGCGGAAGAAGGAAAGTCGACTCGGGATACGTCTCGTGAGGACGAAGTCTGGCCGGGTCCTCGCGGTCTGATCACGATCGCGGGGGGAAAACTCACCACGTATCGACGGATGGCGGGCCGGGTCATCGACGCACTACGGCAGGTCCTGGGTCAGCCTCCCATCGAAGAAGACCGAACGGCCGACGTCCCCCTGCCAGGTGTGCCCGACGGTGATGTGCCGGAATTCGTCGCCAGCCGGCTCGAAGCCCTGGAGCGCTGGGGCGTCCCGAAGCAGACGAGAACGCGCCTCGGTTGGCTGTACGGCACCCAGCTCGACGACCTGCTCGCACTCTCGGAGGAAGATCCATCCTGGCTCCAGCCCCTCGCCGAAGGAGTGCCGTGCCTGCGGGGTGAGGTCAGACTCGCGGTGGAGCGAGAGATGGCTCATACACTCATCGACTTCATGGACCGTCGTGCGGCGCTGCTCCTCTTCGCGCCGGACTCGGGCATCGCGGGCGCGGTGGATGCGGCGAGGATCATGGCGGACCTCCTGGGCTGGGACTCCGTGCGGACCGAGTCCGAAGTGGCCGGATACTCGCTGTACGTGGCGGAGCACCGCGTGCCCGCGGAGCCGTCCGAAGACCGGAGGGGTTAGGCCAAGGCTTCCTTCGAGGTCCCCTCGCCGACGGCAGGGCCTCTCCTGGGCAATCGGAGCGTGAAGGTGCTGCCCCGCCCGACCTCGGACTCGACAGACACCTCGCCGCCGTGAGCGGTGCTCACGCCCTGTACGATGGCGAGTCCCAGCCCTGCCGCACCCGAGGAACCTCCATCCAGTTGTGTGAAGCGATCGAAGAGTCCCTCCAATCGGCTCGCCTCGATACCGGGCCCGGTATCGGCTACCGAAACGAAGACGTCTTCGCCGGCCTCCCACGCGGAGAGCGTGATCCGACCGCCTTCCGGCGTCACCCGGATCGCGTTGTCCAGGAGATTCGCCAGCACCTGCATGATCCGATCGTGATCGATTCTGGCCTCGGGATTCTCGTCCGACCGCTCGACCTCGAGTGAGAGATGCCGGGCTCGAGCCTGGTCGACGAACGCGTCTCGAGCCTCCTCCAGGAGAGGAAACAACGCCTCCAGGGACGGACGGACCACGAGCGCACCGGCCTCGATTCTGGCGACGTCAAGCAGATCTTCGATCAGCGTTTTCATCCGCTTGCCCGCGCGGGCGATGATCTCGGCCTGCCTCCGGCGTTGCTGCTCGTCGAGCGGGAGGTCCAGAAGGAGGTCCGCGGCGGCGAGCGCTACGCCGAGCGGGTTGCGCAGATCGTGCGAGACGATCGATACGACGTCCTCCCGCTGCCGGATGGCTCTCCGCAGGGCCTCTTCCTTCTCGTGGATCTCCGTCATGTCCGTGAACGTCAGGACCGCACCTCGGAGCTCCGTACCGTCGATCATTGGCCGAAGCGACCAGCGCGCAGGGAACGAGACACGTTTCCGGCTCCAGAGTACGGCGTCCGCCCCGGAATCCAGGGGCTCGCCCGCGGCGATCGCCGCGACAACGGGCGAGCCCTCACGATCGGCAGGAGTACCGGCAGACTCGGAATGAAAAAGCGTGGCGTACACGTCACGACCCGCGATCTCACCGTCCGTGTACCCGAGGAGACGCGAGCCGGCCCGGTTGAGGGAGATACAACTCCCTCCGAGGTCGACGCCCAGTACCCCATCTCCCGTCGCCTCGAGCAGCGAGTCGATTTCCCGCCTCGCTCGGACGGCCTCGCGCCGACGCGTTTCACGCTCTGCCAGCAGGCTTCGATACCGGGACGCCACCCGGACGACGATCAGCGTGGCAAGAAGAGCGAGCCCGACCAGGGCGAAGGTGATGGTCGTCTGAAGTCGCCTCACGTTCGCCATTTCTCGGCGACCCACGATCACTTCGGCCTGGATCGCTCGGTCGAGTTCCTGAACGGCTCGGCCGAGGTCCTCGTAGCCGGACCGTACCCGGTCTCCGGCACCCTCGTCGACTCCCTGATCGAAAATGCGTTGATTCTCGAAATCCCAGTCGTTGGACTCGGCGTTGTAACGGGCCATCCCCTCGAAGACATCGCGATCGAGATCGCGCGCGAGGACGGCCAACCGGGCTACGATCGAGTCTTCCTCGATGATGGCCAGGATGTACGGTGCCCGGAAAGCGCGGTCGCCGGTGAGCAGGAAGCCCTCGACGCGAGCCATCTGGCGCGCCTTCAGGAGCCCCAGATTCGAGCTGAGCCGCGCGGCCGGTTCCAAGACGTCGATAATCCTGGTCTGTACCACACCCAGCCTTTGCCCGAAGTAGGTGGGTACCGCGACGAGGGCGACCAACGAAAGTGCGACGAAGCCGAGGGCCCAGAGCCCACGAACCGACGGCGAAGCCCCGGGGTTATCGGGACGCGCCGCGACGCCTTCGGTCATGACCCTCCTTGGCTCAGAACTCCTCTGGAGGATCGTCTCTCTCCGACTCGAACTCGTCGTCGAGGAGCCGGAAGCTCTCGTTCAGTTCCTGGTCGGTCTCGGTGCCGAACACGCGCCCGGCGATGAACTCACCCAGCACCGGTCCTTGCTTGAACGACTCGGCTTGCCCCCCGCCCGCGAGCCAGACGTTGTCGAAGTCCGGGTGCGTGTCGATGAGGAAGTTGCCGCTGACCGTGCGGCTGTAGTGACATGCGCGGGTCTCGTTGATGAGGTTGTCCGCCAGAGCCGGGAAGTACTTCGACAGAATTTCCCGTGGCCGTGCATGCCGGTCCTCGGGAATCCAGCGCACGCTCTCGTCGGGGTTGTTGTTTCGGTCTCCACCGGTGCGAATACGGAATCCGCGAGAGTCGGTGGGCAGAGCAGGCCAACCGGTGCATCCCGGAACGCCGTAGCTCGGACAGTTCGGATACCGATAGGACTCGTCGCCGGCCGGCGTCGCGAAGTAGTAGACGTGGCCCACAGCGTTCGCAGCGTAGCGCTTGCCGAGAAGATCCGGGAGGAAGAGGTGGAACCAGGCCCCGGTCGCGTAGACGAAGAGGCCACCCTCGATGGTTTCACCATTCTCGAGCCGGATGTTCTGCACCGTCCGACCATCGGCATCTCCGGGTGCGGCCTTCGCGACCCGAACCTGGCCGCCTTCCTGCTGGAAGACCCGGACGACAGACTCGATCGCTCTGCGAGCCCGCACCACGCCTGCCGACGGCTCGTAAATCGCCGCCCCGATGTCCGGCGTGTGAATCATCGGCCATCGATACCGGACTTCGTCTGTGGTGAGCACTTCGTACGGGTGCCCCAACACGTCCCATGTGGCCATGGAACCCTCCATAGACGGGCTCATCTCCTCGCGCATGATGAGATCCCCCGTCTCGTAGAAGAGACGTGGCAACAGGGAGTCCGAGTACTGCTCGTCCCAGTCCTTCCACTTCTGCATCGCCTGGATCGCCCACTCCCCCCACTGCCGCCCTTGAGGGCGGTCCCCGTAGCTGCTCCGGACACCGCGGGTTTCTCCTCCGGACGCGGACCGTGAATTCGCTGGGCCGTACTGGTCCACGAGGGTCACGCGCGCTCCGCCACGCAGCAGATTGAGGGCTGTCCATGCCCCGAAGTTGCCTGCGCCTACGACCACGATGTCGGGGACTTGGCCGCTTCTCACGAAGGGGGTCCGCCTGGGCGCCGTCGTCTCCTCGCCAGACGCGGGCGAGCCCGCGATCGCCAGCCCTGCGCCAGCCGATGCGACCTTCAGGAAGTCACGTCGATCGAGTGCCATAAACCCTTTAATTGTCGCGGATGGATGAGAGACTGATGTCGTCCAATACAGCGCGATCGGGTGAGAGTTCGCTCTCGCCTGCCTCGAATCCGTTCATTCGGAGGATATACGAGACGATTTCCACCGCCTCCTCCGGCGCCAGACTCCCCGGCGCCGTCTCCGGCATCTGGGTCTGGATCATCTGATAGAGGTTTCCTGCTGAGCGCCGGCTCCACTTGAACTTGAACTGTGGGTCGGAGAACTCACTCGAGTAATGGCACTCGGTGCACGAAGCGCGGAAGGTGTCCCGCCCGCGGTCGGCCTGAGCATCGGTGAAAGCCGTGGAGGCAGACGTGATGACGGCGGGTTCGTCGCCCCCGGAGGCGGGGCTGCCCGTCTGTCCCGTATTCGGGGCAGGAGGCGAGTCGGAACCGGAGCCGGCGGCACAAGCAGACACCGTCAGGGCGCAGGTCAGTATTACCAATGATCCCAGGAAGAATCTCATGATGGACGGGCAGTGGGTGACACGATCGCAGGGAAAAGAGCCGCGCTATTCGAAACCGGCAAGCGCGAGCGTCAGGCGCCCTCATCGGACGAGGTGAGAAGCGACGTGGCACGTTCCAGATCGCGTTCCGTGTTGACGTTCAGAAAGACCTCGGATGCGATCTCCACGCGGAGCCCATCCACCGCGTCGAAGAGTGCCGCAGCCGCCCGGACGCCGTCGTCGAGCAGGGCGCTCGCAACGGAGAGACATGAGGAGCGGTACATCGCGCAGAGCGGCTCGACATCGGGATTGCCATCGCGTAGTGGAGCCACGGCCGAGCCGTGGCCGAGAGCATCCATCAGCGTCTCTACGACGGCAGAATCAACCAGAGGCAGATCGCATGCGAGTACGAACACCGCCTCACAACCTCTACCGGTCGCCGCATCCAGCGCAGCCTCGATCCCTCCCAGGGGTCCGCACGACGGTCGCAGGTCCCCCACCCGGGCCCAGGATCCGTCCGGTGTGTCCGGTCGAGAGGAGACGACGATCACCTCGTCACATGCCCCACTCAACGCCTTTATCGCGCGGTCGATGAGGCGGATTTCTCCGAGAGAGGCGCTCGCCTTGTCTCGGCCGAGGCGGCGACTCCCACCTCCCGCGAGAACCGCGCCGAGGATGGGCGTGGGTCGCGTCACCGTACCCGTTCCGCTCCCGAGTACACATTGAAGCCCCCGTCGCGGGCGAAGCCGATCAGCGTCTGATCGAAGCGGCGCGCCAGGTCGACGGCCAGGCTGGAGGGAGCTCCGACCGCTACCAGCATCGGCACCCCCGCTGCGAGCGATTTCTGGACGAGCTCGAACGACGCTCGGCCACTCACGACCAGAACCGAATGTCCCGCCGGAAGTGAACGCTCGAGAAGAGCCCGACCGAGCACCTTGTCGACCGCATTGTGGCGGCCCACGTCCTCCATCACTTCTCGGGCCACTCCGTCTCGGTCGAAGAGCCCTGCTGCGTGGAGCCCACCCGTTCGGGCGAACACTCCCTGCCCTTCTCTGAGTCGGTTCGGGAGCCCCACGATCAGGTCCTCGCCAAGGAGCAGGTCCGAGGCGATCGGAGTGCATCCCATCGCCTCGACCGCCTCGAGTGACGCCTTTCCGCACACCCCACAGCTGGACGTCGTGTAGAAGTGACGCCTGATGTCGTCGAAGTCGAAGCTCCGATCGGGCGCAAGGCGGGCCTCGACGACGTTGTATTCCTGCTCTTCGCCCCCCCGACAATAGGTCAGCTCGAGGAGGTCGTCGGTGCGTGAGACGACGCCCTCACCGTGCAGGAATCCGGCCACCAGTTCGAAGTCGTTACCAGGGGTCCGCATTGTAACCGCAAGCGGTTCGACGCGACGGGTCCCTTCATGGACCCAGGACAGACGGATCTCGAGTGGCTCCTCGACCGCGAGCGTGTCGCGGCGACTCGCCGGCTCGGCGTCACCGTGCCGCGTTACCCGGGTGGTGCGGGTCGCCTTGCGGGGACCGATCATGGGCTAGCGGGGCAACCGCGTTTCAAGAGGGTGCTCCCGATGAAGAGGAGGTGGACTCGAAGTAGGGTTCCAGCGCGTGCGCCGGTGGGGGCGCCGTAACCAGGCTCACGCCGACGAACAGTACGGCGGAGACGAGGAAGCCTGAAAGTACCGGCTCGACCGAGGCGGGTCCGAAGATCTCCCAGAGAAAGGTCGCGATGACCCCACCGGACATGGCGGCCATAGCACCTTCGCGGGTCGCACGTTTCCACAACACGCCCCCTACGACGGGCATCACGAAGGCCGCAGCCATGAGCGCGGTGAAGAGAAGCACGATGAACTGCACGAGTTCGCCCTCTCCCACTCCACTCAATAGGAGAAGCACCGGCACCGAGCCGACCACGAGGATCCCGATTCGACCGATCCACAACTTCGTTGCAGGCGATACCTCGCGGTCCACGAGGTTCTGATAGATGTCCACCGAGAGCGCCGAGCCCGCCACGATGAGCAGCGAATCGACAGTGGACATCATGGCCGCCGTGATCGCGGCGAGCATGAGCGCCCCGAGCGTCGCCGGGAGTACGGCCGTGGCCACCATCGGCATCGCCAGGTCGCCGGTCGGAAGCACCGGAAAGAGCACAATCGACGAGAGGGCCAGAAGGAAGACCAACAGGTTGATGCCCAGGATCATCACGATCGCGAAGAGCACACCGCGACGGATCGTTGTCATGTCTCGCATCGCGTAGAGTCGGATGAGCTTTTCGGGGCCCGCGATGCCGCCCAAGAAGAAAGACAGGCCCATCGTAAAGAGGAGCGTAGCCGGCATCGTCTCCCACGTGAAGACGAGCGGATGAGCCGACTCTACCAGTGATAGAAGGCTCCCGAGGCCATCGACCTGCCTGAGCGCGAGCGGCACCGCGAAGAGGGCACCGAGGCCCATGACCACGAGCTGAAATGCGTCCGTATAGACCACTGCCATCATGCCACCGACTACCGTGTACACGAGCAGGATGGTCGTGAATCCGATCATGCCCCAGGTGGTGGGGATGCCGAAGACGGTGTTCGCGATGAGACCGCCGGCGACGATCTGCGCCTGGATGTAGACGACGGTCGCCACGAGGATGATTCCGGCCGCCAGCGCCCTGACACCCTTTCCGTAGTATCGGGTCTCGATGAAGGCAGGAATCGTCAGCTCCCTCTGGCGCGTAAAACGCGGAGCGAGCACCGCCACCATGAACCAGTAGCCCAGAGGAACCGAGAGAAGGACCCACGCGAACGACCATCCAGCCGTATACATGACGCCTATGGTGCCGACGAACGTCCCGGCCGACGTGTGTGTCGCCGCCATGGTGGCCCCTCCGGTAAACCACCCGAGCCCACCCCCCGCGATCCAGTAGTCGGCTTCGGTGCGCGTCGCGCGCAAGCTGTACCAGCCGATGCCGAACACGACGATGAAGTAGGCGACGAAGACCCACATCTGGGCGGTCATCGGCGCTCCTCGCGGATCATCCAGACCACATAACCGACCACGATCAGCGCACAGGCGAGATACACGCCCCAGAACGTGAAGCCCGGCCCGATCATCCCGCGACGCGCTTCAGATGAATCCAACCAAGGAACGCGAACGCCAGAAGGATCGAAACGACGAGGACGTCGACGAAGAGTGGCAGCCCCAAACGCCACCGGCCGTCGAGCGTGCCGCGGAGGCGAATCACGGCGGGCATCACCGACAATGATGTCGAATGCGTGGCAGCGTCGGTCTGGAAACCGGAGGGGAAGCCATCCGCCACTCTCCATGCTGCGGGCAGCCTCACCGAGGCGCGAAAGAACTCGTCGCCTGCATCCCCGGCGGGCAACTTGGCCACGACGACGGGAATGCGTACCAGGAAATCGTTACCCGACTCCTGAACGGCTTCGAGGATCTCGTACTCCAGAACGAACCGGCCGTTTTCGACGGTACCTGCCGCCCATGGGTGGATCGTTGCAGTCCTCAGGGTGCCTGAGGCCGGCCAAAGTACGATGGGATCCCGATCTCCGGCACGCACCTCATCGGTCGTCGCATCGTCGAATCCGAGGAGCTGGATCGGGACAGCCGCGCCTACCGCACCTCCGGACAGACGGTATTCCACGCGCACAGTCGCACTCCCGTCCCCCGCCGTCAGGTCAGCGGTAAGCACGACCGATTCCACGATCGGGGGTGAGCCCTGGAGCGCCGCAACGGAGACCGGAAGGGAAAGACCGATTCCGACGATTAGGGTCTTGGCGGTACGCACAGCTTCAGGCCCATGCCTCCTGCATGACACGGAGCGCGTTGCCCCCCAACGCCTTCTCGATGTCCTCGTCGGAGTACCCGTTCTTCACCAGCCAGCGGAGGATGTTGTGCGACCCCTCCGTCGGGTTTTCGAGGCCTTCGACGTACTCGACCTCCTCGAAGTCCTGGTCGGGCTTTCCGTCGCCGCGCGAGTCCTTGAGAGAAAGATTCGCAGCATACGTGTGATGCAAGCCGACATGGTCGCCGTAGAGGGTGTCCGGGCCGAATCCCACGTGATCGATCCCGACCAGTGAACGCACGTACTCGAAGTGCTCCATGAAGGCTTCGAGATTGTGGGTGCGGTTGTTCTTCGTCAGGGTCGTGTGAGGTGCGCATTCGATGCCGATGACGCCCCCCTTCGCCGCCACCGCCTCCAGAACCGCGTCCGGCGCGAGCCGCTTCGAATCCCAGAGGGCGCGAGCACCGATATGAGAGAGAACGATCGGCTTCTCACTGTACTCGACCGTATCCAGCGTCGTCTGATCTCCACAATGAGAGCAGTCGATGAGAAGTCCGACCTTGTTCATCCGCTCCACCGCCCTACGGCCGAACTTGGTCAGCCCCCCGTCTCGATCCTCTTTGAGCCCGTTCCCGAGCGCGTTCGACTCCGAGTACGTAATGCCCAGCGACCGGAGACCGAAGCCGTGCAAGATGTCGATCCGGTCGACCTCGTGCTCGATCATCGCCCCTCCATCGTAGCGACCCAGGCCACCCGCCCCTCGTCGTGCGCGCGCTGGACGTCTTCGATCCGCAGACAGGGGGTGACGAAGTCCTGATGCGCGAGGTCGCACAGGCGCATCCCCAGATCGTGTAGAACGTCGTCCCACTGCCACCCGGACGACGAGTGGATGGTGCAGATCCCATCCATCAGGTTGTCGAAGACGGCATCCCACTGTGAGGCCGCGAGGCCGGTGAAGGCAGTGCTCATCCGACCCAACCGGGCGTATTCCGGCGTCTCCTCGATACGGTCCGGGAACACACCCAGGTGCTCGTGCATGGACACGAGGAGGCATTGCTCTACGAGCGCGTGGGCTCTGGCCTCTTCCTCATCGGAGAGGGGGACCCTGAACGGGGGAACCCGCTCGAGTTCGTCCGCCAGAACGAACTCCTTGTAGTCGCTTCCCGCCTCCAGATACGAAAAAGAGGTGTACCCGTCGTAGCGCTTCCCATGACCCATGGATGCGGCGCCTCCCTGGTCCCTACGATCCGATGTACTCCTCCTGGATGGACTCGAGGTCGCCGCGGACCTTGACGAAGACCTCCACCACCGAGGGGTCGAAACTCGTTCCGTTCTCGGAGAGGATCATCTCGACCACCTCGTCGTTCGGCACGGCTTTGCGGTACGGGCGATCCATCGTCAGGGCATCGAAGAAGTCGACGACGCTGCAGATGCGAGCCTCGATCGGGATGTCTTCTCCCGACAGGCCGTTAGGATACCCCGTCCCATTCCACTTTTCATGGTGGGTCAGGGCAACCCGCTCACCCATCTGGATGACCGGCGACGTCGATCCGGAAAGGATCTGGGCGCCGATGGTCGTGTGGGTATTCATGATCTCCCGCTCGTCCGCATCGAACGGGCCGGGCTTGAGCAGAATGCTGTCCGGGATCCCGAGCTTGCCCACATCGTGCATCGGTGCGGCATGCAGGAGCAGATCGACCTTTCCGGGCTGCAAATGCATCGCCATCCCGACGACCTGCGAGTATCGCCCGATGCGTTCGATGTGCCCCGCCGTGTCGTGATCCTTGTACTCCGCCGCGAGCGTGAGCCGTCGAATCGTGTCCAAATGCCCAGCCTGGACCTCACGCTGGGCGCGGGTGACCTCTTCGAGTGCTTGGCGCAACTCGCGCGTGCGTAGCTCGACGGTGCTCTGGAGCGTCTCTTTGCTTTTGCGCAGCTGATCCTGAGCCGACTTCAGCTCCAGAAGCCACCGAAGGCGGAGCTTGAGCTCCGTATGGTCGACCGGCTTGTTGATGAAGTCATTGATGCCGGCTTCATAGGCCCTGAGTCGGTCTTCACGAGCCTCGAGGCTCGTGACCATGACGATCGGCAACTCGTCGGACGTTCGGTTTTCACGGATCCGGCGCGCGACTTCGAAGCCGTCCATGTTCGGCATGTGGGCGTCGGTGAGAACCAGGTCGACGCCGAGCCCGATTTTGGCGATCGCCTCGATTCCGTCCGCGGCAATCTCCACCTCATAGCCAAATCCACGCACGAATTCCGCGTGCAGCGTCCGGATCATCTCGTCGTCGTCGGCAACGAGAATTCTGTATGTCGAATTGGGCATCCCGTCGCGTGGTTCGAACGTCGGACTGTGGCCGGCTGAGCGAGCTGGCCACGGGGCGCTTTTGGGTACCTCTACAAACGGATGATCCTGGGGTGCTGCAACCTAGAACGACTCGCCTCGCTACGCCAAGGCTCTCCTATTGACGGTACCCGAAGGAGGCCGCCTCTTGGACACGCCACAACACCCATCTGGAGATTCTCATGTTCAGTACCCGTCTCACATCGGCGATGACCCGGCTCGCCGCTGTGGCCGCCGTCGCAGCGCTCGGCTTTGCGGCTCCTTCCCAGGAGCTCGAGGCTCAGCATTCGACAGACCCCCACGCGGCCGCGGCCAACTTCGACCTCGCGGCGCGCTGGGCTCCCTACAAGATCCGCGATCTGATCCACAGCACGGCGGTGACCCCTCGGTGGATCAACGACGGGGACAAGTTCTGGTACGAGTGGGAGACCTCGGACGGCAAGTTCTACTACATCGTGGATCCGGCCGCCGGCTCGAAGGCACAGATCTTCGACAACGACCGAATTGCCGCAGAACTGACGCGCATCACGCGGGATCCCTACGACGGCCAGCACCTGCCGATCACGAACATCCGTTTCATCGACGACAACACACTCCAGTTCGACGTGACGTCGTCGCAGGACGACGAATCCGAAGACGAGGACGAGACGGAGGGAGACCAGCAAGACGAGGATCGTGAGGGACGGCAGCGGGCGAGCAAGCTCGTGCATCACTTCGAGTATGACGTGAACACACGCACGCTCCGCGAACTCGCCGACTTCGAAGCCCCGGACCGTCACCCCGGTTGGGCATCGGTCTCGCCGGACACCACGATGGTCGTCTTCAGCCGTGAAGCGAACCTCTGGATGATGAGCTACTCGGACTACGAGCGGATCATCGATGCGCGGCGCGGGAAGACCGGTGACGAGGCCGAAGAAGCTGAGGAGGAGGTCGACGTTGAGGAGACCCAGCTCACCACCGATGGTGAACGTCACTATTCGTACGGCTCCGCCGGTCGCGGGCAGAACGACGACGAGACCGCCGAGGAATGGGAGAAGCGGCAGAACCCGCAGATCTCGTGGTCGCACGACTCACAGTACTTCTCCATGATCCGCAGCGATCGCCGCGAGGTCGGAGACTACTGGGTCGTTCACGTGATCGGAAACGAACGTCCGCAGCTCGAGACCTACAAGTACGACCTTCCCGGTGAGGAAGACGTCACCCAGAACGAGCTCTGGCTCTACGACATGGCCAACCGGTCTATGTCACAGGTGGACGATGCACCGTGGGCCGACCAGCGCATGGGCATCTTCAACGCCCCGAGCGGCGGCGGGAACTTCTTCGGTTTCGGCGGCGGCGGCGGTGGGTCGGACGAGCCTCGCATCACCAAATGGCTCTCGCCGGACGAAATGCTGCTCTGGCGCCGCAGCCGCAACCAGCATCGGATCGACGTATTGGCCGTGAATCCGGCAACGAGTGAGGTCCGGGTCGTGATCGAAGAGCGACTCAACACGTACCTCGAGCACCAGACGCCCCTCCGTATGGAGAACGGCGACCTCATCTGGTGGTCCGAGCGCGACGGCTGGGCGCACCTCTACCGGTACTCGGCCGATGGTTCGCTGGTCGCGCGGCTCACCGAAGGGCCCTGGCACGTGGACGGCGCCGTCGGCGTCGACGAACAGCGCGGCCAGGTCCTCTTCCGAGCGAACGCGCGCGAGCCCGGTGAGGATCCGTACTACATGCACATGTACCGCGTCGGCCTCGACGGAAGTGGCCTGACGCTGCTCAACCCCGGTGACTTCGATCACCGTTCGATCGCGTCGGAATCGAACAGCTACTTCGTCGATAACTACTCGAGGGTCAACACGGTCCCCGCGTCGGCACTCTACAACCAGGCCGGCAACAAGATCATGGACCTGGAAGTGGCCGACTTCTCGCAGCTGATGGCGGCCGGATACCAGTTCCCAGAACCGTACGTCGTGAAGTCGGCCGACGGCGTAACCGATATCTACGGTGTGATGTACAAGCCGTATGACTTCGATCCGGAGCGGTCCTATCCGATCGTCCAGTACGTCTATCCGGGGCCGCAGACCGAATCCGTGTCGAAGTCGTTCTCGACCAACGCGCCGGAGCAGGCCCTGGCGCAGTTCGGCATGATCGTGACAACCATAGGAAACCGTGGTGGCCACCCGGACCGGTCGAAGTGGTACCACAACTACGGGTACGGGAACCTCAGAGACTACGGACTCGCCGATAAGAAGGCTGCGATCGAGCAGCTCGCCGACCGCCACGAATTCATCGACGATGACCGGGTCGGCATCTACGGGCACTCCGGCGGTGGATTCATGTCGACCGCAGCGATGCTCGTCTATCCGGACTTCTTCAAGGTCGCGGTGTCGTCATCGGGTAACCACGACAACGATGTGTACAACCAGAACTGGTCCGAGAAGCACGATGGAGTCAAAGAGGTGGTCGACGATGAAGGCAACGTGTCCTTCGAGTACGACATTCAGAAGAACTCGGACCTGGCCGCAAATCTGAAGGGCCACCTGATGCTGACGACGGGTGACGTCGACAACAACGTTCACCACGCCGGCACGCACCGAATGGCCGACGCGTTGATCCGCGCCAACAAGCGGTTCGATTTCTTCGTGTTCCCGGGCCAGCGGCACGGGTACGGAGACATGGGTGACTACTGGTTCTGGCTACGAGCCGAGTACTTCGTGGAGCACCTGATCGGGTACGATGAGGGGTCGACCGACATCATCGAACTGCAGGTGGAGCGGGCCAAGTCGCGATAGTAGAAGCGACTGATCTGACCCGGTCGGGCCTCGGGGAACTCACACGTTCCCCGGGGCCTGACCTTTTTCGCTAGGGGGTCAGCGCGGACGCACCAAGCGGGTCACCGCCAAACTGATTGGGACCGCTCGTCCCCTTCACGAACAGCAGGGACAGCCCCAGGTAGATGTTGTAAAGCGGGATGAGGAGAAGCCACCAGTGCCATCCCGGACGATCGATGTCGTGGAGGCGCTTGATGGTAACGCACACTCCAGCCCAAAAGCCCGCGACGAACACGCCGATGGCTGGAAGGATGAGCAACGGGATCCCGGTGACGACCGCGAGCACCAACAAGCCTACTCCCGCCGTGACCATGGCGATGTCGTCGAGAATGATGTGCCAAAGGTACCACGCCCTGTTCGCCCGCCCGCCCGTCTTGAAGAGATCGATGAAGGTGTCCATTGCGTATCTCCATGCTACGGGGTTGGGAAACGGCTACTCGGCAGACTCCCCGCTCCCGGGCGCGAGCCGGGTGTAGGTCCGAGATGCGAAGTACACCGCACTGAGGATCACGTAAGCAGACAACGCCCCTACTGCGAGCGCAACCAGCAGTCCCGCCAGCCAGAGCGTGACCCGAAGGGCCACGCCGAAGCGGGAATCACGCTGTGCGACGTCCATCGATCGCTCGGGTGAGGACATCTGCGAGTTGGTCACCGGTGAAAGGTTTCCGAATGACGTGCTCAGCCGCGCTCAGGCCACCCACGAGGATCGGGTCGATTTCTGCGAAGCCCGTGGTGTAGACGATCGCCATCTCGGGACGGATCGCCTTGAGGCGTTGGGCCACCAATCCGCCCCAGCCATCGGGAAGATTGATGTCCATGAGCAGCGCATCGATTTCGCCCTCGAAAGCATCGACGACCGACGAAGCTTCCGCCGCGGACGAAGCTCCGATCATCTCGAAACCGCGCCTTCTGAGAAGTCGACTGACAACACGCCTGATGCCGTCCTCATCATCCACGAAGAAGACAACGGGCTTGCGCTCAGTTGTCGGGATCTCGACCAAGTGTCCTTCCGCCGAATTCAGTAGCTGTGTTGTCACGACAAGGAAGCAATCTAAAACGACTCGACCCGAGAGGGAGACAGTTGTCGCGACGGTCTCCTGCCGGGAGCGCGGATCCTATCACCGGTCGTGGTATCGACCGCCAGGAATTCGAGGCGTTTGGACGTTACGCGGCTCGTCCGCAGATTGTCATATGACATTGAATTCTGGCGGACGTCTGAGTCTGGCGGCAGTAGTAGCGATCGGGTTAGCGGTGGACGGAGCGTACACCGGCGCTTCGGGCAGCGAGTCCGACGCTCTCGCCACTCCGTTCCAGGTGGCCGCGGACCAGGAAGGGACCGAGCCCGGTGCTCATCTCCGCGTCTGGCTGGTGACTGCGGCACAGGGTGATGCCGTCTGGGAGCGCTACGGTCACAACGCGATTCGAGTGCTCGACACCGAGACTGGACAGGACGTCTCATACAACTGGGGGTACTTCGACTTTCAGCAGGTCGACTTCATCCCGCGCTTCCTGCAGGGGCGGATGTTGTACATGATGCTCCCCCTTCGGACGCGGGGAATGATCGACAGCTATAGAGTCCTCGATCGGGAGGTGGTGATCCAGGAGTTGGCGCTCTCTCCCGCCCAGAAGATCGCGCTCCAGCAGGCGGCGGACGAAAATGCGCTCCCCGAGAACCGGGATTACTTCTACCAGTACTTCTTGGACAACTGCTCGACTCGTGTGCGCGACCTCCTCGATCGGGTTCTCGACGGTGCGCTCAGCGCTGCGTTCGTGGATCGCTCCACCGGCACCTCGTACCGGGATCACACGCGCCGGCTCACACAGGTCGACCCGCTCATCTACACCGG